>NZ_CP027666.1:702500-1053750 GCF_003008535.1 Ottowia oryzae
GAGCCCTGCACCCTGCCGCTGCCCGCGGGCGCGGGGCAGGCTGCCCTCACCTTGCCCGCCGCGCAACTGGCCCTGTCGCGCAGCATCACCGACACCAACGGCCAGCACCTGCAAGGCCGCCTGCTGCTGGGCGCCGAGGCCGCCAACGGCGCGCGCCCCGTGCTCAGCGCCCGCTGGCAGGCTGAACGGCGCGGCGCCGGCTGGCAAGTGGCCCTGCGCTGGCAAGACGCCCCCGTTCGCGACTGGCTGGCGCTGGTCGGCCCCGATTTGCCCGAGCTGCGCAGCATTCAGGTCGATGGCACGCTGGCCTTGTCGGCCGAACTCACGCTGCCAGAGCGCCAGCTGCAAATCCACCCCGTGCTGACGGGGTTTGCGGTGCAAGGCCTGGGCACCGCCGAATGGGCGCACCTGCGCGCCGCCTGCGGCCCCACCGTGCAACACGACCCGCGCGGCTGGCTGGCCCGCGCCGTGCTGGCCGCTGAAGACCAGAACTTCTACGAACACCCCGGCTACGACCTGCCCGCCCTGCTGCACAACTGGCAAGGCAACCTGCGCACCGGTGCCGTCCATGGCGGCGGCAGCACGCTCACCCAGCAGCTGGCCAAACTGATGGTGGCCGGGGGCGACCGCACCCTGCAACGCAAGCTGCGCGAACTGCTCTACGCCGTAGAGATGGAACAAACCCTGGGCAAGGCCCGCATCCTGCAGCTGTACCTGAACCTGGCCCCCTGGGGCGAACGCGCCGATGGCCCGCCCGCGCAACGCGCCCTCTGCGGCGCCGAAGCCGCCGCCCAGCACTGGTTCAAGCTGCCCGCCCGCCGCCTAAGCCCCCGCCAAGCCGTCACCTTGGCCGCCATGCTGCGCAACCCCCAGCGCGAGGCCAACCGCTGGGCCAGCGAAGGCAGCGTGGACCGCAACCGCCTGATCTGGATCGCCGAACAGGTGCGCGGCGTGCCCATCCGCACCCGGCGCGCGCTGGCGGCGCAACTGACACAGGAGCGGGCGCAGTGGTTGGTGGCGGCGGGGCGCGTGGGGGCGGAACGCGCCGAGGAGCCTGGGGAGGTTTTGGCGGGCCAGGCCGCGTCTCAGCGGGTTGAAAGCGTGAAGCTGGCGGCTAAGATGGACTGAGGTGGAATCGCGTGTATGCCATCACGCGGGTAGGGCACTTCGACCGGAACAAGGCGGTTCCATCCGCAAGGCTTTAGGTTTTCCTAAACGTGGGAAGGCGGCTCTGTGGAGTGAGTGTGATTTTCGCGTTGTTTGTGCGGCTGCTTTTGGCTGCAGCATATCGTCCATTTTTACCTAGGTGCCATTTATGGATTCTGCAAAAAACCAAGCTTACATAGACGCCTACTACAAAACAAATCAAACGCATGTAAAGTGGAGCTTCTGGTCAAGCCTAGCTGCTCTCATTGTCGGCTTGTTGGTATTAATATTTGGAATCGGCCTTGCCCTTGCAGAAAATAACACGGCAATTTCAGTCACTGCTGCAGCGGCGGGAGTTCTCACACAGTTCATAAGCGCTGGTTTTTTCTATGTCTACAGCAGAAATCTAAAGCAGCTAAATATTTTCTATGAGAAACTAATTCGCAACCAAGAAACGTTGTTCACGCTGAGCTTGCTTGGTTATATACCTGAGGCAGAACGCTCGGGCGTTATTCAAGGAATTATTGGTGCGCTTCTTTCTCGCAATGGCCCCTCCACCGAGGTCACGCCGGAATTAGTTAAGGCCCTTGCCGATGCCAAGCGTCCCTAAAACTAGCGCTACCCTAGCACTCAAACCGACCCGCCTTCGGCGGTAGGCTTAGCGTTTCCGTTATAAGTTCTTCAAGGAATGTCAATGGTTACTAAAACCACCGGTTCCAAAGCCGCATCGTCTGCATCAAACGTTCTCACTAGTAAGTCCACCGGCGCGGCTTCCAGAACGGCCGCAGGAAGTGCTCTTACTCAAAAGGGCGCACCTAAGGAGCAAACATCTGCGCGCGCGGCTACCGCCGCATCCAAAGTGCTGCGCGATGGCCGAAGCAGCGCGGCCGCAAAATCAGCAGCAGGGAGCGCCCTGTCGCAGGCCAAAGGCAAAAAGTAGTCTCCGACTCGGCGCTCAAGCGGACTGTCTTCGGTAAGCGGTTAGATCGTGGGTTAGGTGTTGGACGCCGGATGACTACCCACACCGATGACAAACAGGCAGGAACGCGACCTCTGCCATCGTCCGAGCGCCTGTAACGGCGCACCATCCGCGCGCCCTTGTGAGCCAGCTGCCCGCCGCAGCGCCTCTCGCCCCCAACACCGGCTCACGGTGACGCCCCGGTATCATCCCGAGACCCCGGTGCCCCGCGCCGGATCTACCATCACCGCCATGAACCAGGACCCTGTGGCCGATCCGGCCGACCGCCCGTTGATGCCGCCCGAGCTGGATTCGGGCATGGGCGCCTTGCGCTGGGTGATCACCGGCATTGCGCTGGTGCTGCTGGTGGTGGGCGCGTGGCGCGGCTACATGTGGTTCATCGACGACGTGGCCAAGCGGCGCGCGGTGGCTTCGGGCTCGGCGCTGCAGTCCTCTTCTGCCGACGCGCCCCCGGCCGACCCGACGGCGCTGCCCCCGCCGATCACGGTGCCGCGCACGGTGCAGGCACCCGCGGCGCAGAAGGCGGCTTCGGGCGCGCGCGCGGCCGGTCAGGTGGCGGGGTTGGAGGGCGTGAACAAATGCGTGGTGGACGGGCAGGTGACGTACACCAACACGGCGTGCCCGCCCGGCGCCACGCCTGAGCCGGCCAGCACCGTGCAGGCGGCGGTGACGGGCACCGACGCCAACGGCGTGACGGGCTCGGCCGGTGACGGCGGCGCGGTGCAGGTGGCGCGCCCGGTGCTGCTGGACGCCACGGGGCACGACCCTTCGGCGCACGCGTCGATGTGCGGCTACTGGACGGCCGAGATCGAACGGCTGAACTTCGAGTTTCAGCAGCCGCTGCCGCCGCCGGTGCTGGACCAGATCTCCACCCACCTGGGCAACCTGCGCGGCCAGTTCCGCGACGCGCGCTGCGGCCCGGCGCCCAAGCTGGCCGAAGAAGCGCCCAAGGCGGCTGCCACCAAGCCCGCCACGCCAAGGCGCGCGGCGTCCAAGCCCGCGCGCATGGTGGAAGAGCGCAGCGAAGATTGATTGGGCGCGGCGCGGGCGCGTGAGGCCAACGCAGCGCGGTCAGCATCGCGCCGTTGCATGCGCCGATGGGCTGATCTTCACCAGAATTTTGCTATCTATTGAGTAGCTGCCAGCGCAGGTGCGGCGAGCGCTGGATGGCATTTTGATGCTCTATCCGGCAATCTGACATCTGGATGCCATGCTCCCATGCGGCGTGCCAGCGGCTGCGCTTTGCAGCCCCCGCTTGCTCCAGTCCCATAAAAAAGAACCCCGGCCCACTTGCTGCTGAGGACAGCCGGTGGGCCGGGGTTGGCGTGACGGAGTGACCGATTGGCGAAGTGGCGCGCTTCAGGCGCGGCGCTGGCGGCGGTGCGTTGCGGCATGCCACCAGGCGACGGACGTGCACCGTGGGGTGCTGCGGCCCGCGCCGCGCTGTCAGAAACGCCGCCGCTTCAGGGGCGCGCGCCGGGCGCCTGGTAGCTGCCGCCCGCGTTGGGGGCGGCGGGTGCGCTGCTCTTGGCGCCGGGCATCGCGGGCTCAAAGCCTGGCGGCAAGCCGCCGCTGCCCGACCCCGATGGGGCGCCGGTGCTGTTGGTGCCCCCCGCGGCGGGCGCGGTGCCCATGGTCGCGGGCGGCCTGCCTGTGGAGGTGCCGGCCGCGGCAGCGCCGGGGGCCAAGGTGGTGCCGGGGTGCAGGCCACTGCCGCCGCTGCGGCCGGCGGCCGGTGCGGTGGAACTGGCGGAACGCGACGGCGCGGCGCCGGTGGCGCTGCCGGTCTGGGCCAGTGTCGGCAAGCTCCAGGACAACGCGGTGGTCATCAACAGGGCGGCGGGCACAGTGCGCAGATTGCGTTGGGTCATGCGTGACAACCTTTCGGTTTGGTGGAACACGGGGCCAAGTTTGGCGGCCAATCGCGTTACATGGCGGGCAGAAATGTTGGCGATGTAACCATGTGAATGGGTACTCACATTACAAATAGACAGCGCCAGCAAACGGTTTGTGAAAGCCGCGTGAACCAGCACAGCGCGGCAGGCCAGCCCCCAGCGCCCACGCAGCCCGGGCCGAACGGCCGACCGCCTGGTTTGCAGGCCACGCGCAACGCCAGGGCGCGCGCAGCCGCTTGCAACTGGCGAAAAAATGTGCTGGCCAGTAAAATGCGCGGTTACCTTTGCGGGCGCAGTGGTGCGCGCAGAGGGTTGTGCAAGGGTGTGCAGGTGGGCTTTGGGCCATGCCGGTGGCAGCGCAGCGGCGTGGGGCTTGGAAGCATCTGGCGGGATGCGGGTGCGGGTGAGCGCAGACGCGCTGATGGCGCGGTGGGCGTGAAGGCGCCGGGCGCGGCGCCCGGATGGCGCTGGCGGTCTTGGCGCAGCGGGCATCGCCTAGCGGTTCAGGTTCAGTCAGTCCGCGCTGTCTCGCTCAACGCGGTGGCGCGCTGAAGGCCCTGGGCAGTGCATCAAGCCGCATCGGCGTGCGGGCAACGCCCGCCGAAGGCACACAAAGATTGTCAGCGACGGGCCGCGCAGTGCGCGTCCGCCGCGCGCCCCGACCGACGGGGCCAGCCCTTCGCGCCGGGCGGCT
Source organism: Ottowia oryzae (assembly GCF_003008535.1). NCBI lineage: Bacteria > Pseudomonadati > Pseudomonadota > Betaproteobacteria > Burkholderiales > Comamonadaceae > Ottowia > Ottowia oryzae. The sequence goes on from NZ_CP027666.1 coordinate 707,215, forward strand.
CATGGGAGTGGGCCGCCCGCGCAACCGAACAAGTCAAATGGAAGGAGCCGCATGGCCAAGGAAGAACTGATCGAGATGCAAGGCATCGTCAACGAGGTGTTGCCCGACACGCGTTTTCGCGTGACGCTGGACAACGGGCACGAGCTGGTGGCCTATTCCGCCGGCAAGATGAAGAAGAACCACATCCGCATCCTGGCGGGTGACCGCGTGACGCTGGAGCTGTCGCCCTACGACCTGACCAAGGGCCGCATCAGCTTCCGCCACCTGGAGCGCCGCAACGACGGCGGTGGCGGCGGCCCGCGCCGTCGCTGAGGCGCGGCGGCTTCGCCTGGCGCGCTTGAGTGGCGCGCGGGCTATTTGTAGTTAAATTGGGCTGCAGCGCACGGTAGATAAGCGCCAGCAGCTATCAAAAAAGAAGTGTGGCGCGCCCTGCTGGTTGCGCCCCTTGCGGCTGCTGGCGCAGCGCAGGCCTTGGGGCCTTATGCCGCCTTGGCGCACGGTCGTTGGCGCAGCGCCCATGAAGCGCGCTTGAACCGTTTGTGACGGCGGCCAGCTGATATCGCCGCTGCCCGCAAGCGGCCGCCCCGCAGCGGCGGCCCACGGTCAGCGCCGCCAAAGCCGCCTGCAACGAATCAGCGCCACTCAGCCTTTCAAAGCGCGCCGGGCTTTCACCGCCTGCGCCAGCCCGTCCAGCACCGGCACGGTCTGGTCGAAGCTGATGCACGCGTCGGTCACCGACACGCCGTGTTTGAGCGGCTGGCCGGGCACGATGTCCTGGCGGCCTTCTTCGAGGTGGCTTTCGATCATCACGCCCATGATGCGCGCGTCGCCCGCGGCCACCTGCGCGGCCACGTCCTCGGCCACCACGATCTGGCGCGCGTGCTGCTTGCTGCTGTTGGCGTGCGACAGGTCGATCATCACCTGTTCGCGCAGGCCGGCCTTTTTCAGCAGCTCGCAAGCCGCATCGACATCCGCTTTGGAATAGTTGGGCGCCTTGCCGCCGCGCAGGATGATGTGGCAGTCGGGGTTGCCGCGCGTGTCGAAAATCGCCGCCTGGCCCATCTTGGTCAGGCCCAGGAAGGCGTGGGGCGCTTGCGCCGCCAGGATGGCGTCGGCCGCCACTTTCACGCCGCCGTCGGTGCCGTTCTTGAAGCCCACCGGGCAGCTCAGGCCGCTGGCCAGCTGGCGGTGGCTCTGGCTTTCGGTGGTGCGCGCGCCAATGGCGCCCCAGCTGACCAGGTCGGTCACGAACTGCGGACTGAGCAGGTCCAGAAACTCGCAACCCACCGGCAGGCCCAGGGCCGATACGTCCAGCAGCAGGCGGCGCGCCTTTTGCAGCCCTTCGTTGATGGCGTAGCTGCCGTCCATGCCCGGGTCGTTGATGTAGCCCTTCCAGCCCACGGTGGTGCGCGGCTTTTCAAAGTACACGCGCATCACCGTCAGCAGCTCGCCGGCGTGGCGCTGCGCCTGCACGGCCAGGCGCTGGGCGTAATCCATCGCCTGCGCGTGGTCGTGGATGGAGCACGGCCCGACGACGACGACCAGCCGGTCGTCCTGCCCGTGCAACACGCGCGAGATGGCGTGGCGGCTGGCTTCGACCAGATCCTGCGCGGCTTCGGGGGCGGGCAGCCATTCCTGCAGGATGGCGGGGGTGAGCAGCGGACGCACCGCGCGAATGCGGCGGCCGTCGGTGCGGGTGGTGTCCAGGGTGCTGAGGGTGTCTTGCGAAGGCATCCCGCGATTATCGGCCTTTCGCAGCGCTTGCGCCCGCCCCACCTGCGCAAGCAGCTATCAATTTTGATGAATGCGCTGGCGGGCTGAATGCCGCAACGCCCGGCGCATGCGGGCAGGGCGCTCGCTTGCGCCGCTGCGCCCCGTCCGGCCCGGCCCGGCCTTGGTCTTGCTGGGTCTTGCTTGGTCTTGTCCTCTCACACCCATCGCGATGGCGCGGGCCTCAGCCGCCCGCGCGCTCCTGCGGGGTGGCGCGTCAGTACATCTGCGGCGCGGGTTCTTTCGATCCGCGGCGCCACGCTTCGGGGGTCAGGACGTTCAGGCGGCCGTCCAGCTTGGCGTCGGTGGCGAACTGGCGCGCCTGCGGGCCGCTCAGCACCTTCATCAGCGCGCGGTCCACCGCGTCGACAAAGGCGCGGTCGCCCTTGCGCATCATCAGCGCGTAGGGCTCCACCGTCTCCAGCGAGCGGCGGCGGTCGATGGCCGGGTCCAGCGGAATCAGCACGCTGTCGGCAAACAGCGTGTCGGCCTCTTTCGCCTTGAGCTTGGCCACGCCTTCCTCATAGCTCTTGACCGGCACCATGGTGTCGATCGAGGCCGAGCCTTTGGCGCCCATGCGGCGCTCCATGATCTTGGCCGCCGTCGAATTGGCCAGCACCGCCACGCGCCCGAACTTCAGCGGGTTGGCGTACTGCACGTCTTCCTTGCGGTAGGCCACGGCGATGCCCGACACGAAGAAGGTGTTGGAGAAATCGGCCTGCTTGGCGCGCTCGGCGCTGTGCGTGGTGGCGCCGCATTGCATGTCGATGCGCCCGTCTTTGAGCAGATCAAAAGGCGCGGCAAAGGCGTTGGGCACCACCTTGATCTCGATGGGGCGGCCCAGCTCGGCCTCCAGGTTCTTGACCATGGCGCGGCACACGTCCCACGTAAAGCCGCCGGGCTTGCCCTTGGCGTCCACGTAGGCGAAGGGCGCCGCGTTGTCGCGCACACCCAGGCGGATCACGCCTTCGCTGCGGACCTTGGCCAATGTGTCCGGGGCGGCTTGGGCTTGCACGGGCGCCGTGAAAGCCAGTTGCGCGGTGGCCGCGATCAGCGCCAGGCCGCACGCGCGCCAGTGTGTTTTCAAGTGTTTTGTCATCGTTAGCTCCCTTAGTGCGGCCAAGATAGCCGACGGCAGCCCGCCCGGCGCGCCTGGCGCCCATGCATGCGCTTGTCGATCACACAAAAGTGTTAATTAGTCACATGTCCGTCACACACGGGTGACATGCCATGCGTGCGTGGTGCGCACCATGCGCCACCGCATCCGTCCACCTGCAGGGGCTGGCGAGCGCCGCTACTTTCACGGCAATTTCGCGAGCCAGCGCCCGCCGGGCCTGCGCTGGCAGCTATCGTTTTAGTTGCGCTGGTGTGGTGAGGCTGGTGGCGCCACCACCCGCCGCATGGCGATGGCATCAAACGGGCAGCGCACCGCGCACAGCGCGCAACCGGTGCAGCCGGCGGCGTCGTCCAGCGTGCTGGTCTTGCGGCCGCCTGCCGTGTGCAGGCTGAGCACGTGCGGCGGGCACACGCCCACGCACCAGCCGCAGCCGGTGCAGCGCGCGGGGTTGATCACGGGCAGCGCTTTGCGGGTGGCGCGGGGTGGGCGCCCGGCGCTTGGCGTGGACGGCGTGGGTGGCAGGGTCGCTAGCGCGCCCGAGGGCAAAGCACCGCCGGTTTCATCTGCAGCCACGCTCCCGGGCGGCGCAGGCGGTGCGACAGGCTGGGTGGGTGACGAACGTGCCACGGCCGCTTCTGTGCGCTGCGGCCTTACTGCCCCAGCTGCGGCAGGCGCGCCATCACCTGTGTCAGCAGGCGGCGGCTGTCGGCGATGACCTGGGTGCGCCATGCGGGCGAGCTGGGGTTGAACATCTCCACGTAGTCGCGGTGGATGCGCTCGCGCTGGGCGTCGCTGGCGTAGCCGTACTGCGCGCCCTGGTTTTCCAGCACGCCGATGTGCAGCGACTTGATGGCGCCCAGCGTGCCCTGGCTGTCCATGGTGCCGTACTCGAACACGCCCGGCAGGTGCGTGCCGGTGTCGCGCAGCGAGCCGATCCAGCCCGCCACGTCGCCGGTGACGGTGTAGAAATCCTGCCCGCTGCCCCAGTCGATCGGGTGGCCGTTGAACAGCGCTTCCAGCGCCTGGCGCACGCGCGGGTCGGAAGGCGGGTTCATGAACACGTGCAGCTGCCCGCGGGCGCCGTAGCCGGTGTGCAGGTCCAGCGTCATCGACAGCGGGTACGCGTTGATGATGCGGCGCAGGGGCGGCGCCAGCGCCTCCAGCTGCGGGGCCAGCGCGCTTCCGCCGTAGTAGATGCCCTGCGGCTTGGCGTACTGACCTTGCAGCACGGCCTGGCGCAGCGGGCCCATGCCGTGCTGCACCAGCATGGCCGCCGCGCGCAGCAGAAAGAAGCGGTGCTGCGCGGCGCCTGTGTCGGCCGGGCCGGTGGGGTTGATCAGCGGGTCCACCAGCGGGTACCCGGCGTTGTCGGACAGGTACAGCGCGGGCGTCTGGGCGGCGTTGCGGTTCAGGTCGATGTTCTGCTCGGTCACGCGGCGCTGCGCGGCAAAGCCGTAGGGGTTCAGCCCGTGCAGCAGCAGCACGCCGGTGTCGGCCAGCGCGGCGGGGCTCATGAATTCGCTCATGAACAGGCGCATCACGGCGCTGCCGGCGGGGCCTTCCACGCCGTGCGTGCCGGCGATCAGGATCAGCAGGCGCCGGGGCGTTTGCTGCGCCGGCACGTACAGCGCGTCCACCGTCAGGTCGCGCAGGTGTCCGCTGGCCACGGGAATGGCCAGGCGCTCCACCCGCGCGTAACGCCGGGCCAGCGCGTCGCCCTGCTGCAGGAAGGCGGCGCGGGCGGCGGTGTAGTCGTCCTTGAAATAGGCCATCGCGGCAGGGTCTGGGGTGATGGTCGGGTCGGGCGCGCGGTAGGTGTCAAAGCGCCACAAGGCCCAGCCCGTGCCCAGCAGGGCGAGCACCAAGAGGGCCAGCAACAGGCGGGTGAACCAGCGGAGCATGGGGCGGCCTTTCTTTTGGGGTGTCTTTGTCTCGTTAGGGCGTAGGGCGCTGGCTGCTCTGCTGGCGCGGTCGGGCCCGGCGCGGTGCGGCAGCGGTCGCTGCGTATCATGCCGCACATGTCTTTCACGCCCGTGTCCAAGCTGCCTGATGTCGCGCGCCAGCTGCGCATTCGCGGGCGCGTGCAAGGCGTGTACTACCGCGCCAGCATGGTCGAACAGGCGCGCCGCCTGGGCGCGGTGGGCTGGGTGCGCAACCGCACAGATGGCAGCGTGCAGGCGTGGGTGCAAGGCGCGCCCGAGGTGGTGGACGCGCTGGTCGATTGGGCGCGGCGCGGGCCGCCGCAGGCGCAGGTCAGCGAGGTGGCGCTGAGTGAAGAAGTGCCGCAGGCGTTGCAGGGGTTTGAGGCGCTGGCGACGGTTTAGTTGAAAGGGTTTTTGGCCCGTGGCGCTTGCCCTGCCTGCGCTGGCAGCTATCTTTTTTGATATTCCCTTGGGTTGCTGAGGGCGGGGGCCGGGTCTCGGCCCGGCGGCCGACCTTCTTTCTTTTGCTTCGTCAAAAGAAAGAAGGCAAAGAAAAGGCGACCCTGCTGGCTGCGACCCCTTCGCTTTGCTACGGGGCAACCTGGGTCGGGGCGCTGGCGGGGTGAGCCGCAGAACTCACTTCGCTGCTGCGCAGCTCCGTTCGGACAACTGCGGCCAGTCAGTTCACGAAGCGGCTGCATCCTGCGGTGCAGCCGCCACCCCGCCAACACCCCGACCCAGGCGCATCCAGAAGGGCAGGAAGCCGAACGGGCCATCGCTGCGCTCGGCTCTGAGGGCTGGTGGGTTGCGGGTGCAGCTCTCTCAATTCAATGGAGGCCAATCACTTCCAAAAGGATAGCTGCTGGCGCGGGCTGTACAAGCGCCGGCGCCATATTTCAATCGGAAATCAGCGGCCGAGCGCCACTCAGAACGTGCGCCCCAGCGGCGCCACGCCAATCCATGCCGCGTGCAGCCATAACGCAAACACCGCCCAGGCCACGGCGCCCACCACCACCGCTGCGACGGTGCCGCTGGCGGTGCCGGGCGGGTAGACCGTGCCTTGCGCACGGTCGCGCAGGCGGGCGGCGCGAAAGTCCAGCACGGCCCACAGCAGGAACGCACCGAACAGCACCATGTCGGCCAGCGTGCCGGTGGCCAGCAGGTGGCCAAAGGCCCACAGCTTCACGCCCAGCACCATCGGGTGGTGCAGCCGGGCCTTGATCTGGTTGCGCGGCACGTAGGCGGCGGCCACCAGGATGAACGCCAGCAGGGTGAACAGCGCATTCAGGTGGCGCATCGCCGTGGGCGGCGACCAGACCAGCACCGGCTGCTGGCGCGCCAGGCCAAAACCCCAAATGATCAGCGCGAAGCCCACCAGCGATACGACGGAATAGGCGCCCTTCCAGCCGCCTTCGCCCAAGCGGGCCAGCGTGCGGCTGCGCCAGCCGTCGGCCACGATGCGAACCGAGTGCGCGCCCAGAAACAGCAACAAGCCGAGGATGAGGACGGTCATGGGCGGATGGGCTGCGTCGCGGGGCGGCAGCCGGTCGATGGTGGGATGGCGCGATTATGGGCGGCGCTGGCAAGCAGCGCATACCCCCAATCAGCGCGCCTCAGCGGGCGGCGTGTGCGCGTACTGCGCCAGCAGCCCGCACGCCGGACAGCGCCAGCTTTGCACCGGCAGGCGCAGCCGCCCGTCCAGCTGCAGCCCGCGCCAGAAGCTGGGCTGCGGCGCGCCTTCCACCCATTCGGCGGCGCGGGCCTGGTCGTTGTAGCCCAGGTCCAGCATGAAGCCGCGCTGCAGCGGCACGCGGCATGCGGCGCACAAGGGAGCAGCGGGCGCTGCGGGCGTTGGCTCGGGCGCTGGGGCGGGCGGCGGCGCGGTGCTCATCCGTGCTGGGCGCGCTGCACGGCCCGCAGCCGGTGGCGAAAGGCGATCTGCGGCGCCGTGCCGACGGCCACTTCCAGATCGGGCTCGCCATTGGCGCGCACGCGGGTGGCCGCCAACGGCAGCGCCGCGCGCTCCAGCAGGGTGTCGGCGTCGTCGGGCGACGCGCCTGCGGGCGGCGTGAGCAGCGGGTACAGGTTCAGGCGCACCCAGCGCTGACCGGCGGGGGCGCCGGGGCCGGGCAGGGCGGCAGTGGGTTCGGCCACACCGGCCTGGCGCGCGGCGCTGCGCAGCAACCGCACGGCCAGCGCGCGGCGGTCGTCCGCATTGCGCGCCACGGCGTCCAGGCCCGACTGCAGCGCGCCGACGAAGTAGCCCAGCGCAGCGGCGTTCGCGTAGTTGGGGCTGCCGTCGGCGGCCTGCGTGGCGGCCGAGAAATGCTGCACCGCGTCTTGCTGCAAGTCGGCGCCCAGCACCAGCTGCACCAGCACGCGGGCCAGCGCATCGACATCCGCGGCCTGCCAGCGCGCACGCGCCCATTGCGCCAGCGCCTGGCCGTCGGCACCGGCCGCCGACATCGCCAGCGATTGCACGGCGGCGGGCGCGTCGGCGTTCAGCGCGGCATCGAGTTTGAGAGAGGCGGGCAAGTCGGGGTTGTCCATCGGTGTGGGCGTGGCCCGGGCGACCACGGGGGCAGAAGCGGGGGCGGCGGAGGCAGTGGATCGGGCAGCGGGCTGGGCGGCTGGCGGCTTGCCCGCATCGTCGCCCCAGCAACCGGCCAGCGCCGCGGCCATCGCAAGCGCCGCCACGGCCGGGCGGCCTGGGCAGCGGGCGGGCAGTGCGCGGTAGGCCATGAGCTTTACCGTAGCACGCTGGCGCGGCGACCGTGTGGCGCGCGCCGCTGGCGCCGCGGCAGGTCGGGCTTGCTCAGTAGCGCGATCACGGCTTGGCCCGGGTCGCCACCATGTTCCAGGTGTCTTCAAACGCCGAGCGGGACGCGGTGCCGTTGGCCACTTCGCGATCCACCTCGCCGTTGGGGCGCACCTCGGTCGCGGTCACGGGTTGCATGGCCCAGAACATCTTGTCTTCCGACTTCAGCTGGGGCGAGATGGCCTGCTCATAGGCGTACTTGACGGCAAAGCCCGTCCATTCCTTGAGCACCGACGCGCCCATGCCCACCGGGCGCGGCGACACCTTGTCGATGACCGACAGGCCGCTTTTGATGACGGCGTTGGTCAGCTCGGCCTGCTTGGCCGCGTCGCCGGAGATCGAGCGCGTGGCCGCATTCATGGCGCCGGCAAAGTAGCCCAGGCGCTCGGCGTTCAGATAGCGGTCGGTGCCGTCGGCGGCTTGGGTGGTGGCCGCGAAAGACCGCATCGGGTCGCTTTTCAGATCGTTGCCAAGTGACAGCCGCGCCTGCACCGCGCCCAGCTGGTCGAATTCCTTGGCGTTCAGCGCGGACTTGGCGTAGATTGCCAGCGCCGTGCCGTCGCGCGTTTCGGCGTTGGACGCCAGCTCGCCCACCACGCCGTTCACATCGCTCATCAGCAGCTGGTTCATCCCGGCGCGCATCGCGGCGGTGTCGGCCAGCACGGGGGCGAAGAAGTTGCCCGATTCGGCCTCTTTCAGCACGTTGGCCCCGGCGGCAAACACACGCGCCTTCAGGTCCGCGCTGTCGGTTTTGCCCGCCACTTCCATCAGCTTGCGGAAAGTGGCCGTGTCGTAGTGGCTGGACACCGCGCCGCCGCCCATGGGCGACGTGGTGGTGGTCATGCTGGGGTCGGCCGCGGCGTTGACCACGGCGTTGAGCTGCTCGGTGGTCAGCGATTCCAGCGCCTTGCCCGCCGCCGTGGGGCTGCCGCCCATGCTGGCCAGCACCTCGGCGGCCGCGCGCGCCTGCGGGTCGGACATCTGGGTCATGGTGGTGCCCATCGAGGTGCCCGTCACGCGGGCCTGGTCGGTCAGGGCGCCGTTGGCGCTCAGCGCCTTGATGTAGTCCTGCTTGGTGGCGATGGACGCATGGCGGCCCACGGCGGCGCCCAGCGCGGCCACGTCGTCGGACGAATCCAGCTTGCCCAGGCCCATGCCCTTCTGGGTGGTGTCGAACGCCGTGGTCAGCCGCGCCAGCTGCGTGGCGTCCAGTTGCTTGGCCATGGTGTCGAAGAAGGCCGTTTTATCGTCCTTGTTCAGCCCGCCGCCAATCCAGCTGCCGTCGTTGACTTCGCTGGCCAGGTTGCGCAGTTCGTCGTCCGAGAGCGCCTTCACCGTCGCGCTGGCGTCAAGCCGGGGCAGGCCGCCGATGGTGTCTTGCACGGCCTTGACGTCGTCCGCGCCCACGGGGTTGAAGAAGCTGCCGCGCATCCGCTCGCGGATGTCGGACACGGCCTGGTCCACCCGCGCCCGGTCGGGTGCTGGCGGCTTGGGGCCTTGCACCGGCGGCTGCGGCCCGGCTGGGGGCGGCACCGGGAAAACGGGCGGCCCTTGCGGCGGCACGGTCGGTGGCACTGTGGGCGCCGTGGGCCGGGGCGTGGGCCGGGGCGTGGGCGATGGGCCGGGCTGGGGTGTCGGCGTCGGTTGTGGCGCAGGGGCAGTCGGCGGCGCGGGTGTGGGGGCCGGTGCCGGGCTGGGCGCAGGCACTGGCGTCGGTGCTGGTGCTGGTGCTGGTGCTGGTGCTGGTGCTGGTGCTGGTGCTGGTGCTGGTGCTGGTGCTGGTGCGGGAGGCTGCGCGGACGGTGGCAGCTGGATCTGGTCGCCCGCGAAGATCGCGTCGGCGTCCCACGTGCCGGGCGCGCCGCGCTGGAAGTCGATGCCGTTGCCCACGCTGTTCGGATCGAACTGCGGATTCGCCGCCAGCAGCTCGCTCAGCTTGAGGTGGTGGCGCTCGGCTATCGCGCTCAGCGTGTCGCCGCTGCGCACCGTGTACTGCTGCTCATAGCCGGGTGTGGCAGACGGAATGGTCAACTGATCACCACCGGCTTGCGGCGCGCCGCGTGGACCTGCGCCGGTCGCGCGGTCGGGTGTCAGCGTGGGCGCGGGACTGCGCGGCGGCGAGGGGTTGGTCTGAATGGGGCCGGACATGGGCGGTACTCCTGAAGGGGCAGGTGCAGCGCCGTTGCGCCGCGAGCAGGCCGCGCGCGGCGCAGCCAGGAACACGGCAAACTGTAGGGATCGCGCTGCGGCTTGCATAGCAGTGGCGTTCCCATCGGGAAGACTTCCTATTCACGGATTTGTCATATGACAGACGCAGTCGCAACCCCTTCATCCGCCCATCCCATTGCGCTGATCGGCGCCCCCACCGACGTCGGCGCCGGCGCGCGTGGCGCCAGCATGGGCCCCGAGGCGCTGCGCGTGGCCGGCATTGCCGAGGCGCTGGCCGCGCTGGGCCTGGTTGTGCACGACATCGGCAACCTGGCCGGCCCGCCCAACCCTTGGCAGCCGCCCGTCAACGGCTTTCGCCACCTGGGCGAAGTCATTGAATGGAACCGTGCCGTGCACCACGCCGTGTTGGCCCAGCTGCACGCAGGCTGCGTGCCGGTGATGATGGGCGGCGACCACTGCCTGGCCATGGGCAGCATCAGCGCCGTGGCGCGCCATTGCGCCGACCGGGGCGTGCCCCTGCGCGTGCTGTGGTTCGACGCGCATGCCGACTTCAACACCGCCGCGCTCACCCCCAGCGGCAACCTGCACGGCATGCCCGTGGCCAGCCTGTGCGGCGACGGCCCGCCCGAACTCGTGGGCCTGGGCGGCTTCTCCGCCGCGCACCCGGCACTCAGCCCGCGCGACCTGCGCCAGATCGGCATCCGCAGCGTGGACGAGGGCGAAAAGCAGCTGGTGCACCAGGCCGGTATCGACGTCTTCGACATGCGCTACATCGACGAGCACGGCATGCGCGCCACCATGGAACGCGCGCTGGCCGACATGGCGCCGGGCACGCACCTGCACGTCAGCCTAGACGTGGACTTTCTCGACCCCGACATCGCCCCCGGCGTGGCCACCACCATCCGCGGCGGCCCCACCTACCGAGAAGCGCAGCTGTGCATGGAAATGGTGGCCGACACGGGCCGAATGGCGTCGCTGGACATCGTCGAAATCAACCCCGCCTACGACACCCACAACCGCACGGCCGAACTGGCGGTGGATTTGGTGGAAAGCCTGTTCGGCAAAAGCACCTTGATGCGGCGGCGCGGCTAGGCGCTGACGGTTCCTGCCAGTGCGAGCAGGGGCAGCACGCGAATCCCGCCCTCGCTTCGACTGGTCATCGGGAAGTTGCCCACTACATAGATGCCAGCGAAAGGGGTGTCTTGAGGAACAGCTAGTTCTGCCAAGGCGGTGCACAGCTCTTCGAATGCGGTGACCGACGGTGGCACCCGCACGACCAACAGGACGTTCTCGCCGTACTGGTTGATCGACTTTTTGGCTACGCACCGCAGGATGTCTTGGGCCAGGCGCTCATCCGGCGCCTCGCCATCCCAAGGCCCCATGCCTTTGAAGACGAATTTGGCGTGGTGTTCTTGGTCGGCAAACGCCATCGTGACCTCCATTGACAGGGTTCGGCCTCGAAACTCGTAAATCACGTCCGGCGCATCCGAGCTGCGCACGAACGTGCAGGCATCGCCTGTGGTGGCAGTGAGCCATTCCGCCAGCACTTCACAGGGCCAGCGTTCCAGCGCTTCTTTGCTTGTCATTTCATCTCCTTGTGTGCCCGATCTTCCGCTGTTGCGCTCAACACGGCCATAGTCCCCCACTTCATGTCGGTCTTCAAAACCCCGCGAAACCCCTTCAGAATGGGCCGCTTGTGTGGCACCTGAACCGAGGGGGGTAACGATGAAAATGCTTCGTGAACGCGCCGCCGTGCGCCCGTGGGCGCTGGCCGGGGCGCTGCTGCTGGCGTGCACCGCCGCACCGGCGCAATCCAACTTCAACGGCTGGCTGTGCTGCAACATGCGCACCGACGGCGGCTGGATCAGCGACATCAACTACGAAAGCGCGCAGCGCGTGCTTCCAGCCGGCACGCCGGTGGAAATCACCGGCTATGGCCGCTACCGCGTGCACACGCTGATGAACGGCGAAAAGCAGGACCTTGGCAACGACTACAGCCGCGAGGTGGACATGGGCGCCTTCGCGCACCGCTACGTCGTGCCCACCAACCCGCAGCGCCGCCTGCGCAGCGCCCCGCCCGCCGTGCAACAGGCCGTGCGCGCCAGCCGCGTGCGCCTGGGCATGACGCGCGAGCAGGTCATCATGTCGCAGGGCTACCCCATCGCCAGCGAAACGCCTAGCCTGGACAGCCGCGTGTGGAAGTATTGGCGCAGCCGTGGCGAGGAATTCCACGTTGTCTTCAACCGCCGCGGCGTGGTGGAGGCCGTGCGCGCGGACGACCCGAATCTGCGCGCGCGGGTCACCGCACGGTAGCGCCGCAGCCAAGGCGCGTGTGCTGCGTGCGAGACGCCACGGCCCGTGCGCCGCGCACGAAACGCTTTGGCCCGGCCAGTCGCCGCGCGCCGCGCTTTCAGCCCCGGCGGGCCAGGTCGGCCACCCAGGCGCGCGCCTGCCGCGGCGTGCGCAGCTCCACCCACTGCGCCTGCGCATAGGCACCGCTGGCGCGCAGATCCGCATAGCGCCGCCGGTTCTTGGTGAAGGTGGTCAGCGACCACAGCAGGATGCTGTCTTTCGAGAAAAACGCCGTGCGCAGGGATTCGCGGTTGCCCGCCCACAAGGGCGCGCGGCTCCAGCCGCGCTGCAACGTGCGCTGCAGCACCTGAGCGAACACGCGCGGGCGGCTGTAGTTCAGCCACACGATGTGCGTGGCGCGCGGCCAGATCAGCTCGCGCGCGGCGCTGTAGTTGCCGTCCATCACCCAGCGCTCGCCCGCAGCGGCGGCTTGCACGTCGGCCAGGAATTGTTCGGTAGGGTTGGGCGCTCAGCCGGGGCCCCAGTACAGCGCGTCCAGCTCGGTGCGCGGCAAGTGCAGCACGCGCGCCAGCTCAGCAGCCAAGGTGGACTTGCCCGATCCGCTGGTGCCGATGACGATGATTCTCATGCTGCACTATAAATAACATAGCTGCCAGCGCTGGTGGCAACTGCGCTGGCAGCCAATTTTGTATCAAGTGAATCGCTTGTGCAGGCGCCGCAGCCACCGCCGCTGTCACGCACCGCGAACGGGCCCCAGCGGCAGCACCGTGGTCGATTTCACCTCCTCCATCACCGCATAGGTGCGCGTCTCGCGCACGCCGGGCAGCTGCCACAGCACTTGGCCCGCAAAGGTGCGGTAGGCGGCCATGTCGGCCACGCGGGTCTTCACCAGATAGTCAAAGCCACCCGCCACCATGTGGCATTCCAGAATGTCTTCGTGCACCTGCACGGCGGCCTTGAAGGCGTCGAACACGTGCGGCGTGGTGCGGTCCAGCAGCACTTCGACAAACACCACCAGCCCGCGCCCCAGCTTTTCGGGGTTGAGCCGCGCGGCGTAGCCTTCGATGTAGCCGGCCTTGGTCAGCCGCTGCACGCGCGCCAGCACGGCGGTGGGCGACAGGGCGACCTGCTCGGCCAGCTTCAGGTTGGACAGGCGGCCGTCGCGCTGCAGCGCGTCCAGGATGCGCAGGTCGATGCGGTCAAGCGGGGTGTCGGTGGGCTGCATGGCTGAATATTAGTCGGTGCAATGCCGTCAATACAGCGAATAACTCAGTCAATTCGCCAGAACAATGGTGGGATTGCGGGTGGCGCAAGGCGCGTCGTGCGGCCTGCGCAGCCGCCCTCCGTTGCCTGCTTCTTCACACCCCTCAGACCCTTCTTTTACCGCCGCCGCCATGCCCGCCACCGCCACTTCGCCTGCCGGTCTTAGCCACGCCGCCGCCTCTGCGGCGGGCGACCCCTTCGCCGCCCTGCGCGCCGACGTGCGCCCGCAAACCCCGCTGCGCGCCGCGATCACCGCCGCCACGCGCCTGCCCGAGGCCGAGGCGCTGGCGCCCCTGCTGGCGCGCGCGCAACTGGGGCCGGCGCAGGCCGAGGGCGCGCATGCGCTGGCCTTTCAGCTGGCGCAGGCACTGCGCCAGCGCAAGCGGGCCGTGGGGCGCGCCGGGCTGGTGCAGGGGCTGCTGCAGGAGTTTTCGCTGTCGTCGCACGAAGGCGTGGCGCTGATGTGCCTGGCCGAGGCGCTGCTGCGCATTCCCGACGCCGCCACGCGCGACGCACTGATCCGCGACAAGATCAGCGGCGGGCAGTGGCAGGCGCACCTGGGGCAAAGCCCTTCGCTGTTCGTCAACGCGGCGGCCTGGGGCTTGCTGATCACCGGCAAGCTGGTGGCCACGCACAGCGAACGCACACTCGGCCAGTCGCTGACGCGGCTGATCGGCCAGCGCGGCGAGCCGCTGATCCGCAAGGCGGTGGACATGGCCATGCGCATGATGGGCGAGCAGTTCGTCACCGGCGAAACGATTGGCCAGGCGCTGAAGAACGCCCGCCCGCACGAGGCGCAGGGCTTTCGCTACAGCTACGACATGCTCGGCGAAGCCGCGCTGACGGCCCATGATGCGGCGCGCTACCTGGCCAGCTACGAGCAGGCCATCGACGCCATTGGCGCGGCCAGCGCCGGGCGCGGCGTGGTCGGCGGGCCGGGCATTTCCATCAAGCTGTCGGCGCTGCACCCGCGCTACAGCCGCGCGCAGCGCGCCCGCGTGATGGCCGAGCTGTACCCGCGCGTGCTGGCGCTGGCGGTGCGCGCGCGCGGGCACGACATCGGCCTGAACATCGACGCCGAAGAGGCCGACCGGCTGGAGCTGTCGCTGGACCTGCTGGAAAAGCTGTGCTTCGCGCCCGAGCTGGCGGGCTGGGACGGCATTGGCTTTGTCATCCAGGCGTACCAGAAGCGCTGCCCGCGCGTGATCGACTGGCTGGTCGAGCTGGGCCGCCGCAGCGGCCACCGCCTGATGGTGCGGCTGGTCAAGGGCGCGTACTGGGACAGCGAGATCAAGCGCGCGCAGGTGGACGGCCAGGCCGACTACCCCGTGTACACGCGCAAGCCGCACACCGACGTCAGCTACCTGGCCTGCGCCCGCGCGCTGCTGGCCGCGCCCGACGCCATCTACCCGCAGTTCGCCACGCACAACGCGCACACCGTCGCGGCCATCGCGAAAATGGCCGAAGAAGTGGCCGGCCCCGACGACGCGCCCCCACAGTACGAATTCCAGTGCCTGCACGGCATGGGCGAGCCGCTGTATGAGCAGGTAGTGCGCCCGGTGGCCCAAGGCGGCCTGGGCCGCCCGTGCCGCATCTACGCCCCCGTGGGCACGCACGAAACGCTGCTGGCCTACCTGGTGCGCCGCCTGCTGGAAAACGGCGCCAACACCTCGTTCGTCAACCGCATCGCCGACGCGCAGGTGCCCATCGACACGCTCATCGAAGACCCGGTGCAAACCGTGGCCCACACCGCCCAGCGCGAAGGCGCGCCCCCCGGCGCGCCGCACCCGCGCATACCGCTGCCCGCCGCGCTGTACGGCGCCGCGCGGCTGAACTCGGCGGGTATGGATTTGAGTGATGAAGATGCACTGCATTTGCTATCAAAAGCATTGCTGCCGGCGCAGGTGCAGCCAGCGCTGGCTGCCCCTTTGATGCACGACGCGGCCGCGCCCCTGCCCGCCGCGCCCGTGCGCAACCCGGCCGATCAGCGCGACGTGGTGGGCCACGTGGCCGACGCGTCGGATGCCGACATCGCCCACGCCCTGGCCGCCGCCCAGGCGCACGCCGCCGCCTGGGCCGCCGCCCCCCCGGCTGAGCGCGCCGCCGCCCTGAACCGCGCCGCCGACGCGCTGCAGGCCGATATGCCGCAGCTGATGGGCCTGCTGGTGCGCGAGGCCGGCAAAAGCTGGCCCAACGCCATCGCCGAAGTGCGCGAAGCCATCGACTTTTTGCGCTTCTACGCGCACCAGGCCGCCACCCAGCTGGACAACGCCACTCACGCCCCGCTGGGCCCGGTGGTGTGCATCAGCCCGTGGAACTTTCCGCTGGCCATCTTCACCGGCCAGGTCGCCGCGGCGCTGGCCGCGGGCAACGTGGTGCTGGCCAAGCCGGCCGAGCAAACCCCGCTGATCGCCCACGCCGCCGTGCGCACGCTGCTGGATGCGGGCGTGCCGCGCGCCGCGCTGCAACTGCTGCCCGGCGACGGTGCCCGCGTGGGCGCCGCGCTGGTGGGCGATGCGCGCGTGCGCGGGGTGATGTTCACCGGCTCCACCGAAGTGGCGCGCCTGCTGCAGCGCCAGCTGGCCCGGCGCCTGAACCCCGGCGGCCAACCCGTGCCGCTGATCGCCGAAACCGGCGGGCAAAACGCCATGATCGTCGACAGCTCGGCCCTGGCCGAGCAGGTGGTGCAAGACGTGATGGCCTCGGCGTTTGATTCGGCCGGGCAGCGCTGCTCGGCCCTGCGCGTGCTGTGCCTGCAGGACGACGTGGCCGACCGCACCATCGCCATGCTCCAAGGCGCCATGGCCGAAGCCCGCGTGGCCGACCCGCGTGCCCTGGCCACCGACATCGGCCCCGTGATCGACGCCGAAGCGCAGGCGGGCATCCAGCGCCACATCGATACCCTGCGCGCCAGCGGCCACGCCGTGCACCAGCCGCCCGTGGACGCGGCGGCCACAGAACATGGCACCTTCATCGCGCCCACGCTGATCGAGATTGACCACCTGCACCAGCTGCAGCGCGAAGTCTTCGGCCCCGTGCTGCACGTGCTGCGCTACCCCCGTGCGGGGCTGGACGCGCTGATCGACGCCATCAACGCCACCGGCTACGGCCTGACGGCGGGCGTGCATACCCGCATCGACGAAACCATTGCCCGCGTGGCCGGGCGCGTGCAGGCGGGCAACCTGTACGTCAACCGCAACATGGTCGGGGCCGTGGTCGGCGTGCAGCCTTTTGGCGGCGAAGGCCTGTCCGGCACCGGCCCCAAGGCCGGCGGCCCGCTGTACCTGCTGCGCCTGCTGGCGCGCCAGCCGGTCGACGCCGCGCAGCGCGCCGTCGCCGCCTTCGGCCACACCCCGGTTGAAGATAAAAACACCGCCCAGCGCCCGCCAGACGGGCGCGAGCAGCTACAAAAACAATTGCAAGACAAAGGCCTGGCCGACTGCGCCGACACCGCCGGCCACCTGCAAGCCGCGCTGCCCGGCGCCGTCACCCCGCTGGGCGCACCGCCCCATGCGCTGGACGGCCCCACGGGCGAACGCAACAGCTACGCCCTGGCCCCGCGCCGCCGCGTGTTGTGCCTGGCCAGCCAGTGGCCCGACCGCATCACCCAACTGGCCGCCGTCCGCGCCGTGGGCGCCACCGCCGTCTGGCCCGCCGACGCCGCCACCGCCGCCGGCTGGGCGCAACTGCCGGTGGACCTGCTCGCCCACATCGCCCTGACACCCGACTGGCGCGCGCCCGAGGCTGAATTTGACGCCGTGCTGCTGCACGGCGAGCCCGAAGAAGCCCTGGCCGTGCAACACACCCTGGCCCAACGCCCCGGCCCCATCGTCGGCCTGACGGTGATGGCCCCCGGCAGCACCACCGTGCCGCTGGAGCGGCTGCTGGTGGAGCATTCGGTGAGCGTCAACACCGCGGCAGCGGGCGGGAATGCGAGTTTAATGGTGTTGGGTTGATTTGGCGGTGGGTGCGAAGAGAACGCTATGCCCCCTGCGCCGCCAGCTGAGCGCTCCGCGGAGCTCTGAGCCAAACACTGCGTCAGCCCTTATGGGTTGAGCGCTGCCGGCTATCGAAGTAAAAGCAAATGAGCGACGGCCAGAGCGGCAGCTTGTACCGCGCACCCTGGTAGCTACCCTAGCTGGTAACACTCCCAGCTGGTAACGTGCCGAATGGCGCAGCGCAGCATGAACGGGTGCAATAGCCGCACTTCCTCTTGACCCGGAGTGCGCCGCATGAACGCCGTTGCCAACCACGTCACCCGACAGACACCCACGCCATCCACCCCCGCCCGCGCCGCCGACGACGCGGGCGCCGCCAGCAAGGTCGATCCGGCCGACCTGGCGCTGGACATCACCCAGATGGGCCTGGACATTGCAGGCATCTTTGACCCCACACCCATCTCCGACGGCGCCAGCGGCCTGATCTCGCTGTTCCGGGGCGACTTCGTCGGCGCGGGCATCAGCGCCATCAGCATCGTTCCGTACGTGGGCGACGCCGCCAAGCTCGGCAAGCTGGGCCGCTATGCCCAAACGCTGGCCAAGGCCGTGGAGGCCGCCAAGGCCAGCCCAGAAGTGGCCAAGGCCATCGGCCCGGCCATGGAAAAGCTGCGCGGCGCCATCGGCGCCGTACCGCTGGACAAACTGCCCGACGGCCTGCGCAACGCCGTCGAGCCGCTTAAAACCAAGCTGGACGACTTTGCCCGCGTGGGCGTCAACCAGGTCAGCAGCACCGTGGGCAAGAACCACATCACCTGGACGCAAAACGCCGCCGGTGACACCATTGGCGCCAAGGCCACGCTGAACGAGGTGTTCTCAGGCGCCAAGCGCTTGTCTGATGAGATCAAAGACCAAGCCAAGGCCGGCGCGCGCGGCGGTGCAGATGATGTCGGCGGCCACCTGATCGGCCACCGTTTCGCGGGTGACCAAGGCATCAAGAACATGTTCCCGCAGAACGCCAACTTCAATAACAGTGCGTTCAAGAAGGTGGAGAATGAATGGGCGGACTGGATCACCAAGAAGGGCGGGTCTGTTGAGGTCGATATTCAGTTGGTGGGTAACTCAACTAGACCAGATAAGGTTAAGGTGAGTTATCGGCTCATGGACTCAGACGGAAATGTTGCGCGCGAAGTATTCAAGGAGTTTAGCAACAAGACCGCACAAACTTTCGATCGCAAGTATTTTTGATGGGAGTTTTCAATGACTAAAGATGAAGCACTGATTGATCTGTGCAAGGCGTTTCTACGAGATTCTAAGTTGACATCTCAGAATGGCTGGCAAAAGCTGGTTTTGATTTGCGAGGTCGATGATGACTCTACCAGCGTATTCGGCTATTCCTATGACCTGAGCGGCTCAGGGAAGCTGACGGCGCCATCGATCGACTTCAGTACCGACCCGGTTCAAGCGCTTTACGCCGTCATGAAAGCGGACAATCCGAATGGTCGCGGCTGGCTCAAATGCATGATTCGCATCTCACGCAATGGTGAAATTGGTGCCGACTTCGAGTACAACGACGCCAAACGCTGGGAGCACACCACCGACAACTATAAAGAACGCATTGCCGAATACGCAGCCATGCCGGTGTGAGGCTCCGAACTCGGGATATTGAATGACCAAAGACGAAGCCTTGATTGATTTGTGCAAGACGCTCTTGGACGATCCAGAAATCGTGGAACAGCAAGGTTGGCAAAAGCTTGTCCTGATCGATGAGGTCAACGATGGCGACAGAGGTATGCATGGCTACTCTTACGACTTGGATGGCAAGTGCTTGCTGGTGGCGCCGGCACCTCGCAATCTCGATAAGCTGAAGTCTCTGCACGACACCATGAAGGCCGAAAACCCCAGCGGTCGAGGCTGGCTCAAATGCATGATCCGTATCTCACGCAACGGTGAAGTGGGTGCGGATTTTGAGTACAACGACCCTGATCGCTGGAGTCATACGCCTGATAATTACCAACAGCGCATCGCCGAGTACGCGGCCATGCCGGTGTAAATCTACTCGGATCGGCACGTATGACGAAAGACAAGGCGTTGGTACAGCTATGCAAAGACATGCTGCAAGACGCCTATGTCGTCGAGCAAGAGGGTTGGCAGAAACTCGTGCTAATAGGCGAAGTGGGGAATGGGGGTGTCAGTTTGGGCGGCTATTCTTATGACATTCAAGGAAAATGCCTGATGGTGTCGCCGGCTGCATCGAATCTGAAGTCATTAAAGCAACTGCATGCGGTTATGAGGGCGGAGAACCCGAACGGTCGAGGCTGGCTCAAGTGCATGATCCGAATCTCTCGCAACGGCGAAGTGGGTGCAGATTTTGAATACAACGACCCTGATCGTTGGAGCCATACGCCCGATAACTACAAGCAGCGCATCGCCGAATACGCGGCCATGCCGGTTTAGTTTCGCCTGCGCCTGCGCCTGCTTCGGCGGTCAGGCGCAAGCGGGCGCCAGGGTGTCGGTGGCCGTCTGCGGCCTCTGGCGTTCGCCGCCCGTCGCGTCTACAGCCCCCTGATCAGCTCGCGCGCCCCGTCCCACAGAATCTGCACGCCCACGCACAGCAGGATGAAGGCGGTGAGGCGCAGAAACACGACCAAACCCACTTCGCCCAGCGGCCGCAGGATGCGCCCGGCGTAGCGGAAGGTGAGCATGATCAGCACGCCAACCGCCACCATGGCGGCCAGGCCGCCCGCAAAGTTGGCGGCCGATGCGGCCCAGTGCTTGCTGTGCAGCGCCGCGCCCACAGTGATGGCCGCCGAGATGGAGCCCGGCCCGCAGGTCAGCGGGAAGGTCATGGGGTAGAAGGCCTGGATGCGCACGTTGTCCTGCGTCAGCGATTCGGCCATCTGCGCCTTGTCTTCGTTGTGCACCTGCTGCGCGTAGAGCATCTTCCAGGCGGTGACGGCCACGATCAGGCCGCCGGCCACGCGCACGATGGGCAGCGACACGCCGAAAAAGTCGAGCACGTAGGTGCCCACCAGCATGGCGCCCATCAGCATCAGCGCGGCATTGCGGCCAATGCGCTGGGCCAGCGCGATGCGGGTAGAGCGGTCCAGCCCGCGCGTCAGGTTGACGAAGATGGGGGCCGATGCGGGCGGGTTCAGAATCGGCAGCACCGCCGCCAGGGCGAGCAGAAAGCTCTTGCCAAAGGCCAGGGCCAGTGAGGGAATGTCCATGGTGCGCGGGCAGCGTCGCTTGCGTGTACAGTGAATTGTTTCAGGTCGGCGTGAGGCGCCGATCATCGCTTACAGGAGACCCCCATGCCCGGACTTTTGCCCGACATCGATCCCGATGGCCTGCTTGAATTCTCGGTCGTCTACACCGACCGCGCGCTGAACCACATGTCCAAGAAGTTCCAGGGCGTGATGAACGACATCAACGCGCTGCTCAAAGAGGTCTACCACGCCGACGCGGTGGCCCTGGTGCCCGGCAGCGGCACCTTTGGCATGGAAGCGGTGGCGCGCCAGTTCGCCACCGATCAGCCCGTGCTCATCCTGCGCAACGGCTTTTTCAGCTACCGCTGGAGCCAGATCCTGGAGATGGGCAAGATCACCGCGCCCGACCACATCACCGTGCTGAAAGCCCGCCGCACCGGCGACGGCGCGCAGGCGCCTTGGGTGCCCGCGCCCATCGACGAGGTGGTGGCCACCATCGCCCGCGTGAAGCCCGCCGTGGTGTTTGCCCCGCACGTGGAAACGGCCAGCGGCATGATCCTGCCGGACGATTACCTCAAGCAGGTGGCCGACGCCACGCACGCCGCCGGCGGCCTGTTCGTGCTGGACTGCATTGCCTCGGGCGCCATGTGGGTCGACATGCGGGCCGTGGGCGTAGACGTGCTGATCAGCGCGCCGCAAAAGGGCTGGAGCAGCTCGCCCGCCTGCGCCATGATTTGCCTGTCGGCGCGCGCGCTGCAGGCGATGGAAGGTACCACCAGCACCAGCTTTGCCGCCGACTTGAAGAAGTGGCACCAGATCATGCAGGCGTACGAAACCGGCAGCCACGCCTACCACGCCACCATGCCCACCATGGCCCTGCTCGACTTGCGCCACAACATGGCCGAAACCAAGGCGCGCGGCTTTGAGGCGGTGCGCCAGCAGCAGATCGCGCTGGGCCAAAAGGTGCGCGCGCTGTTTGAAAGCCGCGGCCTGCCCAGCGTGGCGGCCGAGGGCTTCAAGGCGCCGGGCGTCGTCGTCAGCTACACGACCGACCCGGACGTGCAGAACGCCAAAAAATTCCTGGCCGTGGGCATTCAGGCGGCTGCTGGCGTGCCGCTGATGTGCGACGAGCCGGCCGATTTCCGCACCTTCCGCGTCGGCCTGTTCGGGCTGGACAAGTGGGCCAACGTGGACCGCAGCGTGGCCCAGCTGCAGGCCGCGCTGGACAAGATTGGCATTAACGCTACTGAAAAAGTAGCTGCCCACGCTTGATGGCCGCGCGCTGGAGGCTGATTTGACCGATATCCTGCTGGTCAGCACCACCGTGGCCGAACGCGCCGACGCCGACCGGCTGGCGCAGCTGCTGGTCGAGCAGCGCCTGGCCGCCTGCGCGCAGATCGAGCGCATTGAAAGCAGCGTGTACCGCTGGCAGGGCGCGCTGCAGGCCACGCCCGAATGGCGCGTGGTCTTCAAAACCACCGAGGCGCACTACGCCGCGCTGGAAGCCGCGCTGCTGGACGCCCACCCCTACGAGCTGCCCGCCGTGGTGGCCGTGCCCACGCACACCGTGTCGGTGGCGTTTGCGGAGTGGGTCAAGGGCGAGCTGGCGTAAGTTGGTGTGGGTGGGATGGGCACGCCCGGCGCGGCGTGCCACGCGCTGCCGCTCTCGCGCCTTCCGCTTCTCAATTAAAAACAGCTGCCAGCGCCGGTGCATACAGCGCTGGCAGCTATCAAATACGAAGCAATCGGCGGTGCTGGCCGCCCCGGCTTCAAGTCTGAATCGTCTCGCCGCGCAGCTTGCCGTGGTCGGCAATGTTCACGCGGCGGCGGCGCCAGCCGCGCCAGCTGCGCACCGGGTGCGTCAGGCTGACGAAGTAATACACCACCTTGAACATGCGCAGCGACTGGCGGTACGCCGGGCCGTGGTGGATGTCGGCGGCCAGCAGCGACATCAGCCCCTGCTTGACCTTGAAGATGTTCTTGGGGTGCATGAACATGTCGCGGATCGTCGGGTTGGTCGACCGGTAGATGAACCACGAATAGTCGCGCGGGCCCACGCGCATGCGCTCTTCAAACGCGGTGCGCGCGGCCGGGTAATCGGCCGGGCGGTCCAGCGCGGTGGCCACCAGCTCGGCGCCGTCAAAGCCCGCCTGCATCGCCAAAAACACGCCGGATGAAAACATCGGGTCGATGAAGGTGTAGGCGTCGCCGATCATCAGATAGCGTTCGCCCGTGGCGCGGTCGCTGCTGTAAGAGAAGTTGCCCGTGGCGTGCACCTTGTCGTCCACCAGTTCGGCGTCTTTCAGGCGGTCATGCAGCTCGGGGCAGAGCTTGAGCGTGTCGAAAAAGTAGTCTTTGAGCGGCTTGTCGCGCGCCTTCAGGTAGTACGCCCAGCACACCGCGCCCACGCTGGTGGTGCCGTCGGCCAGCGGGATGAACCAGAACCAGCCGTGCTCAAACCAGCAGATGCTGATGTTGCCCTCGCGCTTGCCCGGCAGGCGCCGTGCGTGGCGGAAGTGGCCGAACAGCGCCGTGCTGTTGTGGCGGTCGTTCTTGTGCTTGGTCTTGAACTGGTTGGCCAGCAGCGTGTCGCGGCCACTGGCGTCCACCACGAAGCGCGCGCGCCACTGGCGCTGGCTGCCGTCTTCCATCTGCGCGATGACGTCGGCGCCGTCTTTGTCAAACGTGACCTGGCGCACCTGCGCGCCTTCCAGCGTCAGCGCGCCCTGCTGGCCAGCGTGGCGAAACAGGATCTCGTCCATGTCCGAGCGGCGCACCTGCCAGGCCTGGCCCTTGGACGGATCCCAGCCCTCGGCAAAGTCGACGTAGCTGCGCTCGGGGCCTTCTTGCGGCACAAATTCGATGCCGAACTTGGGCATGCCGATGCGGTCGATCTGCTCGCGCACGCCCAGCTTGTCGAACAGCGCCACGTTGCCCGGCAGCAGCGATTCGCCAATGTGAAAGCGCGGGTGGTGGTCTTTCTCCAGCATCACCACGCTGCGCCCCTGCCGCACCAGCTGCGTGGCAATGGTCGAACCGGCGGGGCCGCCACCAATCACCAGCACGTCGCACATCGCGCGTTCCACCATGACCAAATCCTCCTGAGCGGTGAGCAAAGACACCCCGGGATTGTGCCTGCGCGCGTGGCACGCCCGGCTTGACCAGGCGCAGACGCGGCGTTCAGGTGGCGTTCAGTCGCGGGTACGACAATGACCCTACGCCCTGTGTGGGCGATTGGACCTTGCAATGAAGAACATCTACCGTGCCCTTGGGGCCTTGTTGCTGCTGGCTGCCGGCAGCTGGTTTCTGGCCGACGCCCTGTGGCCCCGGCCGTTTGAGTATTTCGCGTTCCGCAGCGCGGCCATCCAGCTCACCGGCGTGCTGGCGATGGCCGCGATGAGTTTTGCCATGGTGCTGGCGGTGCGCCCGCGCTGGGCCGACAAACTGCTTAACGGGCTGGACAAGATGTACCGCCTGCACAAATGGCTGGGCATCACCGCGCTGGTCGCGGCGGTGGCGCACTGGTGGCTGGCCCAGGGCACCAAGTGGATGGTGGGCTGGGGCTGGCTGACGCGCCCGGCGCGCGGCCCGCGCGAGCCCATCACCGACCCGCTGCGCGCCTGGTTCGACGGGCAGCGCCACCTGGCGGAGGACGTGGGCGAATGGGCCTTCTACGCCGCCGTGGCCTTCATCGCCGTGGCGCTGCTCAAGCGCATTCCCTACCGCTGGTTTGCGAAAACGCACCGCTGGATGGTCGTGCCCTACCTGGTGCTGGTGTTCCACGCCGCCGTGCTGCTGAAGTGGGACTACTGGACGCAGCCCGTGGGCTGGCTGACGGCGGGGCTGATGCTGGCGGGCACCGTGGCCGGCGCGTGGGTGCTCAGCGGGCGCGTGGGCCGCTCGCGCACCGTGGCCGGTGAGGTGGCCGACGTGCGTTATTTCGAGCCCCTGCGCGCCACCCGCACCACGCTGAGCCTGGCGCCCGGCTGGCCGGGGCACGCCGCTGGGCAGTTCGCCTTCGTCACCAGCGACCCGCGCGAAGGCGCCCACCCCTACACCATCGCCTCGGCCTGGAACGCGGCCGACCGGCAGATCCGCTTTGTCACCAAGGCGCTGGGCGACCACACCCGCGCGCTGCACCAGACCTTGCGCCCCGGCCTGCCCGTGCAGGTGGAGGGGCCCTACGGCTGCTTCACCTTCGACGACAGCGCGGCGCGGCAGATCTGGGTGGGCGGCGGCATCGGCATCACGCCCTTCATCGCCCGCATGCACCAGCTGGCCCAGGCCACGCCCGCCGCGCCCGCTGCGCCCGGCACGCCGCGCGTGCCCGTCACCCTGTTTCACACCACGCGCGAAGAAGACCCGCAGGCGCTGGCGCTGCTGGCGGACGACGCCCGCGCCGCCGGTATCGACCTGCACGTGCTGGTCGACGCGCGCGACGGCCGGCTGACCGGCGACCGCCTGCGCGCGGCCGTGCCCGAATGGCGCGCGGCCAGCGTGTGGTTCTGCGGCCCCGCCGGGTTCGGCCAGGCTTTGCAGCGCGACATGGTCGCCCACGGCCTGCCGCAGGGCCGCTGGCACCAAGAGCTGTTCCAGATGCGCTGAGCTGGGTTGCTATATAAAGAGTAGCTTCCAGCGCAGGCTGGATGGGCGCCAGCGTGCGTTTTTGATCATCACCGGTCCAGCGCGAAGGCAGCGCGGCGGCGGCCCATGCGGCGCGCCGTCAGAAGAACCAGTGCGCCACCAGCGGAATGATGAGCGAGCCCAGCAGCACCTGCAGGCCCAGCGCCAGCCCGGCGTAGGCGCCCGCGTCGGCGTTGACCTGCAACGCGCGCGCCGCGCCCAGCCCGTGGGCTGAGGTGCCCATGGCAAAGCCGCGCGCCATCCAGTCCAGGCGCGACTCGCTCATGCCCATCAGGCGAAACAGCGCGCGGCCGCTCAGCGCGCCGACCAGGCCGGTCAGCACCGCGAACACCGCCGCCAGCGCCGGCACGCCGCCAATCGACTGGGCCACGCCCATGGCGACAGGCGCCGTGACCGATTTGGGCGCCAGCGAACGCAGCAGGTCGCCCGGCAAACCCACGGCCCAGCCCAGCAGCACCGCCGAAGCGGCCGCGGCCGTGCCGCCGATCAGCCCGGCCACCAGAAACCGCCCCCAGGAGCTGGCCAGCGTGGTGCGCCGCTCCCACAGCGGCACGCCCAGCGCCACCACCGCCGGGCCCAGCAGGAAGTGGATGAATTGCGCGCCCGCAAAGTAGCTGGGGTAGGGCACGCCGCTGATCAGCAGCACCGCGCCCAGCCCCACGATGGACCACAGCACCGGGTTGGCCCAGGGCGCCTGGCCCACGCGCTGATAGAACGCCAGCGCCAGCAGGTAGACGACCAGGGTGGAGGTCAGCCCGACCAGCGGCGCCGACGACAGGTAAACCCACAGTTGCACGAAATCAGGCATGGCCGGGCTCCTGGGTGGGTTGGCCTTCGGCGGCGGCGACGCTGGTTTCGGTGAATTCGCCGGGCGGCTCCGGGTCGTCCTCCGACGGCGGCGCGTGGCGCATCAGCACCCGCAGGGTGAGCGCGCTGACGATCAGGCCAAACCAGGTGGACAGCACGATCACCATCGCCAGCTTCAGCCCGTAGTGCTGCAGTACGTCCAGGTGGGTGATGACGCCCACGCCCACGGGCACGAACAGCAGCGACAAATGGCTCAGCAGAAAGCGCGCCATGTCGACCACGGGCACGCGAATGAAATCCGATTGCAGCGCCAGCGTCAGCAGCACCATGCCGATCACCGGGCCGGGAAATGGCAGGTGCAGCACGCGGGCCAGCACTTCGCCCACCAGCTGCAGCACCAGCAGCCAGGCAAAGCCAATCAGGGGTTGAATACTCATCGTGAAAACCTTTCGCGGCGGACAGCGCAGCGCGCCGTTTTGGGCGCCGGCCGCCGGCCGAGCGCGATGGTAGCGGGTGTGTAAAGACCGAGTGTTTCACCCAAGTGGACGGCGGGGCCTGCTGCCGAGCGCTGGAGCGGGGTGCGGTGGGGCGCCGTGCTGGCGCGGCCGTGCGGCGCGGGCCGCGCTGCCGGCGGCGGGCCAGCGCTGTGGCGATGGCGCCGCAAGGTGCTGACGTCTACTGCGAAATTGATAGCTGCCAGCGCTGGTGGGGCGTGCGCCAGAGGTCAAGAACACCACTAAAGATGCGGGGCAGGGCGTGGTGGTTGCCGGGGCAAGGCGGCTCATCCGGCCCGCACCAGCACGGTCAAAGCAAGATTGGCCACGGCTCGGTGATGCGGCCATCTGCCGGGCGAAGGGCCGCGCCGGTCATGCCGTGCTGGCGCCTTGGCCTGCGGGCGCGATGCGCGAGCCCCTCAGATGTCCCTCAGATGCCCCCTCAGGGCGCCCCGGCCCGCTGCCAAGCCTCAGGCAACCGGGCTTCGGCGTGCGTCAGGTCGACGTGCGCCTGCAGAAAGTCCAGCACCGCGCGGGTGCGCGCGGGCAGCCGGTCGGGGCGGCCCAGGTACATGGCGTGGATCGGCTCCAGCTCGCCGGTGTTGAACGGCTCCAGCACCGCCACCAGCCGGCCCGCGGCCAGGTCGTCCCACGCGTGGTAGACCGACAGGCGCGCCAGGCCCGCGCCGTCCAGCGCTAGCTGGCGCATCACGTCGCCGTCGTTCACGCGCAGCACCTCGCCAGCGTGCACCTGCAGGCGGCGCCCGTCCACGTCAAAAGGCCACGCCGGGCGGGCGCGGCGGTAGTTCCAGCCCAGGCGCGTGTGCCGGCCCAGCTCGGCCGGGTGGCGCGGCGTGCCGCGCGCGGCCAGGTACGCGGGCGCGGCGACGATGGCCTGGCGCGTGCTGCCCAGGCGCCGCGCCACCATGTCGGACGCGGGCAGCTCGCCCCAGCGCACGGCGATGTCCATGCCGCTGTCGGCCAGGTCCACCACCTCGTCGGTGAAGCTCAAGTCCAGCTGCAGTTGCGGGTACTGCGCCAGCAGCGCGGGCACCAGCGGCAGCAGCAGCACGCGGCCGGTGGACGTGCTGGCGGTGATGCGCACCGCGCCGCGCGGCGTGGCGGCGGTGGCCACGGTGCGTTCCAGCTCGTCCAGATCGGCCAGCAGGCGCTTGCCGCGCTCGTACAGCTGGGCGCCTTCGGGCGTCAGCTGCACGCTGCGCGTACTGCGGCGCAGCAGCTGCACGCCCAGGCGCGCCTCCAGCCGTGTCATCAGCTTGCTGACGGCCGAGGGCGACACCTTCAGCTGCCGCGCCGCCGCCGACAGGCTGCCGCGCTCGGCCACCGCCACCAGCGCCTGCAGGTCGGCCCAGCGCTCGGCGCGCAGCGGGGCGTCTGCCCCGGTGGCGGCTTGTGGTGCGGGTTGAACGGCGTCGGTCATCGGCGGGGTGGCGGGGTCAGGGCGGGGGCGGGGTGAAGCAGGGCGGGTTGGACTTGTGCCAGCGTGGCACAAATGCTGTGCCATTGTTCCATCTACACAAACACCGCGCCAGCCGCCACAGTTCAGGGTGTTGAACCATTGGCGCGCCGCAGCAAGCGGGCGCGCCCTGCACACCATGCCCTTATCCCTGCTCGCCCTGGCCGCCGGCGCCTTTGGCATCGGCACCACCGAATTCGTCATCATGGGCCTGCTCACGCAGGTCAGCGAAGACTTGCGCATCAGCATCCCGCTGGCCGGCACGCTGATTTCGGGCTACGCCATTGGCGTGGCGGTGGGCGCGCCGCTGCTCACCCTGGCCACGCGGCATTGGCCGCGCAAGCGCCTGCTGATGGCGTTGATGCTGATCTTCATTGCCGGCAACGCCGCCGCCGCGCTGGCGCCCAGCTATGGCTGGCTGATGGCCGCGCGGGTGCTGACCTCGCTCACCCACGGCACCTTCTTCGGCGTGGGCGCCGTGGTGGCCACCGGGCTGGTGCCCGCCGAAAAGCGCGCATCGGCCATCGCGCTGATGTTTTCCGGCTTGACGCTGGCCACGCTGCTGGGCGTGCCCGCCGGTGCGTGGGTGGGCCAGCACTGGGGCTGGCGCGCGTCCTTCGTGGCCGTGGCGCTGGTCGGCGTGGTGGCGCTGGCCATCCTGGCCGCCTTCGTGCCCGCCGACCGTGGCCGCCCGGAGGTGGGCGACGTGCGGCAAGAGCTGGCCATGCTGGGCCGCGGCCAGGTGTGGCTTGGCCTGGGCATTACGGTGTTCGGCTTTGCGGGCCTGTTCGCGCTGTACACCTACATCGAACCGCTGCTGCGCCAGGTCACCCACATGCCCGAAGGGCGCGTGGCCCTCACGCTGCTGCTGTTCGGCGCGGGGCTGGCCGCCGGCAACCTGCTGGGCGGGCGCCTGGCCGATCGCGGCGTGATGCGCGCGCTGGGCCTCAGCATCGGGGCGCTGCTGATCACCCTGCTGGTCGCGCACTGGGCCTTTGGCAGCCAGGCCACCGCCATGGCCTACGTGGTGGTGCTGGGCACCGTGGCCTTCGCCACCGTGGCGCCCATGCAGATGCGCGTGCTGCAACAGGCCGGCAGCGCGGGCGCCAACCTGGCGTCCAGCCTGAACATTGCCGCCTTCAACCTGGGCAACGCCATCGGCGCGTGGGTGGGCGGCTGGGTGCTGGCCCACGTGGGCCTGCTGAACATCGGCTGGGCCGCCGCTGGGCTGACGGGGCTGGGTTTGCTGCTGGTGGGGTGGAGTGCGGCGGCTGGGCGCGGTGCGTCGGGCGGCGACGCCGAGACGCCGCACTGCGCCGCTTCCGCCTAGTGAGCATGAGCGCAGCAGAGGTCGCAGGCCATCGACCGCCGGTTGTGCTGCGCTTGCTGCTCAGTCTTTTTCTTGTCAATCGAATCGCGGTCCAGCGCAGGATGGGCGTGCGCAAGCTGCTATCAAGTTTGTCTATTTGGCATCGGACGCCGAGCCGATCGGTCGGGCGCTGCCGCGCGCCTGGTGCTCAGCGGGTCTTAGCGTAAAGCCAGCCGTCGCGCGGATCGGGCGACAGATTGGGGTGCACGGTGTAGCGAGCCAACCTGCCTTCACGGGCGAAGCCGCATTTCTCAAGCACGCGCGCGGAGGCGAGGTTGTCCACATCGCAGGTGGCCTCTACGCGAAAGAGCCCAGGCTGTGCCAGCGCCAGCTCTGTGACCGCCCGTACCGCCTCGGGTACGTAGCCGCGCCCCCAGTGCGCCTTCGCCAGCACGTAGCCGATGTTCAATCGGTGCCCAGCGCATCGGGCCTCAATCATGCCCATCACCAGATCGTCTGTGCGCCGCACCAGCATGTAGGGCCAGACGTCGGCGCCAGTCCATGCCTTGATGCACCCCTCGACGAACTGCTGCGTATCCGCCAGCCGTGCGTGAGGGGTCCACACCATGTAGCGGCAGACTTCCGGATCTTGGCAGTACGCGCCAAAGATCGCATCCGCGTCCGGCCGTTCAGGCCGACGCAGAAGCAGCCGGTCTGTTTCGATGCGTTCGGGCAGCAGGTCGGTCATAGGCTGGGTTCACTGATGGGCCCCCTGGTTTTCGACTGGTGCAGTCGGTCGGAGGACGCCGCTTAAAACCGCTCCAACTCCGCGTGCGGCAGCGCGCCGCCGCGCACCAGCATGCGGCCGTATTCCGCGCAGCGCTGCAGCGTGGGAATCACTTTGCCGGGGTTCAGCAGTTCCTGCGGGTCGAACGCGCGTTTGACGGCGAACATCTGCTCGTTTTCTTCGGCGCTGAACTGCACGCACATGCTGTTGAGCTTTTCCACGCCCACGCCGTGCTCGCCCGTCACCGTGCCGCCCATCGCCACGCTGGTTTCCAGGATGTCGGCGCCGAATTGTTCGCAGCGGTGCAGCTCATCCGGGTCGTTGGCGTCGAACAGGATCAGCGGGTGCAGGTTGCCGTCGCCCGCGTGGAACACGTTGCAGCAGCGCAGGCCGTACTTTTGCTCCATCGCCTGGATGGCCAGCAGGATGTCGGCCAGGCGCTTGCGCGGGATGGTCGAATCCATGCACATGTAGTCGGGGCTGATGCGGCCGCTGGCGGGGAAGGCGTTCTTGCGCCCGCTCCAGAAGCGCAGGCGCTCGGCTTCAGACTCGCTTACTGCAATTTTGGTAGCGCCCGCTGCAGTCAGCACCTGCGTCATGCGCTCAATCTCTTCTGCCACCTCTTCGGGCGTGCCGTCGCTTTCGCACAGCAGGATGGCGGCGGCATCCAGGTCGTAGCCGGCCTGCACGAAGTCTTCGACCGCGGCCGTCATGGGCTTGTCCATCATCTCCAGCCCGGCGGGGATGATGCCCGCGGCGATGACGGCGGCCACCGCGTCGCCCGCGTGGCGCACGTCGCTGAAGCTGGCCATGATGCAGCGCGCCAGGCGCGGCTTGGGGCAAAGGCGCACGGTGACTTCGGTGGTGACGGCCAGCATGCCTTCGCTGCCGGTGATCAGCGCCATCAGGTCGTAGCCCGGCGCGTCCAGCGCTTCGCTGCCGAATTCGATGGGCTCGCCTTCCACGGTGAAGCCTTTCACTTTCAGCAGGTTGTGCACCGTCAGGCCGTATTTCAGGCAGTGCACGCCGCCAGAGTTTTCGGCCACGTTGCCGCCGATGGTGCAGGCGATCTGGCTGCTGGGGTCGGGCGCGTAGTACAGGCCGTGCGCGGCAGCGGCTTCGCTGATGGCCAGGTTGCGCACGCCGCACTGCACGGTGGCGGTGCGCGCCAGCGGGTCGATCTTCAGGATCTGGTTGAACTTGGCCAGCGACAGCGTCACGCCGCGCTCATGCGGCATGGCCCCGCCCGACAGGCCGGTGCCCGCGCCGCGCGCCACCACCGGCACGCCTAGGCGGTGGCAGGTTTGCAACACCGATTGAATCTGTTGGTAACTGGAAGGCAGGGCCACGGCCAGCGGGCGCTGGCGGTAGGCGGTGAGGCCGTCGCACTCGTAAGGGGTGGTGCGCTCGGCGTTGGTGATCAGCGACTCTGGGGGTAAAACGGCCTGCAGCGCTTGTGTGACCTGCGCTAGCAGCTCTTCTTTTGATAGTGCTTCTGTGCGCGCCTGGGGCGGCACTTCGATGACGGCGGACATGGCGGTACGGGTTCCAACGAGGGTCAGCCACTATAGGCCAAGCGGGCGGGCGGGTCGGGCGTCATCCTGCGGTGGGTTTCGGTAGCGACAATGGGCTATCCGGCCGCCAGGGAGGCGCCGCCCAGCGCACCGCCGGTGTCGCCCCGCAGAAGAAAACGAGCATGCAGCAGTACCCACTACCTTCCCCGCCCCGAACGTTGAGCCACTGGGTGCTCAGCGCCGCGCTGTGCACCAGCGGCGGCGCCAGCTGGGCGCAGGCCGCGCAGCCTGGCAGCGCCGGCCCATCGGTGGCCACCGTGGCCGAACCCCTGCCGCCGCGCTTCGTGCTGTGCCAGCGCGAAGTGGCCGCGCAGGCGGGCGACCGCCAGTCGCTCATGCGCACCTGCCTGGCTCGCCGCCTGGAGGGCGAGCGCGTGGTGCAACGCGACTGCAAGCGCCAGGTGAGCGGCGCCAAGGGCGTGCACGCGCGCCAGGCCGCGCAGCTGGCGTGCGAAAGACAGGCGCTGTCGGTCGCCTCGTCCGAACTACCGCGCGGCCCGGCCCCGGCGCCGCGCCCGATGCTGACGGCCGAACCCCGTCGCCCCGCCGCCACCGGCATGATGCCGGTGGGCACCGCGCCCCTGCCGGCGTCGGGCGAGAACTGAGCCGTAGCCGTCGCGACAACGCGCATGGGGTTCGTGCCGCGGGTGCGGGATCTGCGCTGGCTGATCGAAGCCGAGCTGGGGCAGCGAAGCGCTCAGCCTGCGCGGAGTGGTGGGGAGGAACGTAGAGCGTGTCGGCGCTTCGCTACAGGGCACAACACGACACGACACGCACGCACGCACGCACGCACGCACGCACGCACGCACGCACGCGCTGGCGCCCGCCCGGGCGGCGATAAAACGGATGGATTCTTGACTGCGACCGTGCACGTTGGCGGCGGCGAGCCATGAAAAAAGGGGTGCTGTGCAGCACCCCTTTTTGGGCTAGGCGGTCACGGCGCCGTCAGGCGGCGCTCAACCAGTAGCCGGCGTTGAACGGGCTGCTCATGCGCAGCGCCAGCGGGGAAATGTCCACCAGCTTGTCCGTCGGCATTTTTTCGCCGGGTTCTTCGGGAGTCTCCGCCGCGGATACGGCATCGATGAGGGCCTCGGTCGCCCGTTCTGCTTGGCCAGCTGCTGCAGAACGGGCTACAGAAAAGAATAGAAGCACCGGAACGGTATCTTTCGGTCGTTCCAGTAGTCGGCCGCATCGCGGAAGATGTCCAGCAGCTGCTCGCGCGCTTCCTTGTCGAACTTGGCCGTGGCCGGGATCTGCTCCAGCACCACGATGAAGCCGGGTTGCGGCCCGCTTTTGTGCAGCGGATCGGTCATGCTGTCGTACAGCGCGTCGAAGTTCTTGCCGAAATGCGGCGGGAACGTGAACTGCGCGGCAATCATGTCCAGCACGTCCTGCTTGGTTTGCGCCGCCGCCAGGTTGGCGTACAGGAAGTGCTGGCCCAACGAGGCCGCCGCATCCTGTAGGTCATGCACGCGAAATGCCCGGATCGACTGAACGATGTTGGTGCGAACGCCCTTGAAAATCGATTCAGGCGGGGGACGAAGTGGTTGATCCATCTCCGCAGCTTTCTGTGAAGTCAATGATTCGGGGGTAGCCCCCAGCGGCTGCGCTGGCACGGGCTGAAAGTCTTCAAGCGATTTCATGGCACGATCATCCTGAAACTCGAGTAGTGGTCGCTTGTGTAGTAGCAGACATCGGGAATCTTGACGCGAACGCCACCGCATACAATACGGCGTGCGCCACGGTCACGGCTGCCGGGGGTCTCGACGGTGTATTCGCGGTAGTAGCCCCGCCGCTCACGCGGCAACAGGCGTTCGCGGTTGCCGAACACCGATCCGTCCTTGTCGTGAGGAAACGGACCGCCTTGCAGAATCAGCAAGTACGTTTGCTGGCCTTGCCTTGGCAAATCCGCTGCTGCGATGCTGTTTTCAGGTGGTCCTGAAAACAGCCCTCGCGCGTGCGCCATGTCCGCCTGGGACGCGGCGCCCACCGCCAACGACACTGTCAAGAGCGACTGTGCAACTCGCAATGCCGCTGTTCGCCACATGAAAAACACCTTTCGGAAGCCTCCGGGTTACCCGAAAATTCCAAGGCCCTAGTGTGACGCAACGGCAACAAAAATGCAAGCCGCTGCCTAAAGTTTAGGCAGCGGGCGGGGCGGATAAGACGACGATATGTAAGTAATTACTCGTCTTGTACCGTTATTGCATTGGCGTCCGCCACAGTCAGGGCGGTCATATTGACAATGCGACGAACGGTGGTGCTGGCGGTCAGGATGTGCACCGGCTTGGCGGCGCCCAGCAGGATGGGGCCGATGGCGATGTTGCCGCCGGCGGCCACTTTGAGCAGGTTGTAGGCGATGTTGGCCGCGTCGATGTTGGGCAGCACCAGCAGGTTGGCGTCGCCGACCAGGGGGCTGTCGGGCATGACCGTGCGGCGCTGATCGCCATCCAGCGCCACATCGCCGTGCATTTCGCCGTCCACTTCCAGCCAGGGCGCGCGGTCCTGGATCAGCGCCAGCGCTTCGCGCATCTTGACGGCGCTGGGCTGGTTGGATGAACCAAAGTTGGAGTGCGACAGCAGCGCCGCCTTGGGCTTGAAGCCAAAGCGCTGCATTTCGCGCGCCGCCATGACGGTGATCTCGGCGATCTGATCGGCCGTGGGGTCGTAGTTGATGTGCGTGTCCACCATGAACACCTGGCGGCCCGGCAGCAGCAGGCCATTCATCGCGGCGTAGGTTTGCACGCCCGGCTTTTTGCCGATCACCTGGTCGATGTAGCCCAGGTGCATCTGGTTGGTGCCCCAGGTGCCGCAGATCAGGCCGTCCACGTCGCCCGAGCGCAGCAGCATGGCGCCGATCAGCGCCAGGCGGCGGCGCATCTCGATCTTGGCCATGGGCACGGTGATGCCCTTGCGCTTGGTCAGCTCATGGTAGGTCTGCCAGAAGCCGCGGTAGCGGTGATCGTCCTCGACGTTGACCACGTCGTAGTCCACACCTTCGCGCAGGCGCAGGCCAAACTTCTGCACACGCTGGGCAATGATGGCGGGGCGGCCGATCAGCGTGGGGCGCGCGATCTGGTCGTCCACCACGATCTGCGCGGCGCGCAGCACGCGCTCTTCTTCGCCCTCGGCGTAGGCCACGCGCTTTTTCTCCGCCGTGCGGGCGGCGTCGATGATCGGCTTCATCGTCGTGCCCGAGGCGTACACGAAGGTCTGCAGCTTGTCGCGGTAGGCGTCCAGATCGGCGATGGGGCGTGCCGCCACGCCGCTGCGCGCGGCGGCGTCGGCGACGGCCGGGGCGATCATCGTCATCAGCCGCGGGTCGAAAGGCTTCGGAATCAGGTATTCCGGCCCAAAAGTCAGCTGCTCGCCCACATAGGCGCGCGCCACCACTTCGCTTTGCTCTGCCTGCGCCAGCTCAGCGATGGCGTGCACGGCCGCGATTTCCATCTCATTGGTGATGGTCGTCGCGCCACAGTCCAGCGCGCCGCGGAAGATGTACGGAAAGCACAGAACGTTGTTGACCTGGTTCGGGTAGTCGGTGCGGCCCGTGGCCATCACCGCGTCCTGGCGCACCGACTTGACCTCGTCGGGCAGGATCTCCGGGTTGGGGTTCGCCAGCGCCAGGATCAGCGGGCGATCGGCCATGCGCGCCACCATCTCAGGCTTGAGCACGCCCGCGGCCGACAGGCCCAGGAAGACGTCCGCCCCGTCGATCACTTCGCCCAGCGTGCGCTTGTCGGTTTTCTGCGCGTAGATGGTCTTGTCCGGGTCCATCAACTCGGTGCGGCCTTCGTAGACCAGCCCCTTGATGTCGGTCACCCAGACGTTTTCGCGCTTGATGCCCAGCTTCACCAGCAGGCCGGTGCACGCCAGCGCCGCTGCGCCCGCGCCCGACACCACCATCTTCACCTCGTCGATCTTCTTGCCGACGACCTTCAGGCCGTTGACCACCGCCGCGCCCACCACGATGGCTGTGCCGTGCTGGTCGTCGTGGAACACCGGAATCTTCATGCGCGAACGCAGCTCGCGCTCAACGATGAAGCACTCGGGCGCCTTGATGTCTTCCAGGTTGATGGCTCCGAAGGTGGGCTCCAGCGCCGCGATGATCTCCACCAGCTTGTGCGGGTCCTTCTCGTTGATCTCGATGTCGAACACGTCGATGCCCGAGAACTTCTTGAACAGCACCGCCTTGCCTTCCATCACAGGCTTGCCGGCCAGCGCGCCGATGTCGCCCAGGCCCAGCACGGCGGTGCCGTTGGTGATCACGCCGACCAGGTTGCCGCGCGCCGTGTACTTGAAGGCGGCGGCCGGGTCGGCCACGATTTCCTCGCACGGCGCCGCCACGCCCGGGCTGTACGCCAGCGACAGATCGTGCTGGTTCACCATCTGCTTGGTCGCCTGGGTGGCGAGCTTGCCGGGGATCGGGAACTCGTGATAGTCCAGTGCGGCGCGGCGCAGGGCGGCGCGTTTTTCGGCAAGTTCTTCGGGGGTGGGCATGGGAGGATCTCCTCGGGCAGCTTGGCGCTGCGCGTTCGTACGTTGGGGCGAAAGATGATAAGACAGCGTGCCGCAGCGCTTTCGCCGGCCCCGGCGGCGGGGTGGTGAGGGGCGCGGCGGCGGCGCCGGGCCACCCTTGCCGTAGCGGTGGTGTGGACACGGGCCGCCCTTATCATCGCCTCACGCCGGCCCCGGCGGGTTCACCAGGAGACACTGCCATGGCACTGATGGATTTCATCAAGAAGCAATTTATCGACGTCCTCCAGTGGACGGAGGACGACAACGGCACGCTGGCCTGGCGCTACCCCATGGCAGACATGGAAATCCAGAACGGTGCGCGGCTGGTGGTGCGCGAATCGCAGATGGCGATGTTCGTCAACGAAGGCCAGGTGGCCGACGTGTTCGGCCCCGGCACCTACCGCCTGACCACGCAGACGCTGCCGCTGCTGACCAACCTGAAAAACTGGGACAAGCTGTTTGAGTCGCCCTTCAAAAGCGACGTGTACTTCTTCAGCACGCGCCAGCAGATCGACCAGAAGTGGGGCACGCCCCAACCGATCACCATCCGCGACAAAGAATTCGGCGCCGTGCGCCTGCGCGCCTTTGGCAACTACGCCTACCGGCTGGCCGACCCGAAGAAATTCCACACCGAGATCTCCGGCACGCGCGAGCGCTACACCGTGGCCGAGCTGGACGGCCAGCTGCGCGGCCTGGTGATGCAGCAGATCAGCGTGGCCATTGCGCAAAGCAGCATCCCTTTCCTGGACCTGGCCGCCAACCAGCTGCTGTTCGCCCAGGCGCTGACGCAGGCGCTGGCGCCCGCCATGGAGGCCTACGGCCTGAAGCTGGAAGGCATGACGGTGCAAAGCATCTCGCTGCCCGACGAGCTGCAAAAAGTGCTCGATCAAAAGATCGGCATGGGCATGGTCGGCGGCGACATGGGCAAGCTGATGCAGTACCAGACCGCGCAGGCCATCCCCAAGATGGCCGAGGGCGTGGGCGCCGGTGGCGATGCTGGTGGCCTGGCCGGTGCCGGCCTGGGCATGGGCGCAGGCGTGGCGATGGGGCAAATCCTCGCGCAGAACATGCAGACGGCCCTACAGGGCGCCGCCCCGGCGGCCGGGGGTGCAGCGCCGGCAGCGGCACCCGTCGGCGTCAAGCCCGAGGACGTGATGGCCACGCTGGAAAAGCTGGGCGAGCTGAAGACCAAGGGCATCCTGACGCAGGAAGAGTTCGACGCCAAGAAGGCCGAGCTGCTGAAAAAGTTGGTCTGAAACTATGATTTTGATAGCTGCCAGCGCTGGTGGGTAGTGCGCTGGCGGCCTGAAAAGCTTGTAAACCGCAGTCCCTGAATACGCACCGTGCATGGCTGACCCCGTCGCCCAGCGCGTCTACCGCGCGCCCTGCCCAGGCTGCGGCGCGCCGGTGGTCTTTCAAAGCGCGCAGGCCACCCACGCCGTGTGCGCCTACTGCCACAGCATGGTGGTGCGCAGCGGCGAGGCGCTGCAGCGCGTGGGCCGCGTGGCAGAGCTGTTCGACGACCACAGCCCGCTGCAAATCGGCGCTGCAGGCCGCATCACGCTGGATGGCAGCGCCCAGCCTTTCACCCTGATCGGCCGCGTTCAGTACCTGGGCGATGCCGGCCGCTGGACCGAATGGACGGCCCTGCTGCCGGGCGGCAGCACCGGTACGCTGAGCGAAGACAACGGCGCCTACGTTTTCACCCGCCCGGTGGATGCGCCGCAACCCCTGCCCGCCGCGGGGCAGTTCACCGTGGGCGCCAACGCGGTGCTGGGCGGCAAGGCGTACAGCGTGGCCGCCAACCTGCGCGTGCAGGTGGTGTCGGCCGAAGGCGAGCTGCCCAACCGCCCCTCGCTGGAGCGCCCGTCGCAAGTGGTGGAGCTGCGCAGCGCCGACGGCGAAGTGCTGGCCATCGACTACGCCACCGACCCGCCCCAAGCCCAGCGCGGGCGCGCCGTGCAGCTGCCCGAGCTGGCCCTGTCCGGCCTGAAAACCGAATCGGCCAGCGATGACCGTGGCGTGCGCCAGTTCAGCTGCCCGAACTGCGGCTCGCCCATCTCGGTGCAATTGGCCAGCACGCGGGGCGTGACGTGCCCGCAGTGCCACCACGTGATCGACCTGAGCAGCGGGATCGGCGGCGAGCTGAAGCACGCGCGCCAGGCGCAGCGGGTCACGCCCGTGCTGGCGCTGGGCAGCACCGGCCGCTTTCAGGGCGAAAGCTGGCAACTGGTGGGCTTTCAGCGCCGCAGCGGCAGCATCGACGGCGAGGCCTTCAGCTGGGACGAATACCTGCTGTACCAGGCGCAGCGCGGCTTTCAGTTTCTGGTGGACGCCAGCGACGGCTGGAGCCTGGTGCGCCCCACCACCGGCGCGCCGGACTACACGCCCGGCGCCAGCACCGCGCGCTACCTGGGCCAGACGTACCGGCGCACCGACGCCTACGCCGCGCGCACCGACTACGTTGAAGGCGAGTTCTATTGGCCCGTGCAAGTGGGCGACCGCACGGCCAACACCGACTTCACCGCCGCCGGCGGCAACGGCGTGCTTTCGCGCGAGCAGAGCGGCAACGAAGTCACCTGGTCGCACGGCGAAAAGCTGCCCGCCGCGCAAGTCAAGCAGGCCTTTGGCCTGGGCACCGAGCTGGCGCGCAGCGGCCGTGCCGACGCCGCGCCGTGGACGCCCGACCTGTCGCGCGCGCTGATCATCTTCGCCGTGGTGATGGTTCTGCTGTTCATCCTGCTGGTGCTGATGGGCAGCTGCAGCGACAGCAGCGGTGGCGGCGGCAGCGTGCGCGGCGCTGGCGGCTCGTACGGCGGCTATTCCTCGGGCGGCAGCCACAAATGAGCCGGCCCATGCTTTATCAACGTACCAGCCGCCGCCACGCAGCGGCGCCTGGCTGCACCTACTCTGGAAGGAACCCCTGTCATGTTGGGCATTGAATGGCTTCGGCCCGCCGCGTTCGTCGGCTCCATCGTGTACGCGTTGATCGGCGTGGTGGTCTTCTGGGTGTGCTTCATCATCGTGGACAAGATCACGCCATACGACCTGTGGGCCGAAATCGTCGAGAAGCAGAACCGCGCGCTGGGCCTGGTCGTGGCCGCCATGTGCCTGGGCATCTCGATCATCGTGGCCGCCGCCATCCACGGCGGATGAGGTCTTTGCCCCCCGCGCGGCGCCCGGCCCCGCCCGCCCGTCGGTCGCCTGAAAGCGCCTGCGCATGAAAGGCGGCGTGCCCGCTGCGCTGCTGGCCTACGGCCTGTGGGGGCTGATGCCGCTGTACTTCCGCCTGATGGCGCCCGCCAGCGCGCTGGAGGTGGTCGCCCACCGCGTGGTGTGGTCGCTGGTGCTGCTGCTGGCCGTGCTGGGCGCCAGCCGCCAGTTGGGGGCGCTTAGGCGCCGGCTGAGCGCGCCGCTGCTCGCGCGCTTTGCACTGGCGGCGCTGCTGGTTAGCATCAATTGGGTGACGTATGTGTGGTCGGTGACGCACGAGCATGCGCTGGACGCCAGCCTGGGCTACTTCCTGCTGCCGCTGGTCAACGTGGGGCTGGGCGTGCTCGTGCTGGGCGAGCGGCTCAGCCGCGCCGAGTGGATCGGCGTGGCGCTGGCCGCGGCTGGCGTGGCCTGGCTGGGGTGGGCGTCGCCGCGCTTTCCTTGGGTGGCGCTTGTGCTGGCCTTCAGCTTCGGGCTGTACGGCCTGGTCAAGAAGCGCGCCACGCTGGCGGCGGCCGAAGGCATGGCGCTGGAGACGGCGCTGATCGCCGTGCCCGCGCTGGCCGTACTGGCGTGGCTGGGCACGCGCGGCGAACTGGCGTTTGGCCACGTCTCGCGCGGGCTGGACGCGCTGCTGATCAGCACCGGCCTGATGACCACCGTGCCACTGGTCGCCTTTGCCTACGCGGCGCAGCGCCTGTCCATGGCGGCGCTGGGCATGCTGCAGTACATCTCGCCATCGCTGCAGTTCGCCCTGGGCGTCTTCGTGCTGCATGAGCCGATGGAGCCGCGGCGGCTGGCAGGCTTCATCACGGTGTGGGCCGGGCTGGCCGTTTTCAGCGCGGCGGCGCTGGCCAAGCGGCGCCGCAGCCGCCCAGCGCTGTCTCAGAGCGCCTGAGTGCATTGATCGCCCCGCCGGTGCGCACCCCGTCACGCACCGCCTGTCGGACAAGGCCGCGAGTTGGCGCCACGGACTTGGGCCGGACACGCTGGCGATCTAGGATGGCGCGGTTCTGCTTTTTTGGCCCACCTTAACGGAGGTTCCCCCCATGGCCCTGCTCGACACCCTGCAACAAATCCTGGCCAACGCCACCAACCCCAATCCGCAGCATGTGGACCAGATTTCGCGCGAAGCACCCAAGGACCAGCTGGGCGCCGGCGTGGCCGATGCCCTGCGCTCGGACCAGACGCCCGAGCTGGGCGACACGCTGTCCAATCTGTTCGCCAATGCGTCGCCGCAAGACCGTGCCGACATCCTGAACATGCTGACTGAAAAATTAGGCGCAGGTGCCCTGGCCGGTGTGGCCGGCGGCGCGCTCGCGGGCCACGAAGGCACCAGCACCCCGCAGGTGGACGCCACCAAGGCCAGCCAGGTCACGCCCGACCAGGTGCGGGACGTGGCCGTGGCCGCCCAGCAGGGCGAGCCGGGCATCATGGACCGCATCGGCAACTTCTACGCCGAGCACCCTGACCTGGTCAAAACCCTGGGCGCCGGCGCGCTGATGATTGCGCTGGCGCGCTTCAAGAACAACAACATCGGTCGCTGAGGTGCCGGCCTCGCGCCACATGTTGTGGGGCCGTTGCGCCGGAATATCGGCGCAGTCGAACTGGCCGCCAGCGCCCTGTAGTCTGCGTTAACAGCTATAAATTATATAGTTGGCGGCGTCTGTGTAAGGGCAGGCGCGCCAGTTGCGCGCAAGGTCGTTTGGGCCAGCTTTCCGTCTCTGCGCTTGCTTCGGCGCGCTGCACGCTCAGTTCTCAAGTGGCTGCATCAGCGCGCGCGGCTGGCGGGTCGAGCGGCCAAACACGCCGCATATCGCCAGGAGTGCAAGCACATATGGGAAGGCCAGCAGTACTTGGGGCGGCAAGCCCCACCCGCGCAGCTGGAGCGACAGCTGCAACGCATCGGCCGCGCCAAAGAGTAAGGCCGCCAGCGCGACGCGCCCGGGGCTCCAGTGCCCCAGGATGACGATGGCCAGGGCGATGAACCCCTGCCCCGATACGATGCCGTCGCGAAACAAGCCCACTTCGCACACCATCAGGTAGGCGCCTGCCAAGGCGGCGGCCACGCTCGATATCAGTACACCCGCGTACCGCGTCTTGACCACGCTGATGCCGGCAGCATCGGCAGCGCGGGGGTTCTCACCCACGGCACGCACGGACAGGCCAAACCGCGTTCGGTACAGCACGAAGCTGGCGAGTGCGGCCAGGCCCAAGGTGGCGTACAGCAGCGGCGGCTGGCCAAACAGCGCCGGGCCCACCAGGGGCAGCTTGGCAAGATCCTGCTGCCACGCGGCGGGCTCCAGCATTGGCACGGATTCGCTGAACCCGGCCGCCACGGCCTGCCGGTACACAAAGCTTGCCAGCCCCAGCGCCAGCAGGTTGAACACGATGCCCGTCACGACCTGGCTGGCGCGTGCGCTCACGTACATCCAGCTGAGCAGTAGGCCGCAGACCAGGCCCACGCCTGCAGCGGCCAGCAGGCCCACCCAAGCAGAACCCGAACCGGCTGCGCCCAGGTAAGCGCCCAAAGCGCCCAAAAGAATCACACCTTCGATACCAATGTTCAGCACACCGGCGCGCTCTGACAACACTTCGCCCAGCGCCGCCAGCATCACCGGCCCTGCCAGGCGGACAGAGGCCGCCAGCCAGGTCGTGAAGAACGCAACGTCCACCCAGTTATCCACGGCCAACCCCCTGTGCCAGCGTGCCGCCTTCGCGGGAAGCGCGCCCGCGCCACACGACGCGCCAGCGCAAGACCACCGGGCTGGCCAAGACGAGCAACACGATCAAGGCTTGAAGAATGAACGTAATGGACGAAGGCGTGCCGGTGGCGCGCTGCATGGCATCTGCCCCCACGCTCAACCCGCCGTAGAGCAGCGCTACCGGCACCACGCCCGCAGGGTTCAAGCGCGCAAGCAGGGCGACGACGATCCCGATGAACCCAATGCCGCCGCTCATGCCATCCATCAGCCGGTAATGCACCCCCAGCACCTGCGCCAACCCTGCCAGCGCGCCCAGTGCACCCGCCAGCATGGCCGCCTGGAGCTGTCGCCGCCCAACGGCAATACCGCCATAGCGGGCAGCGCGGGGGCTCAGCCCGCTCAGCACCATTTCGTAGCCCAAGGGCGTCTTGCGCAGAAGCAGCCACACCAGCGCAGCGCTCGTCAAGGCGATGAAGATGCCCGCGTGTGCCCGGCTGCCTTCCATCAAAAGCGGCAACCAGCTGTTCTCGGGCAAACGCGCGCTTTGCGGCAAACCGCCCGGCGCACGCAGCGGGCCTGAAACCAGGTACTGCACCAACAGCAAGGCGATGTAGTTGGTCATCAGCGACATCAGCACTTCACTGCCCCCCCACCGTATGCGCACCCAACCCACCAGGCCCGCCCACGCCGCGCCAGCCGCCGCGCTGGCCGCGCCGCACAGCAGAAGCATGGGCAGCCGGGGCCAGTCCTCCAGCACGCCGCCAGGATTGCCGTGCAACGCTATGGCCGTGCAGGCTGCGGCACCGACGACGAAACAACCTTCAAAACCCAGATAGCCGAAGCCCGTGCGCCAGGCCACGATGGTGCCCAACGCGATCAAGATCAGCGGCGTGGCCCGCACCACCGTGTAGCCGATGCCGCGCTCGGTCGCGAACGCCTCCGCCATCAACGAGGCGTACGCCTCCAGCGGGTTTACGCCGACCATGGCAAACAGCGCCGCACACACCACCAGCGCCAACAGCACGGCGCCAACCGCAGCCGATGTGACGGCAAAGCGCGACTGGAGAGGTTCCAGGCGGCGTTCAATGGCCAAGGGCATGCGCCGCCTCCGCTTCTGCCAGATCGCCACCCGCCATCAGCAAGCCAATGCGTTCGCGCAGCCCCGCGCTGGCATCGTTGGCCAACACCTGGACGATGCGGCCCTCGTACATCACTGCGATCCGGTCTGACAGGGCGAAAAGCTCCTCCAGCTCGGCAGAGATCAAAAGGATGGCGCTGCCGTTGTCGCGCGCACTGCGCATTTCGTGCCACACCGATTCGATGGCACCCACGTCCAGCCCACGGGTGGGTTGCTCGACCAATAGCACTTTGGGGTTTAGCAACAGCTCGCGGCCCAGAATCACCTTTTGTAGATTGCCGCCAGATAGGCTGCCCGCCGCCACGTCGATGCTGGCAGCGCGCACGCCGAACCGATCGACGAGGGTCTGTGCATGCGCCCGAATCTGGTCCTCGTCGCGCCACCACCCGCCCAAGCGGCACAGCCGCCGCTGCATGCCAAGCAGCGCGTTCTCGCCGACCGACAGTTCCGGCACCGACCCCACGTGGCGTCGGTCTGCAGGTACGTACGCCAGACCGGCTCGGCGGCGCTGGGCCACGGTGAGGCTCTCGAGTGAAACGCCGTCCACCTCGACAGCGCCCTCGTGTGAGGGCCGTAAACCCATGATGGCTTCGGCCAGTTCAGATTGGCCGTTGCCGTCGACGCCGGCGATACCGAGCACCTCGCCCGCGCGAACTTCCAGGCAGGCCCCGCGCACGGCGTTGGTGCCGCTGTCGCTGGCGGCATGCAAGGCGCGAACGGCCAGCACCGCCTGTCCCGGCGATCCGGGGGTGTGCCGGGCGTCCAGCACCACATCGCGCCCCACCATGCAGCGCGCGAGTTCTTGCGGCGAAGTGTCTTTGGTTGGAAAGCACTCCACCGTGCGGCCTGCACGCATGACCGTCACGCGCGAAGCAATCTCCATGATCTCGTGCAGCTTGTGCTTCACGATGATGATCGATCGGCCTTGCTTGGCCAGGGAGCGCAGCACCGCGAACAGGCTGTCCTTTTCGCCAGGCGTGAGCACCGCCGTCGGTTCGTCCAGGATCAGCAGCCGAGCATCTCGGCACAGGAGCTTGAGGATTTCCACGCGCTGCTGCACGCCGATGGGCAAGTGCTCGATCTTCGCGTCGGGATCGACCGCCAGGCCATACCGCTCAGCGGTGGCTGCCAAGTGGGCGCGCGTTTGGGCCAGGCTCCAGGGCGTACCGGGCGGTTGAGTCAGTGCCACGTTCTCCGTCACGGTCATGGGCGCCACCAACATGAATTCCTGGTGCACCATCCCGATGCCGTTGGCCATGGCGTCGGCGGGCGAGTGCAGTTGCAACAGACGCCCGTCCAGTTCAACCTTGCCCGCATCGGCTTTCTGCATGCCGTAGAGGATCTGCATCAACGTGCTCTTGCCGGCACCGTTCTCACCCAGCAGCGCATGGATTTCACCTTGCGCTAC
This sequence comes from Ottowia oryzae, assembly GCF_003008535.1. Lineage (NCBI taxonomy): Bacteria > Pseudomonadati > Pseudomonadota > Betaproteobacteria > Burkholderiales > Comamonadaceae > Ottowia > Ottowia oryzae. The sequence goes on from NZ_CP027666.1 coordinate 751,805, forward strand.
TTCCAGGGTGGCCCCGTCGTTGGCCACAACACCTGGAAAGCGTTTGACGATGCCACGCATGCGCAACCAGCTTGGCGCCAATGCCTCGGGCTCATTCAATGTCTGCATAGCTGATTGCGCGTGGCACGCCGGAAAGCCAATGGCTTGCCGGCAGCGTGATCGTCGGAGGGGTTAGCGGAGCAAGGCCGAAACGTCGATCTTGCGCGCGGCCACGTCTTTCCAGATGGCCTCGAACTTGGCCCAGGCGGCGGCACTGATGATGGTGGGGTTATGGTCGCCCGCGCTACCGGCGCGCGTCGACCACATCTGGGCCACGGTGGGGCGCCATTCCTTGCCGCCCGCGTAGGTGCCCGACGCCACGCTTTGCGACACGGTCTGCACCATCTTGCCCAGCTCCATCTGAAAGCTTGTGCCGATCACCGAGGGCGCGATCGCCGTCTGGTCTGAATAGCAGCCCAGGGCTTTCACCTTCGCGGATGCAGCTGCCTGCAGGGCACCCAGCCCGGTCTCGTTGGCGGCATGCCAGATCACGTCGGCCCCGTTGCCAATCAGCGTCGCGGCCGCCTGCCGTCCTTTCGCTGCGTTGCCGTATTCACCCGTCACGATGCCCATGCCCTTCACGCTGGGTACCGTGCGCTGGGCGCCCATCACAAACGCCTTGAGCATGTTTTGCTGGGTGGGGTTGTCACCGCCGCCGACAAAGCCTACGGCCTTGGCGGCTGGAGAGATCAGCGCCGCCAGTGCCCCTGCGCAGTAGGCGGCATCAAAGTACGCCAGGTCGGCGTACAGAATGTTCGTGGGCACCTTGGGCTGCGGCAGGAACGAAGAGACGAAGAACTTGGTTTTGGGATAGTCCGGGGCAATCTCCAGCAGGGGGCTGCCGTACTCATAGCCGTGCCCAATCACCAAGTCGTAGCCATCGTCGGCGTAGCCGCGCGCCACCTGGGGAATCTGCGCCTGGGACACGTTTTCGACGAAGCTGGCCTTGAATGCGGCGTCCTTTTGCAAGGCGGCAATCCCCTGGTGGGCCAGCTGCCCCCAGCCGCCGTCGGAGATGCTTCCGGACAGCAGAAGCACCACCTTGGTTTTCTGCGCTGCCAGCACGGAAGACATGGAAGTCGCGGCTGCCGAACCTACCAGGCCGAGCGAAAGACGATGGAAATCGCGGCGGGAGAAGATGGTCATAAATACCCCTGTCGGTAGAGAAGATGCGTGGTAAAGAGGGAATCAATGGGCCTTGCTGGCAACCAGGCGGTGTTTCAGGTCGAGCAAGAACGGAATGTCCCGGATCTGATCGTCCTGAACCACATCCCATGCCACACCACTCGGCTGTGGGAAAGGTGAATGCGTCTGGATGATTCGCTCTGGCGTCGCGATCCAGTCCAGGGCAGAGTCGTGCGCCAGCATCTCGATGCGGTCGTTGTCCACAACTTGGACTTCATGCACCGTGGTGACGATTTGTGCATGCGCTGGCACTTTGCCCAGCTCGCGGAAGATACCCAGTTCCAAGTCGGCAAAGCCGCCGCCCTTGCCAGTGCGGCCGCCTTGCGCAGTGACCGCCACGCAGCCGACCACGATCACGTCCATGGGCTCCATTTCCTCGAAGTGGACGGGCTTGCCCACCTGCACCGCGCCCTGTGAGGTTGCTGCCAGCTCGAAAGAAATGTCATCGCGCTTGAGCTCTTCCGGATCCAGGCGAACGAATGGGAAGCCTTTCACCAGTTCGGGCACCGGTGTGTACAGGATCTTGCCGTCGTACAGCGCCCGAAGCCTCACGGGAATCTGGGGTGGATCAGGGTTGCACTTCACGATGCGCGCGTCGGTCCAGAACGCTTGCTGGCTCAGTTTTTGTGCGGCTACGTCGGCACCGACGAAGTTGGGGATGCGGCTGAACACCGGCCCTACGTTCACGTGGTGGTCGATCAGCTGTTGCCAGACGTCTTCACGCAATTGGTCTTTGCCGCTGTGTCGTCCTTGCCAGCGGGCGGCTTCTTCATGGTGATAGCTCATAGGTTGCCTCGTCAATGGATGAAGGCAGTCTAGAAGGCCCTTGGGCGCCAGCCCATCGGGTGGCGCTTATGTAGTTCATGCCAGCCAGCCGAGGTCGGGCAACCGGATGTTGGATTGCACTCCGGTGGTGCAGAAGACCGGCGGCAGCGCACATCGAATAGGCGCAGGCTTATTGCGCGCACCAACTAGGGACGAACAAGGCCTGATGCGCGCGCGCTGCCGCGTGGCAGTGCGCGCTGCTTCGAAATCTGGCAGCACATGCGACGTGTGGCCGGGCAGATTTCGCTGCGGATATCCCTAGAATCGATTCCATATGCAAATCCACGGTGCACTCACGCTCCAGCTGCTTCATACCCTGGACGTGCTCTTGCGCACACGCAGCGTGTCGCGCACGGCCGACGAGTTGGGACAAACGCAGTCTGCCGTCAGTGTCTCGCTGCGCCGCCTCCGTGAAGTGCTGAACGACCCGTTGCTGGTTCGCAGCGGCAGCCACCTAGTGCCCACCACCCGCGCATTGGCCATGGAGCCGCGCCTTGCGCAGCTGCTGGCCGAGATGGGCCAGATGCTGCGCAACAACACCGGCTTTTCACCCGAGACATCGACGCGGCAATTCACGTTGGCCACGGCCGACTGCATGCAGTCGTTCTTCTTGCCGCTGCTGGTGCGGCACCTGCGGGTTGTGGCGCCCAACATCCAGCTGCGCCTGCGCCCGCTGACTGCCCAGTTCGATTTCTCGGTCGCGCTGGAAGAAGGTGCGCTGGATGCGGTGGTGGGGAACTGGCCCAACCCACCGGCGCATCTGCGCCAGCGCATGCTGATTGAAGACCGCATGATTTGCCTCATGCGCCCGGGCCACCCTCTGGCGGACCGGGACGCGCTGGATCTGGCCACCTACCTGCAACTGGACCACGTCGCGCCAGAGCCTTTTTTGTCCAACACGCCAGGCCCGGTGGATGGCGCATTGGCGCAGCTTGGCGTGAAGCGGCACATTGCGGTCACGGTGCCCGAATTCGGCCTGGCCAGCTACCTCGTTGCCGATTCCGACCTGGTGTTCACAAGCAGCAGCCACTACGGGCAGCACTACGCCGATCTGCTGGGGTTGTTGAGCGTTGACGCACCGGCCGAGCTGGAGCCCATGCGCTTTTACCTGCTCTGGCACGACTGCGCGCAGCTTGACCCTGCGTCGGTCTGGCTGCGCCAGCAAATCGCTTGGGTGGCTGGCGAGCTGGGCGGGTTCCGCGCGCCGTGAACGCGCGCAGGGCGGTGCAGCCCTGCCGGTTCAGAAGCGGTGGCGAATGCCGATGTTGATGCCCGTCTGGCTGCCGTTGGGCTCCACGCTGCCGCTGAAGGACTGTGTGTCACCGTTGCGGTTGGTGAGGCGGGCCACATAGGCATAGAAGCCGGTGCGTTTGGACATCTCATAGTTCAGCAGCACGCGCGCAATGGCGCTGCCGCCGCTGGCATCTTTGACGGTCCGGCGCAGGTAGTCCGCCCCGATGGTCCAGTTCGGCAAGAACGAATAGTCGGCCCCGAGCATTGCCACTTTGGCAGACGCTGCACCGGTAGCGCCAGGCCGCGAATCCATGTACGCCGCGCGGATCAGCACGGGTTCGATCTTGAAGCTGCCTGCAACGATCGCCAGCTTGTCCGCCTTTGCGGCGGCTACGCGGCGCGTCTGGCTGTAACTGGCAAACAGAGACACCGGGCCGCCCTGGTAGGTCAGCCCTAGCTCGCGGACACCGTCTGTCTTGGTGTTGTCGTTGGCCGTTTCCTGCTTGCTGTAGATCGCACCGGCCTGCATGCCTGCAAAGGTGGGCGACGTGTACTTGACCGCGCTCGGATAGGTTCTGTCGAAGTTGCCGAACTCCGGGAATATGTAGGCCGAGAAATTGTTGAACCGGTGCACGCTCCATGCGTCGTCGGTCACCGACCAGACCCGGCCGATCACCAATTGACCGAAGCCGCCTTCCAGGCCCACGTAACTGCTGCGGTTGAAGGCCAGGCCACCGCCCTTTGCGCCCGAGCCGTCTGCCAGGTTCAAGCCGGCTTCCAGCTTGAAAACTGCGGACAGGCCGCTCCCCAGATCTTCTTTGCCTTGAAAGCCGATGCGCGACGGCGCATCCTGCCCGCTGGCAAAGCGCGTCTGGTTGGCGCCGCCGCCGCGGTAAATGCCCACGCCGGCGTCGGCAAGCCCATACAGTGAAACCGTCGACTCGGCATGGCTCAAGCCGGGCAGGCAAGCGGTGGCGATGGCGGCCAGGGCAAATGCGCCCCGTGGCTTCAGTAAGCTGGTTTTCATGTTGGTTGTTCAAACAGTGGGTGAATGGGATGTCGCGTGCCGGCCTGGCTGAAGTCAGTCTAGGAACGCGGCCTGGCCCTCGCCAGCGCACTGGCGCCATAGAGTCCATCGCGGCGCGCACATGTCCTGGTCGCTAGCTCCGAAATTGCCCAGCCGCGGTGCGCTGGCACCCAAGCCGTGCGCTGAACAAGGCGAAATTGGTGCGAACAGCTGGGCCCGGTGGCCATAGCACCGCCAGTGCGTGGCTCGCGACCCACACCTTCTGGTAGGTCGGCTGGCGGCGGGTTCGCGGAGTAGGGCTCGCCGCGTCGGTGGGTCACGCTACAGTCGCGCTGAAGTGACTCAGCCATCTGCCCCAACCGGACTTGCCGACGACCTGCCGACCCCAGCGGCTGCGGGCCCTGTGTCGGCGGCGCACCCCGTTCACATCGCCCTGCTCGCCAGCGTCTTCGTCGTCGCCGCGTGCGGGCTGCTGTACGAGCTGGCCGCCGGCGCCATCGCCAGCTACGTGCTGGGCGATTCGGTGCTGCAGTTTTCCACCATCATCGGCAGCTACCTGTTTGCCATGGGCATCGGCAGCTACCTGTCGCGCTTTTTTGACCGGCAACTGCCCGCCCACTTCCTGCGCATAGAACTGCTGGTGGCGCTGGCCGGCGGCCTGCTGCCGGTGGCGCTGTTCCTGGCCAACGCGTACGCGCCGGGCGCTTTCCGCTGGCTGCTGTACGGGCTGGTGCTGCTGGTGGGCACGCTGGTGGGGCTGGAGATTCCGCTGGTCATGCGCATCCTGCGGCGCAACGTGCAGCTGAAAGAGCTGGTGTCGCAGGTGCTGACCTTCGACTACCTGGGCGCGCTGGCCGTGTCGCTGGCCTTTCCGCTGCTGCTGGTGCCGCGCCTGGGCTTGATCCGCACCGGGCTGCTGTTCGGCCTGCTGAACGCGCTGGTGGCGGTGTGGGCGCTGTGGCTGTTCCGGCATGAGCTGCGCCAGTGGGGCGCGCACGCCATGGCCTGCGCGCTGACGGTGGCGCTGCTGGCCGCGGGGCTGGCGGGCGCCGGGCAGATCACCACGCTGACCGAAGACAAGCTGTACGCCGACCGCGTCGTCTTTGCCGAAACCACGCCCTATCAGCGCATCGTCGTCACCCACAACCCGGGCCAGGGGCGCCCTGGTCATCGCCTGTACCTGAACGGCAACCTGCAGTTTGCCGAGCGCGACGAATACCGATACCACGAAGCGCTGGTGCACCCCGCCATGGCCGCCCACGGCGCGCCCAAAAAGGTGGCCGTGCTGGGCGGTGGCGACGGCATGGCCGTGCGCGAAATCCTCAAATACCCCAGCGTGGAAAGCATCACCCTGGTCGAGCTGGACCCGGCCATGACCCGGCTGTTTCGCGATCAGCCAGAGCTGGCGGCGCTGAACGGCGGCGCGCTGAAATCGCCCAAGCTCACCATCGTCAACACCGACGCGTTTCGCTGGCTGGAGCAGAGCCAGGACAGTTTTGATGTGATCGTGGTGGATTTCCCTGACCCCACCAACTTCAACATCGGCAAGCTCTACACCCTCAGCTTCTACGCCCTGCTGGAGCAGCGCCTGGCCGCCAGCGGCTACGCGGTGGTGCAGACCACCTCACCCCTGGTCGCGCGGCAAAGCTTCTGGACCGTGGTGCAAACCATCGAAGCGGCCGGCCTGCGCACCGCGCCCTACCACGCGCACGTGCCCAGCTTTGGCGAATGGGGCTTCGTCATCGCCAGCCGCCGCCCCTGGCGCCTGCCGAGCCAGCTGCCACCGGGCCTGCGCTACCTCACGCCCGCCACGCTGCCGCTGCTGTTCGACTTTCCGGCCGACATGGCGCGCGTGCCTGCGCAAGTCAACCGCCTGTCCAACCAGGTGCTGGTGCACAGCTATGAAACCGAATGGGGGCGGGTGCATGAGTGAGCGGCCCGCGCGCAGCAGCGGCGCAGCGCTGCCCGCTTCGCCGCGCATCGCTGCATGAACACGCCGCCGCGACGCCGTCAGGTGCTGCGCGCGGGCGCGGCGCTGGCCGGCTGGGCACTGGCCGGCTGCACGCCAGACGCCACCGCGCACATCGAAGGTGGCTTCACCGGCACCTCGCCCGAGCGCGGGCACTTGCTGCGTGAGGCGCGTGCCGCGCGCCAGCCCGACGTCACCCACCGCACCCACACCCTCATCGCCGGCGGCGGCATTGCCGGGCTGGCGGCGGCGCGGGCGCTGCGCCAGCGCGGGCACGACGACTTTGCGCTGCTGGAGCTGGAAGACGCCCCCGGCGGCAACAGCCGTGGCACGCAGGTCGGCGGCATCGCCTGCCCGCAGGGCGCGCACTACCTGCCGGTGCCGGGCGACGACGCGCGCGAGGTGCAAGACCTGCTGGAAGAGCTGGGCCTGCGCCGGCGCGTGGCGGGGCGCTGGCAGTACGACGAGCGCCACCTGTGCCACAGCCCGCAGGAACGCCTGTTCTTTGAAGGCCATTGGCAGGAAGGCCTGCTGCCCGTCGAAGGCGTGGGCGCCAGCACCCTGGCGCAGTACCGGCGTTTTGCCGCGCTGGTGGCCGATGCGCAGCGGCAGGCGCACTACGCCATTCCGGTGCTCAGAAGCACGCTGGCGCCCGCGCAGCTTGCGCTGGACGCTATCACTTTCAAAGCATGGCTGGACCAACAAGGGCTGACCGACCCGCACCTGCGCTGGTACCTGGACTACGCCTGCCGCGACGACTTCGGCGCGGGCAGCGCCACCGTCTCCGCCTGGGCGGGGCTGCATTATTTCGCCAGCCGCCACGGCTTTCATGCGCCGGGTGAGAACAGCGACGAAGCGCCCGACGCCGTGCTCACCTGGCCCGAGGGCAACGGCTGGCTCAGCGCCCGGCTGGCGGCGCCGCTGGACGATCGGCTGCGCACCGGGCGCGTGGTGCTGCGCATCGCGGCCGAGCGCGAGGGCGTGGTCGTCGATGCGCTGGACGTGGCGGGCAACCGGCTGGAGCGCTGGCACGCCCGCCAGGCCATTGTCGCCTTGCCGCTGCACGTGGCCGCCCGCGTGGTGCAGCCGCTGCCCGACGCCCTGCGCCAGCGCGCCGCCCGCCTGCGCAGCGCGCCCTGGCTGGTCGCCAACCTGCGCCTGCGCGCACCCCTGGCAGATCGGCGCGGCGCCGCGCCCAGCTGGGACAACGTGCTGTACGGCAGTGCCGGCCTGGGCTATGTGGACGCCATGCACCAAAGCTTGGCCCCCGTGCCCGGCGCCACCGTGTTGACCTGGTACCGCGCCCTGGGCGACGAGCCCGGCGCGCGCGAGGCGCTGCTGAACACCCCCTGGGCCAGCTGGCGCGACGCCATCCTCGCCGAACTGGCCCCCGCCCACCCCGACCTGGCCAGCCAAACCCAGCGCATCGACATCGTCCGCTACGGCCACGCCATGGCCGTGCCCGTGCCTGGCGTTTTGAGCCAAATCGCCCCGTGGCGCACGTCAGGCAAGCGCCAACAGCTATTGAAAGCAGAGCATCTGCCAGTGCCGCAATTTGCCGAAGCGCCGCGCCTGCGGTTCGCCCATAGCGACTGGGCGGGCTATTCGGTGTTTGAAGAGGCCTTCACGCTGGGCCACGCGGCGGGGTTGGCGTCGGCGTGAAATGAAGCGCAGGGCTGCACGGCGTGCACGCCCTCAAGCTTCACGCCTAAGTCGCCGCACTTGCGTTTCGACGTTCAGCACCGCATAAGCCGAGACAAGCCCTTGTCCGACACCCCCGGGGGCAGGGCGCAGCTAGAGTCAAACCCATCCAGCGATGGCGCTTGGCGCAAGGCTTTAAGCCCTGTTTAAGGTGCCCGGCTGAACCGCAGCAAACTGTCACTGCAGCTACACACATCTTTACCGAAGCGCCATCATTTTTCTTGGAACTATCGCGATCATCCAGGCCTCAGATGTTGAAAGCGGAACAAGAGCCGCCATCTCTCATCTCAGTCCTCAGAAAGCTGTCCCGTTATCGAACTTACGCTGCCGAGCCCAGGACCCATGACGGTCCGCTGAAAACCTGAAGCGCACTTCCTCCTCCCTCCCTCCTCCTCCTTCGCTTCAGGCCGCTCCGGCAGCTTTTTTATGCCCCCGAACGCCGCCCAGCCTTGTGCTGTGGCGGCGTTTCTTTTTGGGGTAAACCGCCCGGCGTCGGGGCGGTCAGACTCAGGCGTAGTCGGCGGGCAGGGTGTCGGCAAAGCTTGGGCGCGCCATCAGCCGGTCGTCCAGCAGCACCGCCAGGTTGGCGTGCCGTGCGCGCCAGTCCAGTTCAGGAAAGCGAAAGTCCAGGTAGCCCAGCGCGCAGCCCACGGCGATGTCGGCCAGGGTAGGGTGCACGCCGCTGGCGCACCAGGGCTTGTCGCCCAGGCCGCTGCTCATGGCGGCCAGCGCTTGGTCCACTTTGCGCATCTGCCGCTCGATCCAGGCGGCGCTGCGTTCGCCCTCGGCGCGGCCGGGCCAGGTGCGCTCCAGCCGCGCCAGCAGCGCCGCGTCGCACAGGCCGTCGGCCAGGGCTTCCCAGGTTTTGACTTCGACCCGGTCGCGCCCCGAAGGCGGGATCAGCTTGCCTACGGGCGACAGCGTGTCCAGGTATTCGACGATCACGCGCGAATCGAACACCGCCTCTTGCCCGTCCATGACGAGGCAGGGCACCTTGCCCAGCGGGTTGGCGGCGTGGATCTGGGTGTCTTCGGCCCAGACGTTTTCGGGCACGAAAAGGTAGTCCAGCTTTTTCTCGGCCAGAACAGCGCGCACTTTGCGCACAAAGGGGCTGGCTGGGGCGCCGATCAAACGCATGGCTGCTCGCTTTGGCTTGGATATGTGACAGAAAGCTACGCGAGATTTTAGGCCAAGGCCCTACGCGCGGGGCGTGGGGCTGGGCGCCGGGCCGGGGCCGCCGGCGCAGGCGCGGCTTCTACAATCGGCGCCATGGAACTCACCCCGCTGACCGCTGTTTCGCCGCTGGACGGCCGCTACGCCGCCAAACTTAGCGCCCTGCGCCCCATCATGAGCGAGCTGGGCTACATGCAGCGGCGCGTGCAGGTGGAGCTGGCCTGGTTCATCGCCTTGTCCGACGCTGGCCTGGCTGAATTCAAGCCGCTTTCCGCCGAAGCGCGCGCTTACCTGGTCAGCCTGCTGAGCGATTTTTCGCCCGCCGATGGCCAGGCCATCAAGGACATCGAAAAGACCACCAACCACGACGTGAAGGCGGTCGAGTACTGGATCAAGTCCAAGTTTGAAGGCCGGCCCGAGCTGCAGGCCGCCAGCGAATTCGTGCACTTCGCCTGCACCAGCGAAGACATCAACAACACCAGCCACGCGCTGCAGCTGAAGGCCGGGCGCGACCAGGTGCTGCTGCCGCAGCTGGACGCGGTGATCGACAAGCTGCGCACGCTGGCCCACACGCACGCCGCCGTGCCCATGCTCAGCCGCACGCACGGGCAAACCGCCAGCCCCACCACCGTGGGCAAGGAACTGGCCAACGTCGTCGCCCGCCTGGCCAAGGCGCGCGCGCAGATCGCCAGCGTGCAGCTGCTGGCCAAGATGAACGGCGCCGTGGGCAACTACAACGCCCACCTGTCGGCCTGGCCGGATGTGGATTGGGAAGCCTTCAGCCGCCGCGTGATCGAATCGCCCGCCGCGGGCGAGCCCGGCGCCGTGCCCGGCCAGCCGGGCCTGGGCCTTACGTTTCAGCCCTACAGCATCCAGATCGAGCCGCACGACTACATGGCCGAGCTGTTCGACGCCGTGGCGCGCACCAACACCATCTGCATCGACCTGGCGCGCGACGTGTGGGGCTACATCAGCCTGGGCTACTTCAAGCAGAAGACCAAGGCGGGCGAGATCGGCAGCTCCACCATGCCGCACAAGGTCAACCCCATCGACTTTGAAAACGCCGAAGGCAACTACGGCCTGGCCAACGCGCTGCTGCGCCACCTGTCTGAAAAGCTGCCCGTCAGCCGCTGGCAGCGCGACTTGACCGATTCCACCGTGCTGCGCAACATGGGCGTGGCCCTGGGCTACGCCGTGCTGGCGCACCAGTCGCTGATGACCGGGCTGAACAAGCTCGAGCTGAACGAAGCCGCCCTGGCCGCCGATCTGGACAGCAGCTGGGAAGTGCTGGCCGAGCCGATCCAGACCGTCATGCGCCGCTACGGCGTGGCCGGCGCCTATGAAAAGCTGAAGGAAGCTACCCGCGGCCAGGCCGTCACACGCGAGGCGCTGCACAGCCTGATCGCCGGGCTGGAGATTCCGCAGGCCGAGAAAGACCGGCTGCTGGCGCTGACGCCCGGCAGCTACGTGGGCAAGGCGGCCGAACTCGCGAAAAGGGTTTGACACCCCCTGTGGCGCTGCGCGCCTTCCCCCTCTCTGCGCGCTGCGCGCTCCGGAGGGGGACAACGCCAGTTCCCGGCGCGGGTCCGGGAACGGCGTTTGCGGGGCTGAGAGGGGCTCAGCGCGCCATGCGCTTGTGCGACTCGCTAGGAATGGTTTTTTAGTCAAATCGGCCTCCGGCGCTTGTGCAATCAGCGCTGGAAGCTATTGTTAGCGTAGCAAATCACACCGTTCATGGCCCTCAAATCCACCATCTTCAAGGCCGACCTGTCGATCGCCGACATCGACCATGCCTACTACGCCGACCACGCCCTGACCCTGGCGCGCCACCCCAGCGAGACGGACGAACGCATGATGGTGCGGCTGGTCGCGCTGGCGCTCAACGCGCACCTGGTGCAGACGCTGTGCGATGGCGACGCGCGCATCGGCTTTGGCGCGGGCCTGTCCAGCCCGGACGAGCCCGACGTGCTGCTCAGCGACTTCACCGGCCGCAAGCGCCTGTGGGTCGAAGTCGGCCAGCCCGAGGACAAGCCGGTCGCCAAGGCCTGCAGCCAGGCCGACGCCGTCAGCCTCTACGCCTACGGCAGCGCCGCCGATGTGTGGTGGCGCGGCATGGAAGGCAAGCTGGCGCGGCTGGACAAACTCAGCGTCTGGCGCCTGCCCACGCCCGAAGCGCAGGCGCTGGGCGCCCTGGCCGAACGCAGCATGCAGCTGCAAGCCACGCTGCTCGACGGCGTGCTCACCTTGTCCAGCCAACGCGGCAGCGTGAGCGTGGAGCCGGTGCGGTGGAAGTAGGGCGGCGGCAAAATCCCCGCCGTGATGCGGCGCGGTAGAGCAAAAAGCCGCTCTGGCGCCCGTCGGATCTGCGCCGGCAGCTATTCAACGTATAGCAAAACTCCAGGGGCATGGCGCGGCACGGGCACGGCGGGTGCCCGGCCGCGCTTTCGCCTCAGGCGCTGCGGCGGCGCGAGCGGCGTGCCAGCCCGAAGGACGCGCCCAGCGACATCAGCGCGGCCAGGCTGGCCAGCCCCCACACTTCCATGGTGGGCACCTGAGCCGGGGCCGCCAAGCTCGCGCAGTTGGCGATCGCCGTGTTGACCAGCAGGCCGCTGGGGCTGTTGCCAGAGTTGCCGACCGCCACGATCACTTCGTTGGTGCCCGCCACCCAGTTGCCTGACAGCGTCGTGCTGCCCGGCACGGTCTCGCGCGGCGAACCCGTCGCCCAGGCGTTGGGCTGAAGCGACGGCGCCGCCTGGCCATTGACGTAAATGGCGGTAACGCCGTCGTCAGCGTAGTACGTCGTGGTGACCTGCAGTTGGGCCGGGTCGACGTTGGCAGCCAGATTGAAGACGTAGCGGTAGTAATTGTTGGGCGAGCCGTTCAGGGTGGCATCGCGGGTCAGCCACTGCGCTTGGGGCGACACCGTGTCCGAGTCGGTCCATACCCAAGCTGAGGTTGAAAGTTGTCCGGTGACCGGCGTACCCCATGTGGTGCTGGGAGGCGGGTAGCTGCTGCCGCTGCCGGTGGCATAGCCCCAGGACGGGTCGGCCACGTTCGACAAGGCCAGCTTGCCCCCCGCGCCATCGGCGCCGGTGTTGAACACTGCGGTGGATGCGCACGTCACGGTGCGCGGGGCCGCGGTCTGCGCCACGGCGGTGGTGGTCGGCCCGCCCGCCAGAAACAGTGCGCTCGCGGTGCTTGCCAGCAAAACTGATTTTTTCATGTTCACTCCCTGATCGTCCTTGGTGAGTCAAATACCAAACTCAAGTGAAGTATGCCACTTGACATAGGCGATTATGTGGGATTGGAGTGGCCTGCGATGAGGCGAGTTCGCCCGGGGGCGGGTGCCCCAGCGCTTGAGCGGAAGACGCCATCGACGACGATGCGGTGGGCGCGAACGCGGCGCGCCATGGCCGTAGCCCGAAGCGCGCGGCAGCGACGCAGGCCTAGAAAGGGCCTGGGGCGGGCATCGCCGTCCCGCACGCCCAGCACTGCTCAAACCCGCCTTCCATGTGCTCGCCGCAGGCCGGACAAGTCCATTGCCGCTGCGGCACGCGCTCCAGCTCGTCCAGCAGGGCGCGGGCGGCGGGGGCGTGTTCGTCGTGGCGCAGCCAGATTTCGGGCAGGCATTGGTCGGGCGGCAGTTCGCCGGCCACGGCAGAGAGGTAACGGCGCTCCACGGTGGCGGGCAAGCCGGCTTCGCACAGCAGATCGGCCCAGATCTGGGCGATGGCGGCGTTGGGGGCGGAGCGCAGGCGTTTCATGCGGCGGATGGGCGCCCCGCGTGCGTGGGGGTCAGGGTGGGCTGGGGGCGTTGGCGCTTTGAATCAATCAGGCCGCTGGCGCAGGACTGGCCAGCGCTGGCAGCTATCAAAACAATAGTTTTCGGATCAGCGCTTGGTGCGGCCCACGCCGGCGTCCACGGTGCCGTACACGCTCACGCTGGAGCCGCTGCCCGCCGTGTCGGGGTTGCTGACGGGCACACCGCTGCAACCGGCCAGCGTGGCCAGGCAGCCCAGCGCGGCCAGCCAGCGCAGGGCGGCGCCGCGCCGCGAAGCCACGGATGCCGGGGCGGCCTGCGTGGCGGGCGAAGTGGGTTGGTAATTCATCATGTCAGGGCACTCCTTCGTCTGGTTGCAGTATGCCCGCTGGGCGATGCGGGCCGGTGTCAGGACGTCACATGCGCTGGCGAACCGGCGAACCGGCGAACCGGCGAGCCGGCGGATCAGCGAATCGTCACGTTGGCCGGGCGTGCCCGCGCGCTAATCCGCCAGTTGCGCGCGCGGCAGCTTCCAGAACAGCAGCGCGCCGCCCGCCACCATGGCGGCCATGGCCAGCAGCGCGCCGGTGAACGGGTCGCCCCCGGCGGCCTTGGCCAGCGAGGCCACCAGTCCGGTCAGCCACTGCATCAGCGCAATGCCCAGGAACATCGCCATGGTGAACAGCGACAGCGCCCGCCCGCGCATTTCGGCCGGGTAGGCGTCGCGTACGTAGCCGTACTGCAGCAGGCCGTAGCCTGACAGTAGGCCGTAGGTCAGCGCCAGCGCCACGTCCAGCGCGGCGTGGTGCACCACCGCCATCAGCGCCAAAAGCGCCGCGGCCAGCGCCGCAAAGCCCAGCAGCCAGCGGATGCGCCGCGCGCCGCCCGGGTCCAGCCGGCCAAAGACCGCCGGGCTGATCATGCTGCCCAGCGTCATGGCCAGCGCTACGTTGCCCGCCTGCACCAGGGTGAAACTGTAGCGCTCGATCAGCAGCGGCCCCAGCCACAGCCCGCGCAACGTGATGAAGCCCGCGTACGCCACCGCCGCATAGGCCACCAGCCCGGCGGTGTGCGGCAGGCGAAACAGGCTGAGCAGGCCCAGCGTGGCTTCGCGCAGCGAGGGCCGCTGTGCGGCGCCACCTACCGCCGTGGCAGGCTCATGCACCAGCCACGCCATGGCGGCCCAGCTCAGTAGGCCCAGGGCGGCCAGCACGCCAAAGCCCCAGCGCCAGCTGCTGAGCTCGATCAACAGGGCCAGCGGCGTGGCCGTGGCCAGCACGCCCAGGCCGCTGATGCTCATCACCAGGCCCGATACCGCGGTAAACCGCGCGGCTGGAAAGTACCGCCCGATGAACACCGTGCACACCAGAAACGCAGGCGCGCAGCCGCTGCCGATCAGCACCTGCCCCAGCAGCAGCCAGCCGAAGCTGGGCGCCAGCGCCGAGATCGCGCCGCCCAGCACGGCCACCGGAAACGCCCAGACGATGGTGCGCCGCACGCCGAACACGTCGATGGACACGCCCATCACCAGCTGCATCAGCCCGAACGAGAAGTGGAACGTGGCCGCCCACAGGCCCAGCTCTTGCGGCGACAGCTGCAACTGCGTCACCAGCGACGGGCCCATGATGGCCGCCACGGTGCGAAACGCCTGGCTGAGCGTGAAGCCGCTGGCCAGCGCCAACAGCATGGCCCACGCCAGACGCGGGGTCATCAGGGAAGCGGGCGGCGCCATCGGTGATGCAGGCGCCTGGGTGGGCGGGGCGGACACCCGGTCAAGTGTAAGTGGCCCCGTGCGCATTACCATGCGGCCTGCAGCGCCCACCCCGCGCCGCCTATGGAGAAAGATGCGATTGAGGTTTTTGCGCACCGCCCTGGCGGCAGTGGCCGCGGCGCTGGCGGTCACGGCCTGTGGGGGAGACGGTGACGACGACGGCGCCGGCGGCCACCCCATCCAGCGGCTGGTGGCGTTTGGCGATTCGTTCAGCGACGTGGGCAGCTACGGCGTGGGCACCATTGCGCTGATCGGCGCACAAACCGGCGGCGCCGGGCGCTGGACCGTCAACGACACGCGCGGCGGCCAGGTGTGGGTGGAACAGCTGTCGCAGCGCCTCGACCTGCCGCCCGCCTGCGCCGCCGAAACCGGCCTGCAGCCCAACAGCCCTGCGCTGACCGGCGCGCCCGTCACCGCGCACCCCGGCTGCACCATTTACGCGCAAGGCGGCGCGCGCGTGGCCAGCGTGCTGGCCGGCAGCTCGGTCGCCATGCAGCGCCTGGGCGAAGTCAACATCGGCTACCTGGCCAAGCCCGTGCAGCAGCAGATGGCGGCGCACCTGGCCGCTGCCGGCGGCGCTTATCGGGGCGATGAACTCGTCGTCGTCATGGCCGGCACCAACGACGTCGTGATGGAGCTGGCCCTCACTGCCCCCACCAACCCCACGCAGGCGCTGCAGAACGTTGCCGACGCCGGTGCCCAGTTGGGCGCGCTGGTGCGCAGCGAAGTGGTGGCCAAGGGCGCGCAGCGCGTGCTGGTGCTCAACGTGCCGAACATCGCCGGCCTGCCGTACCTGCGCGACCAGGGCGAGGCCATCGCCACGCTGGGCGACACGATGACCCGCGCCTTCAACCAGCAGTTGGCCGCCGCGCTGGCCGGCGTGCCGCAGGTGCACCTGGCCGATGCGTACGGCCTGACCAGCGACATGCTGGCCCGCCCCGGCCACTACGGCCTGTCCAACGTCAGCGACGTGGCCTGCGGCCCCAACGCCTTCAGCCCCACGCCCAGCACCAACGGCACCGCGCTGGTCTGCAACAGCGCCAACCTGCTGCCCGGCGACCGCTCGCGCTACCTGCTGGCCGACGCCATCCACCCCACGCCCTACGCCCACGGCCTGATCGCCGACTTCGCGCTGGCGCAGATGCGCGAAGCCGGGTGGCGTTGAGCGTTCGGGCTATTGAAAGAAATCGGGCCCTAGCGCCCGCCTGACCTGCGCTGGCAGCTATCAAATTGATGGCATGGCGCCCACGCGCGATTCACTGCGCCGGCGCGTGCGGCCGCCCAGCCGAGCCCGGCACCGTGCGCGTCATCAGGAATGCGCGCGGTGCCCGCGCGCGTCAGTGGTGGTGCCCGTGCGCGCCGTGCACGTGGCCATGCGCCAGCTCTTCGCTGGTGGCTGGGCGCAGCGCTTTCACCGTGGCGGCAAAGCGGATCGCCTTGCCCGCCAGCGCGTGGTTGCCGTCCAGGTGCACCTCCGGTCCCTTGATCTTCACCACGTTATAGACCACCGGGTGGCCGTGCGGGCCCTGGCCCTGCAGCTGGCCGCCCACCTTCACCCCGGGCGGGAATTCGCTTTTCGGAATCGCGCGCACCAGCGCTTCATCGCGCTCGCCAAACGCATCCGGCGGGGCCAGATCCATCTCGACCTTGGCGCCCACGCCCCGGCCTTCCAACGCCGCTTCCACCTTGGGAAACAGGTTGCCATGGCCATGCAGGTAGGCGGTGGTGCCGCTGTCCAGCACCTGGCCGGTTTGGGCGTCGGTGACCTTGTAGGCGATGGTGACGGCGGTGTCTTGGGTGATGCTCATACGGTTTTCTCTGTGTACGTTCTTGTCTTGAATAGATGGGGGCAGGCGCCCAGTGGCGGGATCAGCTGGTCAAATGCCCGCCCGCAATCCCCGCCAGCTTGAACATGCCAACGCTGTCGGCGCCGAAGATGGGGCGCAGTTTGTCGTCGGCGCGGATGGTGCGTTTGTCGCTGGGGTCTTGCAGGTTGTTGGCCTTGATGTAGTCCCACAGCAGCTTCATCACCTCGCCGCGGCCGAAGGGGCCTTCGCCGATGACGGCGGCCAGGGCCGGGCTGGGTTTCAGCGTGCCGGCGCGCGGGGCTTTGGCGGCCTTGGGCGCGGCGGCTTTCTTGGCTGCGGTTTTCTTCGCTGCTGCAGGTTTGGCGTCTTTGGATGCGCCAGCGCTGGTGCCGCCTGCGCGGGCAGCTACTTTTTTGGTAGCGGCTGCCGTCTTGCGCGGCGGGAATTTGCGCCCGCCTTCGCGCGGCTCAAATTCGAAGTTGACCTTGCTTTCTTCAGCGCTCCACACCAGCCGGGCCTTGAAGGCGCGGCGCGTGCGCATGCTGACGAACTTGTCGAGCAGGTCGGTCTTGCCCTCGGTCAGCAGCTTGTGCATCTGTTCGGGCTCCACCGGCTGCTGCAGGATGACCTGGCCGCTCTTGAAGTCGCAGCTGGGCACGGGTTGCGCGGCGGTCGGCACGGATTTTTCGCAGACGTAGCTTTTGCCGAAGGCCTTCACGGGCGCGCCGCACTTGGGGCAGGGGCCCACGCTGGGCTCGCCCGACAGGTCGACGATCTCGCCCGTCTGCTCGGCCTTGGCGTCGTCGCCAAAGTCGAATTCCAGCTTGTAGTTGCCGGTTTCCTCGTCCTTGACCAGCGCCAGCTCGGCCACGAAGGGCCAGCCGGCCTTGCTGCGAAAGCCTTCCAGCGGGCCGATCTTGTGGTCGCGCACGAACTGCTCGGCTTCTTCCACCGAGAAGGTGCGGCCCGCCGGCGTTTTGGTGAATGAGAAGCCGCAGCCCGCGCTGGCACCGTCCGCGCCAGTGCAGGCGTAGCGGCGGTAGTTTTCCTTCACCACGCCGCCGCAGTGCGGGCAGGGCGTGGCCAGCGTGGCGTAGTCGCCCGGCACGGTGTCGCGGTCGTATTCCTTGGCTTTTTTGACGATGCGCTCGGTCATCGCGGCGATGTCGTGCATGAACGCCTCGCGCGACAGCTGGCCGTGCTCCATCTGCGCCAGCTTGTATTCCCAGTCGCCCGTCAGTTCGGGGCGCGACAGCTCTTCCACCTGCAGCCCGCGCAGCAGCGTCATCAGCTGGAACGCCTTGGCCGTGGGGATCAGCTCGCGCCCTTCGCGCAGGATGTACTTCTCGGTGATCAGCCCTTCAATGGTGGCCGCGCGCGTGGCGGGCGTGCCCAGGCCTTTTTCCTGCATGGCTTCGCGCAGCTCGTCGTCATCGATCCACTTGCCTGCGCCCTCCATGGCGCCCAGCAGCGTGGCTTCGCTGTAGCGGGCGGGCGGGCGCGTACGCAGTGCCTTCATGTCCACGCCGTCGTTGTGCACCACCTCGCCGGGCTTCACGGGCACCAGCGACTTGCTGCTTTCGCCCTCTTTCTTCTCCATCTCGTCGTCGGCTTCCTTGCCGTAGATGGCCAGCCAGCCCGGCTTGACCAGCACCTTGCCGTTGCTTTGGAAGTTGTATGGCTGGCCTTCATGGCTAGCGGTCGTTATCCGAGTGGTGATCTGGTATTCGGCGCTGGGGAAGAACACCGCCATGAAGCGGCGCACCACCAGGTCGTACAGCTTGCGCTCGGCATCGGACAGCTGCCCGGGCTCTTGCAGCGTGGGGATGATGGCAAAGTGGTCCGACACCTTGCTGTTGTCGAAGATGCGCCGCGTGGGCTTCACGTAGCCTTGCTCCAGCGCCTGCCGGGCGTACGGCGCCAGGTGGCGCTGCTCGCCGCCGGCCAGCATCTGGAAGGTGTCGCGCGCCACCTTCAGATAGTCCTCGGGCAGGTAGCGCGAATCGGTACGCGGGTAGGTCAGCGCCTTGTGGCGCTCGTACAGGCTTTGCGCCAGCGACAGCGTGGTCTTGGCCGAAAAGCCGAACTTGCCGTTGGCCTCGCGCTGCAGGCTGGTCAAATCGAACAGCAGCGGGCTGGCCTGGGTACTGGGCTTGCTTTCTTCGGTGACGGTGCAGGCTTTGCCTTGCACGGCGTCGGCAATGGCCTGCGCCTCGGCCTGCGTCCACACGCGGTCGGCGCGCTTGTCGGCGTCGTCCGGGTCTTTCTTCCAGCCGGGGCTGAACCACTTGCCGGTGTACTGGCCGGCCTCGGCCAGAAAGCTGGCGTGCACTTCCCAATAGTCGCGCGCGATGTGCTTGCGGATCTGCTCTTCGCGCTCGACCACCACGGCCAGCGTGGGCGTTTGCACGCGGCCCACGGTGGTCAGGAAGAACCCGCCGTCGCGCGAGTTGAAGGCCGTCATGGCACGCGTGCCGTTGATGCCCACCAGCCAGTCGGCCTCGCTGCGGCTGCGCGCGGCGTCGGCCAGGCCCTGCATCTGCTGGTCGGTGCGCAGGTTGTCAAAGCCGTCGCGGATGGCCTGCGGCGTCATGCTTTGCAGCCACAGGCGCTTGACCGGCTTGCCCAGCGGCTGGCCGCCGCCGGCGTACTGGTCGATCAGGCGGAAGATCAGCTCGCCCTCGCGCCCCGCGTCGCAGGCGTTGATCAGCGCGTTCACGTCCTTGCGCTTGGCCTGCCTGACCACCGCGTTCAGCCGCGTCTTGGTCTTGTCCACCGGCTTCAGGTCGAAGTGCGGCGGAATGACGGGCAGGTGCGCAAAGCTCCACTTGCCCCGCTTGACGTCATAGGCCTCGGGCGCCTGGATCTCCACCAGGTGGCCCACGGCGCTGGTGACCACGTAGCGCTCGTTCTCGAAATAGTCGTCGTGCTTGTCAAAAGCACCCGTGACCGGCGTCAGCGCCCGAACGATGTCTTGCGCCACCGAGGGCTTTTCTGCAATGACCAGGGTTTTCATCTCGCTAGAATCCGTTGCTTCCCACGCGCGCGTGCGCCCACGCGCACCCGCTCTCGCGCGCCCACACACGTGCGCGCCCATAGGTTCAACATAGCAAATTCCGGACGTGGCTTCCAAACCTTCTGCTGACACGCCCACGCCGCCTGGGGCCTGGCGCATCGAAACGCGCCGCTCCGGCGTGCACGGCCAGGGCGTGTTCGCGCTGGAAGACATCCCGGCCGGCGTGCGCATCATCGAGTACGTGGGCGAGATCATCAGCTGGGACGAAGCGCTGCGCCGCCACCCGCACGACCCGGCGCAGCCCAACCACACGTTCTACTTCCACATCGACGAGCACCGCGTCATCGACGCGCTGTACGGCGGCAACGATTCGCGCTGGATCAACCACAGCTGCGCGGCCAACTGCGAGGCCGATGAGGACGAAGGCCGCATCTTCATCAAGTCGGTACGGCCCATCCGCGCGGGCGAAGAGCTGAACTACGACTACGGCCTGGTGATCGACGAGCCGCTCACGCCCGAGCTGATCGCCGACTACCCCTGCTGGTGCGGCAGCGCCGAATGCCGAGGCACGCTGCTGTCGTCCGACCTTGAAACGGCCGAAGAGCGCAGCCGGAAGAAAAAGAAGAAGAAAAAAAAACTGCGCGCCGAGGCTGACAAGAAAGCCGGCAAGAAGAAGGACCAAGGCCGCAAGGCCAAGGCGTGATGGCTACATCCGCCCCGCACGAGTTGGACCAGCGCTGGGGCGCCGCCGCGCTGCAGGACAGCCTGCAGCCGCTGCTGCCCGGCCTGCGCGTGCAGGTGCTGGCCGAAATCGATTCCACCAACACCGAGCTGATGCGCCGCGCGCGCGCGGGCGACACCACGCCCACGCTGCTGGTCGCCCAGGCTCAAACCGCGGGGCGCGGCCGCCTGGGGCGCGCGTGGAAAAGCGCTTCGGCCGCCGGGCAGGGCGCACTGGCGTTTTCGCTCAGCCTGCCCTTGGCGCCGCCCGACTGGTCGGGCCTGTCGCTGGCCGTGGGCCTGACGCTGGCCGAGGCGCTGCACCCCGATTTGCGCATCAAGTGGCCCAACGACTTGTGGTGGCAAGGGCGCAAGCTGTCCGGCATCCTGATCGAAACGGCCGCGGGGGGTGCGCCGGTCGATGCGCCGCGTCAGGTGGTGATCGGGGTCGGCATCAACCTGGATGCGCCCGAGGCCGACGGCCTGCGCACCGCACCCGCCTGGGTGCGCGAATTCCTGCCCGCGCTGGACGCGCCCGGCCTGCTGCAGCGCGTAGCGCTGCCGCTGCTGCACACCGTGCTGGCGTTCGAGCGCGAAGGCTTTGCGCCGCTGCAGGCCCGCTATGCCGCGCGCGATGTGCTGGCCGGGGGCGACGTGGTGCTGTCGGACGGCCTCACGGGCCGGGCGCTGGGCGTGTCGGCGCAAGGCGCGCTGAAGGTGCGCACCGACGCCGGCGTGCGCGAAATCACCAGCGCCGAAGTCAGCGTGCGGCCCGCGCCCGTGAACGAGGGCGCCGCATGATCGGCCGCCTGGTCATTCTGCTGCTGGCCGCCAACGCGGCCTGGTTTGCCTGGTCGCAAGGCTGGCTGCGTGGCGTGGGCATGGGCCCCGCGCCCACCCGCGAGCCCGAACGCCTGGAGCGCCAGGTGCGCCCCGAAGCGCTGCAGGTGCGCCCGCTGCAGGAAGACGCCAGCGGCACCCCCGCCTCCACGCCCGCCCGCGCGCCCGCCGCAGCAAGCACCGACAGCGCCACGGGCCGCCCGGCGGCCGACACCCCCGCCCCTGCCGAAGCCGCGGCCAGCGCGGCCGGTGCGTCTGCCACCCAGGCCGCCGCAGCGCCCAGCGGCGGCGCGTGCCTGCAGGCGGGCGTGTTCGACGACAAGCAGGTGGCGGAGTTGCGCAAGGCGCTGGCCAAGCTGCCCGAGGGCAGCTGGCGCCTGGACGAAGTGCAGCTGCCGGGCCGCTGGATGGTGTACGTGGGCAAGCTCGCCGACGCCAGCGCCGTGGCCGCCAAGCGGGCCGAGCTGCGCGCGCTGGGTGTCGATACCGACCGCCCCGGCGCCGGGCTGGAGCCGGGCCTGTCCCTGGGCCGCTTTGCCAACGAAGACGCGGCCGACCGCGCGCTGGCCGATCTGGGCCGCAAGGGCGTGCGCACCGCCCGCGTGGTGCAGGAAAGGCGCGACGTGCCCGGCTACCGCCTGCGCCTGCCGAACGCCGACGACGCGCTGCGCCAGCAGGCGCGCGGCCTGCGCGGCGCCCTGGGCGGGCGTGAGCTGCGCGACTGCGACTGATCGCGTCGCGCTGCCGGCCCGCAGCACCGCCCTCAGCCGCCACCCCGCGCGGCGCATGCCCATAGCCCGCAGCCGCTGCGCCATTCGGCGGTGCAACGGTATCCTGTGCACCAGGCCCAACGCGCTCAGCCAGAACGCGCTCGGCCCCACCGCCAAGGAGACGCCGCCATGCCCCTCAAGCTCTACTACGCCCCCGGTGCCTGCTCGTTCGTGCCGCACAGCATGCTGGAGCTGGCCGGCGCCACGTTCGAGCCCGTGCCCATCAAGCTGCACAAGGGCGAGCAGTACGGCGACGACTACAAGGCGCTGAACCCGCGCAGCCAGGTGCCGGTGCTGGTGGCGGGCGGCGAGGTGCTCACGCAGATCGTGGCCATCGTCAGCTACATCGACGCCGCTTTCCCCGAGGCCCACTTCATCCCCCACCAGCCGCTGGCGCGCGCCCGCTTTTACGAAGCGCTGGCCTGGATGAACAACACCGTGCACCCGGCGTTCACGCACATCTTCATGCCGCACAAATTCAGCGACAACGAAGCCGCGCAGGCCGAGATGAAGCGCTTTGGCGTGGCCAGCTACCGCCATCTGCTGGCAGAGCTGCAGACGATGGTGCGTCGCACGCGCGCCGCGGGCAGCGATTGGCTGGGCGGCGTGCACCCCGGCCCGCTGGACGCCTACGCGCTCACGCTGCTGCGCTGGGGCAGCATCGCCGGGATCAACCCCGAGGACTACCCCGAGCTGTGGGCCCAGGTGCAGCGCACCGCGCAGGTGCCAGGCATGGCCCGCGCGATCGAGCGCGAGAGGCTGCAGCTCAACCTGTACCGGCCGGCGGCAGACTAATAGCCAGATCACCCTCTGGCGCCCGCTGCACCAGCGCTGGCAGCTATCGAATTGGTAGTTATTCGCTGTTCGGTCTGCCGCGCGACCGGCCCGTCGCCAGGCGGCACGCAGGGCAGCTGAGGCCAGCGGAGCAGCCCGCCCCGGCGCGCCTCACAAAAACCGCACCACGAACCGCGCGCCCGGCCGGGGCTGGCCGGGGTGGGTCTCCAGCACGGTGACGTTGGCGCCGTGCTGCTCGGCAATCTCGCGCACGATGGGCAGGCCCAGGCCAGTGCCGTCCACGTCGGTGCCCAGCACGCGGTAGAAGGGCTGGAAGACCAGCTCGCGGTCGGCCTCGGCCACGCCCATGCCGTTGTCTTCCACCTCGATGGCCAGGCCGCCGCCGGGCGGCGCCACGCGCAGGCGCACGGTGACTTCGGCCGTGCCGTCCGGCGCGCCCACGGGGGCGTAGTGCAGCGCGTTGTCCACCAGGTTGCGCACCATTTCGCGCAGCAGCAGCGGGTTGCCGTGGCGCACCAGGTGCGGCGCGCCGGGCTCGGGCCCGTCGTAGCCCAGGTCCACGCGCCGCTCCATCGCGGCGGGGACGGCTTCGCGCACCACCTCGATCGTCAGCGCCGCCAGGTCGACCGGCTGGCGCGCCAGCGCCGCATTGCCGCCTTCGGCGCGGGCCAGCGCCAGCAGCTGGTTGACGGTGTGGGTGGCGCGCACGCTGGCGTGGCCGATCTGCTGCAGCGACTGCTTGAGCTCCTCCTCGCTGGCGCCTTCGCGCTGGGCCAGCTCGGCCTGCATGCGCAGCCCGGCCAGCGGTGTCTTGAGCTGGTGCGCCGCGTCGGCCAGGAAGCGTTTTTGCGCCCCCACCGAATCCTTCAGCCGCGTGAGCAGGTCGTTCACCGAATCGACCAGCGGGCTGACTTCCTGCGGCACGGCGCTGTCGTCCAGCGGGCTCAGGTCGTCGGGGCGGCGCGCGCGGATGCGCTGCTCCAGCTGGCTCAGCGGCTTGATGCCGCGCACCAGCGCCAGCCACACCAGCAGCACCGCCAGCGGCAAGATGGCGAACTGCGGCAGCATCACGCCCTTGATGATCTCGGTGGCGAGCACGCTGCGCTTTTCGCGCGTCTCGGCCACCTGCACCAGCGCGTGCTGCGCGCCGCCGCCCACGGGCACCCACAGGTAGGCCACGCGCACCGGCAGGCCGCGGAACTCGGTGTCGCGCAGCTGCGGCTCATCCAGCAGGCGGGCCGATTCGGGGTCGTCGGCGCGTTCGATCCGCGGAGGCAAGGGCAGGTCGCGCTCGCCCGACAGGTGCTGCCCGCGCGCGTCGCGCACCTGGTAGTACACGTCGTCCGAATCGTCGGCGCGCAGCAGTTCGCTGGCCGGTTGCGGCAGGACGAAGCGCACCTGCGTGCCGGGCCCAACCTGAATCAGCTGCGCCAGCGCCTGCACGTTGTAGACCAGCGCGCGGTCAAACGGCTTGTTGGCCAGGTTCTGCGCCACCAGCCAGGTCAGCGCCAGGCTGATGGGCCACAGCAGCAAGAGCGGCGTCAGCATCCAGTCCAGGATCTCGCCGAAGAGCGAGCGCTGCGACCGCTGGAAGAGTTTCACTTGCTATATTAAAAATAGCTGCTGGCGCAGTGTGCACCGGCGCCAGCGGCCAATTTGCTGCTGAAAAGATCAGGGGGTGATCTTTTCAAGGCAGTAGCCCAGGCCGCGCACGGTGGCGATGCGGATCGGGCCTTTCTCGATCTTCTTGCGCAGGCGGTGGATGTACACCTCGATGGCGTTGTTGCTCACCTCTTCGCCCCATTCGCACAGGCGCTCGACCAGCTGCTCTTTGCTGACCAGGCGGCCGCTGCGCTGCAGCAGCACTTCCAGCAGGCCCAGCTCGCGCGCGGACAAATCGACCATCTTGCCGTCGATGCTGGCCACGCGGCCGGTCTGGTCGTATTCCAGCGGGCCGTGCTTGATGGTGGAGCTGGCCGCGCCCATGCCTCGCCGCGTGAGGGCGCGCACGCGCGCCTCCAGCTCGCTCAGCGCGAAGGGCTTGGCCATGTAGTCGTCGGCGCCGTAGTCCAGGCCTTTGACGCGCTCGTCCACGCCGTCGGCCGCTGTCAGGATCAGCACCGGCAGCGTCTGCCCGCGCGCGCGCAGGCGCTTGAGCACTTCCAGGCCGTGCAGCTTGGGCAGGCCCAGGTCGAGGATGAGCAAATCGAACTCGGTGTTGGTGAGCAGGGCGGTGTCCGCCTCGCTGCCGCTGGCCACGTGGTCAACGGCGGCGCCCGCATTGCGCAGGCTGCGCATGAGGCCATCGGCCAGCACCTGGTCGTCTTCCGCGATGAGGATGCGCATGCCTTGTGTCTCCTGAAGTCCAGCGCTGTGTGGGAACGCCGCGCCTTGGCAACCATTCTAGGTCGCCTGCGCGACGGCGGTGCGCGGCGGCCTGGTCGCCCGGGCACGGGGCCGCCCGCGCAGCGCGTCGCTGCGGCAGAAAACAACTGTTTATTTATACAGTTTCGATCTAGAATTTGCCGCACTACCCACGGAAGGAGAACTCACAATGCTGGACCACATGACCTTTCGCGTCGCCGATATCGCACGCGCCAAAGCCTTCTACAGCGCCGCCCTGGCGCCCCTGGGCTACAGCGTGTGTCTGGAGGGGCATTACGGCGCCAACATCGTCGGCTTCGCCTACCCCGACGCGGCAGAGCCCGACGGCAAGAAGGCCGACGTCTGGTTCATCGACGGCCCATCGCCCTACGGCGGCCCCGCGGCCACCACCGGGTGCCACCTGGCGTGGCGCGCGCAAAACCGCGCGCAGGTCGACGCCTTCTACCAAGCCGCCATCGCCGCGGGCGGCCAGGACAACGGCGCGCCGGGCCTGCGCCCCGACTACCACCCCAACTACTACGGCGCCTTCGTCATCGACCCGGAAGGCAACAACATCGAAGCCGTGTGCCATCTGGCTGAGTAGCCCGCGGGCCGGCAGCTAGCCGGTTGAGCTGCCAAGGCATGCGGCGCGACCTGAAGGCCGGATGAGCTTCGCCCTGCGCTAGGGTTATCACAATGGGCTTTTCATACCGCTGCCGGAGCCCCGCATGCCCTCATCGCCCACCGTTGCCTTTGCCTTTGCCTTTGCCGAGCGCCATCGGCCATGACTGCGCCCCTGCCCGCCGTGCCCGACGGCTTCGTGCCGCTGTTTCGCACCAGCCCGTTTCTGGATCTGACCGGGCCGTACTTCCACCGGCCCCTGGCGCAGGGCTTTCTGATCGGGCTGCGCGTGGCGCCCATGCACACCAACGCGTCGGGCACTTGGCATGGCGGGGCGATCGCCACGCTTGCCGACGTGGCGCTGGGCTACGTCACCGCCGCCTCGCGCACGCCGCCGCTGCGCATGATCACCTCCAGTCTGGGTGTTGACTACGTGGGGGCGGCGCAGGTCGGTGATTGGGTACAGGCCGAGGTGCAGGTCACCAAGGCCGGCAGCCGCCTGGCCTTTGCGCAGGCCCTGATCACGGCCACCCCGCCGCAAGGCGAGGCGCAGCCGGTGGCGAGCGCCCGCGCCGTGTTCTTGGTGGTGGGTGTGTTGGGCTGAACACTGGCGCAGAAGTCATGGTGGTACGCCAACGCGCGGCCTGACCGCCTTGCGCGCCGCCATCAGGCCGACGCGGCGTAGGCCTCCAGCCCCAGCGCGACCACGGTGGCCACGTCCTTGCCCACCGCCGCTTGAAACTCGGCCTCGGCCTGCGCCACGGCGGCCTGAAACGCCGCTAGCCAGTCCAGCCCGCTGGCGGTGAAGACGATGCGGCGCGCCCGCGCATCCACCGGGTCGGGCTCGCGCTGCACCAGGCCCCAGGCCGCGCATTGGTCCACCAGGTCGCCCATCGCCTGCTTGCTCATGCCGGCCCAGCGCGCCAGCTCAGTCAGCCGCGCGCCTTCCAGCGGCAGGTGGCGGGTGATGTGGATGTGCGCCGCGCCCACCTTGTCGCGCGCCGCCAGGTTGGACAGCGCCAGTGGCGCGCGCTCGTTGACGGCCATCAGCTGCAGCACGCGCTCGTCAAAGCGCCGCATGGCGTGGCCCAGCAAACGCCCCAGGTGCGTTTGGCGCCAGCGGTCGTCGTAGTCCGAGTTGGCCATGGCGATATGGTAAGGCAAACTGACGTTAAATCGGCTTTACGTCAATCAATGTATTCCTATACAGTCCTGTCCATGCATCCAGTTCAGCCGTTTCAACGGGTGGCCGGATGCCCCTAACAGTTGCATACAGGAGAGAATCATGGACATGGCAGTAGCAGACAAATCCGAAAAAGCCAAAGCCCTGCAGGCCGCGCTGGCCCAGATCGAAAAGCAGTTCGGCAAGGGCACGATCATGAAGCTGGGCGAAGGCGAAGTGATCGCCGACATCCAGGTGGTTTCCACCGGCTCGCTGGGGCTGGACATTGCCCTGGGCGTGGGCGGCCTGCCGCGCGGCCGGGTGATCGAAATCTACGGCCCGGAAAGCTCGGGCAAGACCACGCTTACGCTGCAGGTCATCGCCGAGATGCAGAAGCTGGGCGGCACCTGCGCCTTCATCGACGCCGAGCACGCCCTGGACACCGCCTACGCCCAAAAGCTGGGCGTGAACCTGTCCGACATGTTGATCAGCCAGCCGGACACGGGCGAGCAGGCGCTGGAAATCGTCGATTCGCTGGTGCGCTCGGGCGCGGTGGATCTGGTGGTCATCGACTCGGTGGCGGCGCTCACGCCCAAGGCCGAGATCGAAGGCGAGATGGGCGACAGCCTGCCCGGCCTGCAGGCCCGCCTGATGAGCCAGGCGCTGCGCAAGCTGACGGCCACCATCAAGAAGACCAACTGCACGGTGATCTTCATCAACCAGATCCGCATGAAGATCGGCGTGATGTTCGGCAGCCCCGAAACCACCACCGGCGGCAACGCGCTGAAGTTCTACGCCAGCGTGCGCCTGGACATCCGCCGCACCGGCACCATCAAGAAGGGCGACAACGCCATCGGCAATGAGACCAAGGTCAAGGTGGTGAAGAACAAGGTCAGCCCGCCCTTCAAGACGGCAGAGTTCGACATCCTGTTTGGCGAGGGCATCAGCCGCGAAGGCGAGATCATCGACATGGGCGTGAACGCGCGCATCCTGGACAAATCCGGCGCCTGGTACGCCTACAACGGCGAAAAGATCGGCCAGGGCCGCGACAACGCCCGCGAGTTCCTGCGCGAAAACGCCGATCTGGCGCGCGAGATCGAGAACAAGGTGCGCGAATCGCTGGGCATCAGCCTGCGCCCGGTCACCACCGGTGCCGCCAAAGCCGCCGACGCAGCGGACGACGAGCAGGACTGATCGCTGCCACGCACGGCGCGCTGGGTAGGCGCGTTGCCGTGCGTAGGTGATGGGCAAAGAATCGGGCTCTGGCGCCCGCCGGTAGTGCGCAAGCAGCTATGAAATTTGAAGCAAATGAGGTGAAGGCGCCGCGGTCTGAGGCGCCCGCCCGCGCCCCGCGCCCCGGCCTGTCGCTCAAAGGGCGGGCGCTGCGCTACCTGTCGGCCCGCGAACATTCGCGCGCCGAGCTGATGACCAAGCTGCTGCCGCACGCGCGCGCGGCGGGCGACGACGAGCAAGCGGTGGCGCGGGTGCTGGATGAGTTGGCCGCCAAGGGCTTCATCAGCGAGGCGCGGGTGGCCGAGTCGGTACTACACCGCCGCGCCGGGCGCCTGGGCAACGCGCGCGTGCTGCAGGAATTGCGCGCCAAAGGCCTCCCGGACGACATCGTGCGCGAGGCCGCCGAGCAGCTGCAGGCCACGGAAGAGGCGCGCGCCTACGCCGTGTGGGCGCGCAAGTTTGGCCGCCCCCCCGCCGATGCGGCCGAGCGGGCGCGCCAGATGCGCTTTATGGCCAGCCGCGGCTTTTCAGGCGCCAGCGTGCAGCGCGTGATGCGCCGCGCGCGCGACGAAGCGCAGCCAGGCAACGCGCCGTCGGCAGTGTCGAGCCAAGACGAGTTCGGCGACGATTGACGCGGGCTTAAGTAGCGCGCACGACAGGGGCAGGGCACCGAATCGCAAGGCGGGACGTGCGCCCGCCGCCGCAGCCGGCCGCTTGGCCCCGCCGAACTCGCTCAGGCGGCGCGCTGGGCAGGTGCCGGGGCCAGGCGCGCACCAGGTTGAGTGCGGGCCGATTCGTCCGCCAGCGCACCCAGCAAGCCCATCACCTTCAGCGACAGCCGCGTGTACTCGCCCGAGCGCAGCAGCGCCAGCGCTTCGGCGCGTTGGCCGTTCTGGTGCATCTGCGCGATGCGCGCGGCCTCTTCGTGGAACTGGCTGTGCGTGTCCAGCAGCTTGTCGAACGAAGGCAGCTTGCCAAAGCGCAGGCTGGCTTCGCCGTAGAGCCACTGTCCTACCACCGAGCGATCGCCCCGGCCGACCGATTCGGCGTCCAGCGGCTCGTCGCTCTCGGTGTCTTGCAGGCAGTCGTTGAAGTAGGTTTTCCACTGGCGGTGCGCGCAGATGGCGGAAATGAAATCCAGACGCACGGGCTCGTAGGCGTCGCCCTGGCTCGCGCGCCGCTTGGACGTCGAGCCGGCGGCAGCCAGTGCTTTGAGCTGTGCCTTTGCATTTCCCATGAAGCCATTGAGGAAGCTCATGACTACTCCTAACCGACCAAAAGAATACTTAAGTGTTAATAAAAACCCCAAACCCGACCATAGGGGTACTACGTATAAGCAATTTAATTGGCGAGGTAGAAAACGTCACGGTTCCTGCATTTGCGTAGGCCCGCGCGACGTCCGCCGCGCACCAAATTGGATTAGCCTCGCAAGAATCGAGCCCGCCCTGGGCTTTAGCCCACCAACGAACCCGAGAACGAAAGCATCCGCGCCAGCGCCTTGTGGGGCGCCGCCGAAGCGGGGAGGACCCATATGGGAGACTGGATTTATGCCCTGACGCAGCGCGGGCGCCAGGAATGCGCGGGTGTCACGTCCAGCGTGCCGCCCGCACTGCGCGAGCTGCTGCGGCTGGTGGACGGCAAGCGCACGCGCGACGAAGTGCTGGCCGCCACGGGCAAATCGGCGGTCAGCGCCGGGGGGCTGATCTGGTTGGCGTCCAGCGGCTACATCGAAAGGGTGCTGCAACCCTGGCCCGCAGCAGCCAAGCGGGCGGCCGATACGGGTGTCAAGCCTTCTTCCGCCAAACCCACCAAGGCGCGCGCCACCGCGCCCGCGCCGGTACAGCCCCCACCGGCTGCCCGCCCGGCGGAGCGCACGGCCGACGTGGCGGTGCGCAAAGCGTCGCCACCTCCGGGCGCATCCACATTCGCCGCCCGCTGCGGCGCCGCAGCGGCCACCGGCACCGATGGCGTCTGTGCCGCCCGTTGAACCTGCTCGTCGGGTCACGCCGCCAGTCGCAGCGCCGGTTGCACCCAGGCCGCCCCGCCCCGCCCCCGCCGCGCGTCCTGAAGCGAGCGCGGTGCACGCGCCAAGCCCACGGCCAGCGCCCCAACGCTCCGCCGCTCCGCCCGACTTGAAAGCCGCGCTGACGGCGTTCATGAGCGACGCCATTCGGCAGCATTTGAGCGACGACGCGGACGAGTACCTGTACCAGGTGCGGCGAGCCGCTTCGGTAGGCGAGTTGATTCCGATGCTGAACCCGCTGATCGACGCGGTGCTGGAGGCCGCAGGCCCCGGCGCGGCGGCGGAATTTGCGGACGGCGCCGCCGAGATTCTGGAGCCTTGAGGCCCTGCAGCGGCGTTGGCAGGCTGACTGCACTTCCAGCGGAAGCGCCCGCGCACGGTGCGCGCCTGGTTCGTAGGGCTTGTTCGGCAGTTCGCCAGGTGCGTTGCCTTGCGCGCTCGCGGGGTGCTGGTGATCTGGGGCCGCTCGCAGGCCTTACTTGCTTGGCCCCAAGAGCCGGGCTGTGGAAGCCGCGGCCGCTCGCTCAAGGCGCGGAAACTACAAGCCAAATCGCTTGCTAGCGCTGCATTGGCAAGCGCCGGCAGCTATAAAAATAGAAGCAAATCGACGAGTGGCCGTTGCTTCACAAGCCCAGCATCAGCCGCAGGTTTTGCACCGCTGCGCCGCTGGCGCCCTTGCCCAGGTTGTCCAGGCGGGCCACGGCGACTGCGTGGTGCGCGTCAGGGTTGCCGAACACGCGAATCTCAAGCTGGTTGGTGTTCTTCAGCGCTTCGGCGTCCAGCTTGCCGGACTCGGGCGCGGGCTCGACCGTCACCGCGTCAGCGCCCGCGTAATGGGCGCGGTACACGTCCAGCAGGCGCTCCACCGTCGGCTGACCGGGCAGGGTGTCCAGGTGCAGGGGCAGCTCCACCAACATGCCCTGGTCGAAATTGCCGACGGCGGGGATGAAGATGGGGCGGCGTGTCACGCGGCCAAACCGCATGATCTCGGGGATGTGCTTGTGCTTGAGGCCCAGGGCGTACAGCTCGTAGGCGGGCGCGTCGCCGGCTTCGTACGCCTCGATCATCTGGCGGCCACCGCCGGTGTAGCCGCTGACCGAGGGCAGGGCGACCGGGTAATCGGCGGGCAGCACGCCCGCATCCACAAGCGGACGCAGCAGTGAGATGGCGCCCGTGGCGTAGCAGCCGGGGTTGGCCACGCGGTCGGCCGCTTGCACGGCGGCGCGCTGCTCGGGCGACAGTTCGGGGAAGCCATACGTCCAACCCTCGGCCACGCGGTGCGCGGTGCTGGCGTCGATGATGCGCGGCTGGCGGCCGGGCAGCGCGTCGATCATGGCGACCGATTCGCGCGCAGCGTCGTCGTGCAGGCACAAGATGACCAGATCGACGGCAGACATGATCTCGCGCTTGGCCTCGGGGTCTTTGCGGCGGGCCGCGTCGATGCTGACAACCTCAACGCCGGCCAGCCCGTCCAGCCGCTCGCGGATCTGCAGGCCGGTGGTGCCAGCCTCGCCATCAATGAAGACCTTGGCCATGTATGCGTACTTTCGATTGGGGTGCGGCACCACGCGCGTCAAGACCTTGTCAGGCCGCGGCACTTAAATTGGTGCATCGCACCATGATACATTCGCGGGCTGCAGATTGCATTCACACGTTGAGCTGGCACTGGTACTGCGGCGTCGGCCGATCAATCCATCACCCATCCCAAGAGGGGCTACATGAAGATTCACGAGTACCAGGGCAAAGAAATCCTGCGTCAATTCGGCGTGCCCGTGCCGCGCGGCATTGCGGCATTCAACGTTCAGGAAGCCGTTGAGGCGGCGCAAAAGCTGGGCGGCCCGGTGTGGGTCGTCAAGGCGCAAATCCACGCAGGCGGCCGCGGCAAGGGCGGCGGCGTGAAGGTGGCCAAGTCGCTGGATCAGGTCAAAGAGCTGTCGGGCCAGATCCTGGGCATGCAGCTGATCACGCACCAGACCGGCGCTGAAGGCCAGAAAGTGCGCCGCCTGTACATCGAAGACGGCGCCGATATCCAGAAAGAGTACTACCTGTCGGTGGTGACGGACCGCGCCACGCAGAAAGTGGCGTTCATCGCCTCCAGCGAAGGCGGCATGGACATCGAGGAAGTTGCGCACAGCACGCCCGAGAAGATCATCAAGGTCTTCGTTGACCCCCTCGTCGGCTTCACCCAGCAAGAAGGCGAAGAGCTGGCCAAGGGCATCGGCATGCCGGCCGATTCCGTCGCGCAGTTCGTGGACGTGTGCCAGAAGCTCTACAAGTGCTACATGGACACCGACGCGTCGCTGGTGGAAATCAACCCGCTGAACCGCGACAGCAAGGGCAACATCATCGCCCTGGACGCCAAGTTCAACTTCGACAGCAACGCGCTGTTCCGCCACCCCGAAATCGTCGCGCTGCGCGATCTGGACGAGGAAGACCCGGCCGAAATCGAAGCCAGCAAATTCGACCTGGCCTACATCAGCCTGGACGGCAACATCGGCTGCCTGGTCAACGGCGCCGGTCTGGCCATGGCCACCATGGACACCATCAAGCTGTTCGGCGGCGAGCCGGCCAACTTCCTGGACGTGGGCGGCGGCGCTACCCCCGAGAAGGTCACCGAAGCCTTCAAGATCATGCTCAAGAACCCCAAGGTCAAGGGCATTCTGGTCAACATCTTCGGCGGCATCATGAAGTGCGACACCATCGCCACCGGCGTGATCACCGCCTGCAAGGCCGTGAACCTGCAAGTGCCTCTGGTCGTGCGCATGAAGGGCACCAACGAAGAGCTGGGCAAGAAGATGCTGGCCGAATCCGGCCTGCCGATCATCAGCGCCGACACCATGGCTGAAGCGGCCACCAAGATCGTCGCCGCCGTCAAGTAAGCCCAGAAGGACACAGAACATGTCGATCTACATCAACAAAGACACCCGCGTCATTACCCAGGGCATCACCGGCAAGACGGGCCAGTTCCACACCGAAAAGTGCATCGAATACGCGAACGGCAAGAACTGCTTCGTGGCCGGCGTGAACCCCAAGAAGGCCGGCGAGAAGATTTTTGACGTGCCGATCTTCGCCAGCGTGAAGGACGCTGCCCAGGAAACCGGCGCGACCGTATCTGTGATCTACGTGCCGCCGGCAGGCGCTGCCGCCGCGATCTGGGAAGCCGTGGAAGCCGACCTGGACATGGCCATCTGCATCACCGAGGGCATTCCCGTGCGCGACATGCTCGAAGTGCGCAACAAGATGAAGGCCAAGGAAGCCGCTGGCGGCAAGAAAACCCTGCTGCTGGGCCCCAACTGCCCGGGCCTCATCACTCCCGGCGAGATCAAGATCGGCATCATGCCCGGCCACATCCACATGCCCGGCCGCGTGGGCGTCGTCTCGCGCTCCGGCACGCTGACCTACGAAGCCGTGGCGCAGCTGAGCGAGCTGGGCATTGGCCAATCCACCGCCGTAGGTATTGGTGGCGACCCGATCAACGGCCTGAAGCACATCGACGTGATGAAGGCGTTCAACGACGATCCCAACACCGACGCCGTCATCATGATCGGTGAAATCGGTGGCCCGGACGAGGCAGAAGCAGCCGTGTGGTGCCGCGACCATATGAAAAAGCCCGTGGTCGGCTTCATCGCCGGGGTGACGGCGCCCCCCGGCAAACGCATGGGCCATGCTGGTGCGCTGATTTCTGGTGGCGCCGACACCGCCGATGCCAAACTCGCTGTGATGGAAGAGTGTGGCTTCAAGGTGACGCGCAACCCGTCTGAAATGGGCAAACTGCTCAAAGCCATGCTTTGATGTGTTGGCGCCGCCCACGCGGCGCGCAAGACCTGATGCCGGACGCCCTTCGAGGCGGTCCGGCGTTATTATTTGAGGCCAAGCCCACCCGAGAGAGACAACGTGGAAGAATTTCTGACCGCCCACTTCTGGGTCGCCGTCGGGCAGATCATCATGATCGACATCCTTCTGGGTGGCGACAATGCCGTGGTGATCGCGCTGGCGTGCCGCAAGCTTCCGCCTGCGCAGCGCACCAAGGGCATCGTGTGGGGCACGATCGGCGCCATTGTGCTGCGCGTGATCCTGATCGCGTTTGCACTGGCGCTGCTGCAGATACCCTTTTTGAAGCTGGTGGGTGCCGCGTTGCTGATCTGGATCGGCATGAAGCTGATCGCGCCGGACGACGAAGACGACCACGCCAACATCCAGTCCAGCGACAAGCTGTGGTCCGCTGTCAAGACCGTGATCGTGGCCGATTTGGTCATGAGTGTGGACAACGTCATCGCCATCGCCGGCGCCGCACAAGGCGCGGGTGAGCAGCACCAATTGCCCCTGGTCATTTTTGGCTTGCTGGTCAGCATTCCCATCATCGTCTGGGGCAGCCAGCTGGTGCTCAAGCTGATGGACCGCTTTCCGATCATCATTACGTTGGGCGGCATGCTGCTGGGTTGGATCGCCGGCACGATGGCCCAAAGCGACCCGGCCTTGGCGTCTTACATTCCGCAAGATCGCGCTTGGCACTACGGCATGGGCGTCGCGGGGGCGTTGCTTGTGCTGGGCATTGGCAAATGGATGCAGAAGCGCCCTGGCCCGCCGCCGCCCACGGCGGCCACGTGATGCAGCGCTGAAGGCCTGCAGCCACTGGCGGTTCAGCGCGGGATCAGTGTTCGCATGGATTTCGAGTACAGCAGCTTGTCGGATGTCGGACGCCAGCGCGCCAACAACGAGGACGCGGTTCTGGTCGACGCCGAGCACGGCATCGTCGTGCTGGCCGACGGCATGGGCGGCTACAACGCCGGTGAAGTGGCCAGTGCCCTGGCCGTCGATCTCGTCGTGCGCGAACTCAGGGGCTGGCTCGATCTGGCGGCCGACCGTGCCACCGTGCGAGACGTGCGCCGGGCCATGGAAATCTGTGTCGATCTGGCCAACCGGCAGATTTTCGAAGCCGCCAACACCCACGCCGCATACGCCGGAATGGGCACCACGCTGGTCATGGCGGTGCTGCACGACAACACCTTGATTGCCGGGCACGTCGGGGACTCCCGCCTTTACAGATGGCGCGGTGGCGCGCTGCAGCAGATCACGCGGGACCACTCCTTGCTGCAGGAGCAGCTGGACATCGGACTGATCACCCCGGAAGAGGCGGAGCACTCCGTCAACCGTAATCTGGTCACGCGCGCGCTGGGCGTGGAGGACACCGTCCTGCTCGACGTGCGCGAGGTGCCCGTTGCACCGGGCGACCTTTTTCTGTTGTGTTCGGACGGACTGAACGACATGCTCACCGACGACGACATTGCCGCCGTCCTGGCGAGCGCAACCGCGATCGACGTCGCCGTGGGCCATCTGATCGACGAAGCCAACGAACGCGGTGGGCGGGACAACGTCACGGTGGCGCTGATCCGCTCGAAGGAAACGCCTAAAAAGTCCGGAGTCATGGCGAAATTGCTGGGAAAATGAGCAGCTTCGGCCGCGATCGCGCAGTATCTTCTGCGGCTACTCAGGCGAATGCCTGTCTCACCCAGTTTCCCCTTTCGCCCAGCCGGAGCCGCGTTCATGCCCAAGTTGATCGTCTCGATCGACGGAGTCGTCGTCAAGGAAGTTCAGTTGACCAAGGATCGTTCGACCATCGGTCGGCGTCCGTACAACGACGTGGTCATCGACAGCCTGGCGGTCAGCGGCGAACACGCCGTGATCCGCATGGCTGGGGGCTCGGCCGTTCTTGAAGACCTGGGCAGCACCAACGGCACCTACGTCAACGGCAAAGCCGTGAAGCAGCATGCGCTGGCTGACGACGACCTGATCGAAGTCGGCAAGTACAAGCTGAAATTCCAGGACCGCGAGGGCCTCACCTCACCCGGGCCGCTCAGCGGCGCTGCGCCCGTGGCGGGGATGGATTCTGGCCTGATGGCCGCGTCGCCGACCGCCAACGCCCGAGGCCCGCGCGTGCGCGTGCTCACCGGCTCTGCCGCCGGCCGCGAAATGGAGCTGACCAAGGTCGTCACCACCATTGGCAAGCCCGGCCTGTGCGTGGCCTCCATCACGCGCCGTGCGCACGGCTTTGACGTGGCCCAGGTCAACGGCGAACACGTCGCCACCGTCAACGGCGTTGCGCTGGACGCCGGTCCCGTGACGCTGAAGATGCGCGATCAGATCGATCTGGCCGGCATTCGGCTCGAATTCCTCGAGCAGTAACCGCTCAAGCTGCGGGCGTGGCCGTCCACGCGCTGGTCACGATGTTCCGTGCAACGCTCAAGCGCCAGCGCCTGCGTCTCGCAGCGACGGCTCTCATCGTTCTGGCTGCATGGGCATGTGCGTCGGGCCTCTGGCCTGCGCCGCTCGCCCTGCAGCTTGATCGCGCCGCCTACGACGCGCGCTTGCTGTTGACGATGCCCGGCACGCTCGACGAGCGTGTCGTCATCATCGACATCGATGAAGCCAGCCTGGCCCAGGTCGGCCAATGGCCGTGGGACCGGCGCCAGCTCGCCGCGCTGGTGGATGAGCTCGCGCAGCGCCAGCAAGTGGCGGCTATCGGCATCGACGCGGTGTTTGCCGAACCCGACCGCAGCTCCGTACTCCCCCGTATGCAAGAGCTGGCCGCCGGAGACCTCAGGCACCACGCACCGCTGTCGGACTGGCTCACGCGCAATGCGGACCGGCTGGACCACGACGTCATCCTGGCCAAGGCACTGCGCGCCAGCCCGGCGGTGCTCGGCTACTACTTCACCAGCGACCGCAACGGCGTTCGCGCGGGTGAACTGCCTCAGCCGCTGGCCCCGGACGCGCCGGCCTTGCCCGGCTTGCTGGCCTGGAGCGGCTTTGGCGCCAACATCCCGGTGCTCACGCGCGCGGCCCCGCGGTCGGGGTTTTTCAACGCGGTCACCGATCCTGACGGCGTGGTCCGCTCGGTGCCGGTCATCGCTTCCTACGGCGGGCAGCTGTATGAGTCGCTGGCGCTGGCCGTGACGCGCGAAGCCGCCAAAGCCCCGCTGCTGCTGCTTCAGCGCCAGCCGGGTTCGGACGCCGGGGCGCTGCAGGCGGTGCAGCTGGCCGGTGGCGCCAGCCAGCTGCGCCTGCCCGCCGACGCACGGGGTACGGCACTGGTGCCGTTTCGCGGCCGCGGCGGCCCCGACGGCGGTTCCTACCGCTACATCCCCGCCGCCGATGTCCTGCTGGGCAAGTTGCCCGCCGGCGCGCTGGCAGGCAAGGTCGCGCTGGTCGGCTTCACCTCGCCGGGCCTGATGGACCTGCGGGTCACCCCGGTGGGGCAGGCCTACCCCGGTGTGGAAATCCATGCCAACCTGATCTCCGGCGCCATGGACGAGCGCGTGCCCAGGGTGCCCGGCTGGGCCAATGGGGCGCAGTTCGCCGCGCTGCTGGCCGTGGGCGTCCTCCTTGTGCTTGTCATGCCGGTGCAAAGCGTCGGCCGGCTGATCGCGCTGGGTGCGGCCCTGCTGGCCGGCGTGGTGCTCACCAACACCGTGCTGTTTCTGTCGGAGTGGTGGGTGCTGCCCATGGGCACGATGCTGCTCATGATCGCTGCAGCCCTGGCGGTGAACGTGGTCCTGGGCTACTTCCTGGAAATCCGCGCCCGGCGCGAGCTGGCCACCCAGTTCGCCACCTATGTGCCGCCCGAGCTGGTGCGCCAAATGGTCCGCAACCCCGAGCGCTACACCATGCAGGCGCGGGCAGAAGAACTCACCGTGATGTTCTGCGACCTGCGCGGCTTCACCACATTGGCGGAAACCATGGCCCCGCTGGACGTGCAGGCGCTGATCAACACCGTGCTCAGCCGCCTGAGCCACGTGATTCGCCGCCACCAGGGCACCATCGACAAATACATCGGCGACTGCGTCATGGCGTTCTGGGGCGCACCCGTAGCATCAACCCACCACGCCCGCGACGCCGTGCTGGCCGCCATCGGCATGACCGAAACCATGCGCGAACTCAACCGTGAACGCGCCGCCGCAGGGCTGGTGCAGGTCAGCGTCGGCATCGGATTGAACAGCGGCGTCATGTCGGTGGGCAACATGGGCTCTGACTTTCGCCGCGCCTACACCGTGATCGGTGATGCAGTGAACCTCGGCGCCCGCCTCGAAGGCCTGACCCGCTTTTACGGCGTGGACTTGATCGTCAGCG
This sequence comes from Ottowia oryzae, assembly GCF_003008535.1. Taxonomy (NCBI): domain Bacteria; kingdom Pseudomonadati; phylum Pseudomonadota; class Betaproteobacteria; order Burkholderiales; family Comamonadaceae; genus Ottowia; species Ottowia oryzae. The sequence goes on from NZ_CP027666.1 coordinate 789,967, forward strand.
AAGCCACGCGCGCGCAGGCGGGCGATCTGCCCGACGGCCTGCTCTGGCAAGAACTGGACCGCGTGCGCGTCAAAGGCCGCCAGCAAGCCGTCACCGTCTATACCGTGCGCGCGCCGCGCCCAGGCCAATCACACGCCGCCCTCGAAGCCGAGCTGCAACTGTGGGCCGACGCGCTGGCCGATTGGCGTGCGCAGCGCTTTCTCGCCTGCCGCAACAAACTTAAGACGCTGCGAGCGCAGGATGCCAATTTGTTCCTGTATCGCCTCTGCGACGACCGTGTAGCCTCGCTGATCCATACGCCACCGAGTTCCGTCTGGGACGGAACCACGGTGATCGGCGAAAAGTAGCGAATGGGTTGGATGAGGGAAGCTGGGCGATCATGAAGATTCGCGTGCTGGGCTGCTCGGGCGCCATTGCGCAGGGCTGCAAGACCACCGCGTTCCTGGTCGATCACGACATACTGATCGACGCAGGCACCGGCGTGGGCGACCTCACGCGCGAAGAAATGCTGCGCATCGACGACCTCTTCCTCACGCACGCGCACCTGGACCACATCGCCTACCTGCCGCTCATGCTGGACACCATCGCCGCCAGCCGGGTCGGCCGCCCCCTGCGCGTGCACGCCCTGCCACACCTTGCACGCGCTGCACCAGCACCTCTTCAACGACCTCATCTGGCCCGACTTCACCCGCCTGCCCACGCCAGACAACCCGTTGCTGACGTTTCATGAGCTGCGCACCGGCGACGTGCGCCAGTGCCAAGGCCGCACCGTCGAGGCGCTGCCCGCCGTCCATTCCGTGCCTGCCGTTGGCTACGCCGTGCGCGGGCCCGAGGCGGGCGCACCGTGGTGGGTCTTTACCGGCGACACCGAGCGCAACCCCGCCCTCTGGCAGCGCATCAATCAGCTGGACGTGCACAGCTTGGTCATCGAAACCGCCTTCAGCAACCGCGAGCGCGACCTGGCCCGGCTCTCGCGCCACCTATCGCCCGAAGTGCTCGGCCACGAACTGGCCCACATCGCGCCAGGGCTCCGCTACCCCATCTTCATCACGCACACCAAGCCGTCGGAAACCGACGTCATCCTGAGCGAAATCACGCAGCTGCGCGCCGCCATGCAGCGCCCCGACCGCCCCGCGCCCGAACTGCGCCTTTTGCACGCGGGCGACGTGTTCGACATCGTCTGATACGAATCCGCCCTCAAAAATATAAGAACCGTTCGGGCTGAGCCTGTCGAAGCCCTGCGCGGTGCATGCACTTCGACAAGCTCAGTGCGAACGGTTTCTGACGGATTGAACGCAATTTGGTATGAGTGCCAAACCCCTCACCCCCAGCGCCCACTGCTGGCGGCAGTGCGCGGCCCATGTCAGCCCGTTGAAATCCTCCCGTATAACCGATCGCTAGCGCCCGCCAGGCAAGCGCAAGCAGCTATATTTTCAATAGTATCCTGTTGGTCAGACCGCCTGGCCCCCACGTCACCGCAGCCCCTTCGCCATCGCTGCCAAAAACCGGTCGAGCGCCCAGCCGATGACAAGAAACGTCACCCGCACCCCGCCCGCCATCTGTCGCAAATTGTCACCTGGCACGCCGCGCCTAGCCCTGACCGTGAACTGCCGCACGAATCACCGCCCCCACGCGGGTTGGCACGGCGCCTGCAAATGAAAGGCTGTGCGGCGACGCACTGACAAGTGAAGTGTCTCCCGGTTAGCAATCAATTTCTTCCAAAGGACTGAACCATGAACAAGACTCTGCAAAAAGGCTTCACGCTGATCGAATTGATGATCGTCGTGGCGATCATCGGTATTCTGGCCGCCGTGGCGCTGCCTGCTTACCAAGACTACACGGTGCGCGCGCGCGTTTCCGAGGTGATTCTGGCAGCTTCTTCCTGCCGCACAACGATCACCGACACGGTTCAAAACGCCCCCGGCAAAGATGTTTCAGTCCCATTGGCAGCATCGTGCACCGTGACACCGACCAAGATGGTGAAAAGCGGCAGTGCCGATAAAGACGGCGTGATCACCGTTGTCGGTGACGAGTCGGGTCTGAAGGGCGACACCAAGTCGGACGCCAACTCCATTTCTATGGTTCCTTACGTCGGTGGCACCGCGTTGGATGGCGCGAACGATGGCGGTAAGACCATTACCGAATGGAAGTGTGGCCCTGCAAAGACCAACCCGATGCCCACCAAATACCTGCCGGGCTCTTGCAAATCCACGACCTGATAAGGCGCTTATCAGTCTCAAAGGCGGCCTGCGGGCCGCTTTTGTTTGGGTCTTTGTCTTTCGTGCGCATAAAAAGTGCTTTGCTTCGTTGGGGTGCATTGCTGATCAACACGTTTGTCTTCAGGATTTAAGACCGAGAAGTGGCCCCCGAAAGAATCGCGCAACCTTTTTATGCTCAGACTATGGGGCCGCTTTGCTCGCGCTACGGTCGCGCGGGCCCGTGGCCTGAGGTCCAATGCGATAAACGCAGAGCCGAGACAATACGTCTAGAGCGTACAGTCTCCTTGAAATTGTCCGCCCATTGATGCACCGAAGGCCCGGGGTCAATTCGAAGTTTTTGACTAGCCAAAAATACCATTCCGCAGGCGATGGATGGTGACATAGGCGAAATCGATCGGGCGGTGGAGCAGCGGGAAGAGCATCACAGTTGTCTGGCGCACGGTATCGACCCTCATTGACCCCAGCGAACTCTGGTGCGCGAAGATAGAACCTCACGCTTGGGCACAATGCGCCACCATGCCCCTCGATCCCCTCCTGTGCGCAGCATTTCTAGTCGTCCCTTGGTTGTGGCCATTCACTTCCGGGCCGCTGGCGCCGGTGCAGCCTTATCTGGTGTCGGTGGTTGCAGCTGCGGCGCTGCTGGCGTGCCTGGGGCGTAGTGGTGGCGAAGGGGGGGCCGTGGTGGCCCGAGGCTGGCTGGCGGCGGCGGTAGTCAGCAGTTGCATCGGGTTGCTGCAGTATTTCAATCTGGAAGGCGCGCTGCACCCGTGGGTAAACGCGGCAGAGCCGGGCACTGCGTTTGGCAACCTACGCCAGCCCAACCAGCTGGCCACGCTGCTGGTGATGGGCCTTATGGCGCTGCGTTGGCGGGCGCAGACGGGTGACGCGTGGCACAACCTGCGCGTGGCAGGCGCGGCAGCGCTGCTGATGGTGGGGCTGGCGGCGTCGGCTTCGCGCATCGGGCTGGTGGAGCTGGCGGCGCTGTGCGCCGTGGCGCTGATGTGGGCCAGGGCGGCCAGGCGCGGCCTGCGCGCGACGGGGATGGGGGCGCTGTGGGTGGCGGCGGTGTACGCCGTCGCTGCGCTGGTGTTGCCCGCACTGTTGCAGTGGGCCGAAGGCATCGACGGGCGCAGCATGGTGGACCGCCTGCAGCATGCCGAATCCACCTGCGGCAGCCGCCTGATTCTGTGGAGCAACGTGATCGACCTGATCCGGCAGAAGCCGTGGACAGGCTGGGGCTGGGGTGAGCTGGCGTACGCGCACTACATCACGCTCTACGACGGGCCGCGCTTTTGCCACATCCTGGACAACGCGCACAACCTGCCCCTGCACCTGGCGGTGGAGCTGGGCGTGCCGGTGGCCGTGCTGGCGTGCGGCGCGATCGGCGGGCTGATCTGGCGCGGCAGGCCATGGGCCGAGACGGATCCCACGCGGCAGCTGGCTTGGGGTGTGTTGCTGGCCATCGGGTTGCACAGTCTGGTGGAGTACCCGCTGTGGTACGGCCCGTTCCAGATTGCGGTGGGCCTATGCATTTGGATGCTTTGGACCACGCCGCGCCGGCCTGCGGGCACGGGCAGCTATCAACCCGATAGCGATTTGCCTTTGTCAGCGTCGCCATCGGAGGCGAGCACAGGGCCGTCGCCCGCCAGCGCTGTTCGCCTCACCATCGCGGCGGCCATGCTGGCGGCGTTGGCCTACGCAGGGTGGGACTACCACCGCATCAGCCAGATCTACCTGCCGGCTGAGCAGCGGTCGGCCTGGTACCGCGACGACGCGATGGGCAACGCCCAAAAATCCTGGCTGTTCGCCGATTCGGTGCGTTTCGCCGAAGTCACCACGCGCCCGGTGACGCGCGACAACGCGCCATGGATGCTGCTGGAATCGCTGAAGGCGCTGCACTTTTCGCCCGAGCCGCGCGTGATCACCAAGGTGATCGAAAGCGCCACCGTGCTGGGCCGCGAAGACCTGGCCATCGCGCACCTGGCGCGCTTCAAGGCGGCTTTCCCCGAAAAGTACCGGCAGTGGTCGGACGACAACCGGCGCATGGCCGAGCGCGTGACCGAGTTTCTGCAGGGCGGCGCGAGCGCCGCCAGCGCGGACAGTGCGGCGAGCGCGGCGTCGCAATGACGCGCGCTTTTGCGCCCATAGCGCGATGCGCCAGTGCGCATGGCACGAGACAGTTGGGTGCGTACCCGCACCGTTGCGGATCGATTTCTAAAGGAAATGGCCCGCCAGCGCTTATGCATACTGCGCTGGCAGCTATCAAATCAGTAGTTCAGACGGCATCCGCCACATAGCTGCCCGACTTGCCGCCGTGCTTTTCCAGCAGGCGCACGCCGGTGATGGCCATGCCGCGGTCGGCCGCCTTGCACATGTCGTACACCGTGAGCAGGGCCACCTGCACGGCGGTCAGCGCCTCCATTTCCACGCCGGTGGGGCCGGTGGTTTCCACGGTGGCGGTGCATTGCACGGCCGGCGGCTGGTTGGCGCTGGCCGGGGTGGGGAGCAGCTCGATGGCGACGCGCGTCAGCGCCAGCGGGTGGCACAGCGGGATCAGGTCGCTGGTCTTCTTGGCAGCCATGATCCCGGCCAGACGCGCCACGCCCAACACATCGCCCTTGTTGGCCGTGCCCGATTCGATCAGCGCCAGGGTGGCTGGCAGCATCTCGATGCGGCCAGTGGCCACGGCCACGCGCCGCGTGGCAGCCTTGTCGCCCACATCGACCATGTGCGCCTGGCCTTGGGCGTCGAAATGGGTGAGCGGGTGTGTGGAAGATGGCATAGGTGCGCGGCTTACGGTGGCAATCTCGCCGTGGTGGCGAGGCAGGGCTGCGGCATGATAAGCGCATGAACCTCTGGCAAAGCAAGCTTCGCGCCTTCGGCATTCACCTGTCCCTCAGTCTGCTGATCGCCGCATTGGCGGCGGTGGTGGTCTTCGGTGTTTGGTTTCCCTATCCCTACCGCGACATCTCGGGCGGCCGCGAACTGTTTCTTTTGATTGTTTGCGTTGACGTGGTGCTTGGGCCATTGGTGACGTTTACTGTGTTCAACCCCAAAAAGTCACGGCGAGAAAAGGTGTTGGATTTCAGTCTCGTTGCTGTCATCCAGCTGGGTGCGCTGCTGTACGGACTCTGGTCCGTCATCGAAGCGCGCCCCGTGCACACCGTCTTTGAATACGATCGCCTGCGTGTGGTCCATGCGGCCGACGTGCCGGAGTCTTCTATTGGCCGAGCACCGAAAGAGCTGCAGACCCTGCCGCTGACGGGGCCCACGTGGCTGGCGCTGCGCCCGTTGGCTCCGAGCGAATCGATGGAGATGACACTGGCTGCGCTCAACGGCGTGCCTCTAGGCACGCGTCCTGAGCTGTGGCGCCCGTATGAGTCGGAGCGCTCGGCCGTCTTGAAGGCGGCGCGTCCTGCATCGGAACTCACCACCCGCTTTCCCACTCAATCTGCCATGATCACCCGCGCGTTGGCCGAGGCAGGCAAGCCCGCCGACGCGCTTGTTTACCTGCCGCTTCAGGCCCGCAAGGACACCGTTTGGACCGCCATCCTCGACCGCGAGACCGCCAAGCCACTGGCCTACCTGCCGCTCGATTCGTTCTAAGCCCCCGCGCGGCCGCGCTGGCCGCCGGCGCGCTGCTGGGGCTGGGTGCGCTGATCGCGCCGCCCCTCAGCGCGCAGCCCACCAGCACCCCCACGCCGGGCACCACCCGTGCGCCCGCCGGCCTGCCTTCGCTGGGCGATGCGGGCGACATGACCACGCTGGAAGAGCGCAAGCTGGGTGACGCCATCGCAGGCGAGCTGTACCGCGACCCCGATTACCTGGACGACCCCATCCTGGGCGAATACGTTGACGGCGTGTGGCGGCAGCTGCTGGCCGGCGCCAAGGCACGCGGCGAGCTGTCGCCCGAGTTGGAAGAGCGTTTCGCCTGGGTGGTGCTGATGGGGCGCGACCGCACCATCAACGCGTTTGCGCTGCCGGGCGGCTACTTCGGCCTGCACACCGGGCTGGTGGGCGCCGTGGCGTCGCGCGATGAGCTGGCTTCGGTGCTGGCGCACGAAATCTCGCACATCACGCAGCGCCACATCGCGCGCCTGATCGGCCAGCAAACCCGCCAGGCGCCGATGATGATGGCGGCCATGATTCTGGGCGCCATCGCCGCCACCAAGAACCCGCAGGCCGGCATGGCGCTGGCCGTGGGCGGGCAGGCGGCGGTGATCCAGCAGCAGCTGAACTTTTCGCGCGACATGGAGCGCGAGGCCGACCGCATTGGCTACGGCGTGCTGGGCCAGTCGGGCTTTGCGCCCAGCGGTTTCGTCAGCATGTTCGAGAAGCTGCAGGCCGCCTCGCGCATCAACGACAACGGCGACTGGCCCTACCTGCGCAGCCACCCGCTGACCACGCAGCGCATCGCCGACATGCAGCAGCGCCAGCAGGGGCAGGGCCGCGCCGCCACGCCTCCCACCGACTACGAAGCCCTGCTGCTGGCCGGGCGCGCCCGCGTGCTGGGCCGCCCCGGTGTGGACGTGCTGCGCGCCTGGGCGGCGGAGCCCGCGCAGCCTGGCTTTGACAGCCAGCCCCTGCCCAAACGCGCCGGTGCGCTGTACGCCGCCGCCATGGCGCAGGCGCAGCTGCGCGACCTGCCCAAGGCCCAGGCGCTGGCGGCCCAGCTGGCGCACGCCGTGGCGGGCGACGCGCGCGGGCTGCGGCAGGCGCGGCTGTTGCAGGCCGATTTGGCGCTGCAAGCGGGCCAGCCGGCCAAGGCGCTGGAATGGCTGCCTGCCAACGCTTCGGGCACCGCGAGCGGGGCGTTGACTGGCACGGGCACGGGCGATGCGCCCGCACCGCCCGCGTCCTCGCCCATCTCTGCCGCGCACGGACAGGCCGGGCGCGCCGCGCTGCTGATGCGCGCGCAGGCGCTGACGGCCACGCAGCGCGCGGGCGATGCTGTATCGGCGCTGCAGCCGTGGGTCAGCGACCACCCGCAGGATGCGGGGGCGTGGCAGGCGCTGTCAGCCGCCTACGGCTCGCAAGGGCAAACGCTGCGGGCGCTGCGCGCGCAGGGCGAGGTGGCGATGTCGCACATGGACTACGCGGGCGCGGTAGACCGCTGGCGCGCCGCGCAGGACTTTTCGCGCACGCAGATGGGCGGCGGCGATCTGATCGAAGCCAGCATCGTCGACACGCGCTTGCGCACCGCGCAGGCGGCCCTCAAGCAGCAGCGCGAGGATGAACTGAAGCGCCGCTGACGCGCGGGTCTCCGGGCCGATCACCGGGCCGATCCCCGCGCCCGTAAAAAAGCCGCCTGGCAAAACCTTGCCCGGGCGGCTCTATGAATGAAATCAGGCGCTGGCGCCCGCTGCACCAGCGCTGACAGCTATCAAAAAGATAGAAAAATGCCACGCACGCGGCGCGCGATCAGGACTTTTCCAGCACGGCGTCGATCACCACGCCCAGCGCCGAATAGATCAGCGAACCCAGCAGCGCGGCCCCAAAGCCGTTGACCTGAAAGCCGCTGACCAAGCCCGAAGCGGCCCAGAACATCAGCGCGTTGATCACGAACAAAAACAAGCCCAGCGTGATCAGCGTGACCGGAATCGTCAGCACCACCAAGATCGGCCGCACCAGCATGTTCATCAAGCCGATGATCAGCGCGGCCACCATGGCGGTGCCAAAGCTGGCCACCGACACGCCGCCGTAGATGTAGGCCACGCCCAGTAGCGCCGCTGCCGACAGCAGCCATTTCAAAATCAGTTTCAGCATGTTCAGCTCCGCAAAAAGTCGGGGCGCCGTGCCCCGCCGTCCACCATTAAAAAAAGGCGCCAGCCGGTGGCCAGCGCCCTTCAGCGTCGGGGCATGGTAGCGGAAAGCCTTAGTCGGCGGTGTCGCCGCTGCGCGCCAAGGCCTTGCGGCGCGTGGCCAGCCAGGCGGTGCCCAGCACGGCCACGATACACACCGCCGCCAGGGCCCAGCGAAGGGCGGTCTGCGGCGCATCGCGCGTGCCGAACCAGCCGGACAGCACCGGTTCGTTCACGATCATCGATGCGGCTGTCCACGCCAGCACCGCCGCGCCGATGTAGATGATGGCGGGGAAGCGGTCCACCAGCTTGAGCACCATGGTCGAGCCAAACACGACGATGGGCACGCTGATCAGCAGGCCGATCACCACCAGGTCCATCGCGCCGTGCGCGGCACCGGCTACGCCCAGCACGTTGTCGATGCCCATCAGCGCGTCGGCGACGATGATGGTCTTCATCGCGCCCCAGAACGTGGTGGCCGCGGGCCCGTGGTCGCCGTCGTCACCGCCCTGGTCGGCGATCAGCTTGTAGGCAATCCACAGCAGGCCCAGGCCGCCCACCAGCATCAAACCGGGGATTTTGAGCAGCCAAACCACGACGAGCGTCATCAAGGTGCGCACGCCGATGGCGCCCACGGTGCCCCAGATGATGGCTTTCTTCTGCAGGTGCTTGGGCAGGTTGCGCGCGGCCAGGGCGATGACGATGGCGTTGTCGCCGGCCAGCACCAGGTCGATCAGGATGATGGCCATCAGCGCGGACCACCAGGCGGGGGACAGAAATTCCATGAATGTCTCCAGAGAAGGTGCGGCCACGCCCATTCTGGCGCAACCACGGGGCACCAGTCGACCAGGCGGCGCCCACCAGCGGTGCACTGCTGACACCGGCTGGCACCGCGCGGGCGGGCAGACATCGGGGAAACAGGCAAGACCAGCATTCGACCGCCCGGCCGGCTGGCAGGGCTTGTCGAAGGTCTTGCTCGGCGGCGGCCTGCGGCATGAAGCGCCAGACCACCGCCCGTCGGGCCGGAAACACAAGGGCAAAAAGCCCTGGCGTTTCGTATTGACGACCCGGCGACACCACCCCGGCGCGGCCCGCACGGCAAGGTGCGGCGGCCAAGGGGGCAGGGAGCTACTCCCCTTCGGAACCGGTGATTAGACCACTGGCGGGCGGTGGCTGGCAAGCGCCTCGCGCGCGGGCCGCGCCGCAGCGGGGCGCGCAACCGATGGCCGGGCAGCCGTGCTGGCCGATGCAGGTGCGGCGTGCGACGCGGTGCCGGGCGCGGGCACCGGCCCCACGCTGGCCACGTCGCGGGCGCGTTCGGCATAGCGCGTGAAGCGCCAGGCGGTCTGCGCCAGCGTGATGCGCTGCCACACGGCGCGCTTGGCAAAGGGGCCCATCGACAGCCAGTGGCGCACTTCGTCCTCGGTGCGGCCGCAGCCTTTGCAGACCGCGTCGCCCTGGTTGGTGGAGCAGATGGCGATGCACGGCGTGTCGGGCGTGGTGTCGTACCAGGCCAGCCATGCGCTGCGGGCGTCGTCGCTCAGCGCGGCCACTTCCAGCGTCTGCCGCTGGGCGATGGCCATGCGCGCGTACACCTCGGCCAGCGCGGCCACCTCGGGCGCCAGCGCAGCGCCCGCCTGGCTGGGCGCGCGGGCGCGCCAGTGGTTGATGGCGGCTTCCAGGTCAACGATGTGCAAAACGTCCATGCGCGGGCGATGATAAGGCGCGGGGCAATGCCCGCCCTGGGCGCGCGGTTGTCCCCTTGCGCCTGCCCGCCGAGCGTCGGAGGGCGTGGGGGCCGGGGCCGGCGGACGCGCCGGTGGCGGAACTTGTGGTGTATTTGAATACTCTTGTTTTGATAGCTGTTTGCGCAGGTGGTACCTGCGCTGGAGGCCTGTTTGTCATCTAGAACTCCTGATTCCTTGCCGCGGCCGAATGCGCCGCCACAGGCCGTCTCGCCTGTCGCAACGGCCACCCCGGCGATCTCGCCGCGGTCGCCGCGTCGGCGCGTGGTGCTGGCGCTCAGCCTGCTCGCCAACGTGCTGCTGGCCGTCTGGCTGTGGCGAGCCCTGCCGCCCGCGCCTGCGCCTCTGCCCACTGCCGTGGGCGAAGCGGTGGTGCTGCGCACGCCCGGCGGGCGGCTGGAGGTGTCAGAGCTGCGGCAGACAGAGAGTTTTGAAGTCACCCGCGACCACGACGTGCTGGGCGTGCCCATGGGCAGCACCTATTCGCGCGTGCGCGTGCCAGCGCACTACCGCTACCACGTGGATCTGGCGCCCGAATGGCGGGTGCGCGTGCTGCCCGATGGCGGCGTGCGCGTGATCGCACCGCGCGTGCGGCCCTCGCTGCCGGTGGCCATCGACACGGCGCAGCTGCAGACCGAGTCGCGCGGGCTGTGGTCGCTGTTCACCGGACCGGCGCAGGTGAAGGCGCTTGAGAAGGGCATCACCGCCCAGCTGGGGCGCAAGGCCGCCACCGCGCCCCTGCTGGACCGCCAGCGCGAGGCCGCGCGCAAGACGGTGGCCGAGTTCGTCGCCAAATGGCTGATGACCCAGACCGCATGGCAGCCGCACGCAGGCCGCACGGTGCAGGTGCTGTTTGCCGACGAGCCGATTGAGGCGCTCAACGCCGCCTGCGGCAGCCGCCCCGACTGCGCGGCGCAATGGTTGGGGGCGCAGGGCCTGTAGGCGCGGCGCCGCGGCCTGGCGGCCAACGCAGGCGATCGACCGGCGCGTGGCGCGTGCGCTGGGCCGCCGACGCACGGCCTGTGCGGCGGCGGTGGTCGGTCGGGTGATGCGTGGCGTCTCGCACCGAAGCGGTCATCGGTCGGGCGCTGAAAAGGCCCGCAGCGGCCAGCCCGCCTGCGCCAAACACGCCGCTCCGTGCGCGGTCGGCGCGGCGCCTTGGGCTGTACGCAACGCCAGGCCGGGCTGGGTCGGCCAATTGCTTGACGCGCATCAAACCTCGCGCCGGCGGGGCCGAATCAGCCCCGCGCCGGTCACGTGCAAGGCGTAGGATTTGAGCATCGGCGGCGCACGGTGCGCGGCCGAGTGACTGTTCAAGTACGACGCATGACCTCTCCCCCCCAACCTGCGGCCGGCCCGGTATCGCCGCTCAATTCACCCCTGGAACCGGAATCCAACCGCAAGCTCGCCATGCTGTTGCTGGCGATCGTGCTCTACATCGGGGTCTTGCTGCTGCCCACGCCTGCGGGCCTCACCCCCGCCGGGCAGGTGGCGCTGGGCCTTTTGGTGCTGGTGGTCACGTTGTGGATCAGCGAATGCGTGTCGCCCGCCAACAGCGCGGTCATCCTCACCGGCGCGGCCGTGCTGGGGCTGATGGGCAAGTCGCTGACGCCAGGCGCGCGCCCCATGAAATCCGCCGACGCGCTGGCTGCCATGCTGGGTGGCTTCTCTTCCACGGCGGTGTTGCTGGTGGCGGCGGCGCTGTTCCTGGCGGTGGCGCTCAAGCACACCGGGTTGGACCGGCGCGTGGCCTTGCTGGTGATGAGCCGCGTTGGCATTTCGCCCGCGCGGCTGACGCTGGGTGCGATGATCGTCGGCCTGGTGCTGGCGCTGTTCATCCCATCGGCCACGGCGCGCGTGGGCGCGGTGATCCCGATCATGATCGGGATCACGGCCGCCCTGGGCCTGCCCATTAACAGCTCGCTGGGCGCCACGCTGATGATCGTCACGGCGCAGGCCTGCTCGATCTTCAACATGGGCTTCAAGACCGGCGCGGCGCAAAACCTGATCAGCCTGGACTTCATGCAAAAGGCGTTTGGCCGCACGGTGACCTGGAGCGAGTGGTTTCTGACGGCGCTGCCCTTCACCGCCAGCATGTCGGTGGTGCTGTTCCTGGCCTCGCTGTTCTTGCTGCGCCCGCAAGTGCCGCCCGCCGCAGAGGCCGAGGCCAAGCTGCGCGCGCAACTGGCCGAGCTGGGCCCGCTGTCGGGCGCTGAAAAGCGCCTGATCGCCGTGGCGGTGCTGCTGCTGGTGATGTGGTCGACCGAAGGCGTGCTGCACCCGTTTGACACCACTACCACCACGCAGATCGGCATTGCGCTGCTGCTGATGCCGCGCATCGGCGTGATGCACTGGTCGCAGGCTGAAAAGCTGGTGCCCTGGGGCACGGTGGTGCTGTTCGCGGCCTCGATCTCGCTGGGAACGCTGCTGTCCAAGACCGGCGCGGCCGGCTGGCTGGCGCAGCAAACGCTGGGGCAGATTGGCCTGTCCGCGCTGCCGGTGGTGATGGTGGTGGGCGCGCTGTCGCTGTTCAGCATCGTGCTGCACCTGGGCTTTGCCTCGGCCACCGGCCTGGCCAGCACGCTGATCCCGATCTTCATCGCCTTCGCGCAGACCCTGCCGGTGACCAAAGAGACCGCCTTCGGCATCGTGATGATCCAGAGCTTCGTGGTCTCGTTCGGCTTCATCCTGCCTACCAACGCGCCGCAGAACATGCTGTGCTACGCCACGGGCGCCATCCGCACGAAGGAATTCGCCAAGATCGGCCTGGTGGTCACGGTGGCCGGGCTGCTGCTGATCATGCTGCTGTCGGCCACGGTGTGGCCCATGATGGGGGTGCTCTGACATGGGCGCGCGCATCGGGGTAATTGGTGCGGGCCAGGTGGGCGCCGCGGCGGCCTACCTGCTGTCGGGCACCGCGGGCGTCAGCGATGTGGTGCTGGTGGATGTGAACACGGCCCGCGCGGCTGGCGAGGCCGCCGACATCGGCCACGCCGCCGCCTTCGGCAACGCGGCGCGCGTCAGCGAAGGCGGCTATGCCGATCTGGCTGGCGCCAGCGTGGTGGTGATCACCGCAGGTGCCAGCCTGCAGCCGGGCCAGACGCGCCTGCAACTCGTGCAGAAGAACCTGGGCATTGCCGACAACGTGGTCGAGCAGGTGCTGCGCGCGGCGCCCGACACGGTGCTGCTGTTTGCCACCAACCCGGTCGACGTGATGCCCGCGCTGGCCGTGTTGCGCTGGGGCGTGCCCGCCAGCCGCGCCATTGGCACCGGTTGCATGCTCGACTCCACCCGCTTTCGCGACCGCCTGGCCCATCACCTGAAGGTGGCGCCCGGCGCGGTGCATGCGTACGTCTATGGCGAGCATGGCGATTCGCAAGTGCTGCACTGGAGCAGCGCCGTGGCAGGAGGGGTGCCCATCCTGTCGTTTGCCGAGCAGCTGGGCCGGCCGATCGACGCTGCCCTGCAGCAAACCATGGCCGAGGATGTGCGCGACGCGGCCTACCGCATCAAGGCGGGCAAGGGCGTCTCCAACTTCGGCATCGGCGGCTGCATCGCACGCCTGGTGCACGCCCTGGTGGCCGACGAGCAGGGCGTGTTCCCCGTGTCCACCTTCATGCCCGAGGTGCTGGGCGTGCGCGACACCTGCGTCTCGCTGCCCCACGTGCTGGGCGCGGGCGGCGCATCGCACGCTTTCATGCCGCCGCTGTCGGCAACCGAGGGCGAGGCGCTGGCCGCCAGCGCTGCCGTCGTCGCCACCACCCTCCGCGAGGGCATGGCTGCGCTGCCGCCGCGCACCGCCTGAAGCGCGCCCATGAAAAAGGCCTGCGCGTGGCAGGCCTTCGGTGTGGCAGCGCGGGGCACGTCAGGCGCCCGGCCGCACGCTCAGCGCTTTACTTGGCGCTGACCACGCGCACCATGTCCAGGCAGCGGTTGGAATAGCCCCACTCGTTGTCGTACCAGCTGACCAGCTTGACGAAGTTGTTGTCCAGCGCGATACCGGCATCCACGTCGAAGATGGACGAACGGGCGTCGCCACGGAAGTCGGTGGCCACCACCTTGTCTTCGGTGTAGCCCAGCACGCCCTTCATCTTGCCTTCGCTTTGCGCCTTCATTTCGGCGCAGATCTCGGCGTAGGTGGCGGGCTTGTCCAGCTCAACGGTCAGGTCCACCACCGACACGTCGGACGTGGGCACGCGGAAGCTCATGCCTGTCAGCTTGCCTTTCAGCTCGGGCAGCACCACGCCCACGGCCTTGGCCGCGCCGGTGCTGCTGGGGATGATGTTTTCCAGAATGCCGCGGCCACCGCGCCAGTCTTTGTTGCTGGGGCCGTCCACGGTTTTTTGTGTGGCGGTGGCGGCGTGCACGGTGGTCATCAGGCCGCGCTTGATGCCCCACTTGTCGTTCAGCACCTTGGCGATGGGCGCCAGGCAGTTGGTGGTGCAGCTGGCGTTGCTGATGATCGGCTCGCCCGCGTACTTGGCGCAGTTCACGCCGTGCACGAACATGGGCGTGTCGTCCTTCGACGGGGCCGACATGATGACTTTCTTGGCACCCGCGTCGATGTGCTTTTGCGCGGTTTCTTTGGTCAGGAACAGGCCGGTGGATTCGATCACCACGTCGGCGCCCACTTCGTTCCACTTCAGGTTGGCGGGGTCGCGCTCTTGCGTCAGGCGGATCTTCTTGCCGTTGACGACCAGGGTGTTGCCCTCCACCGCGATGTCGCCCTTGAACTGGCCGTGCACGCTGTCGTACTTCAGCATGTAGGCCAGGTAGTCGGGTTCCAGCAGGTCGTTGATGCCCACGACTTCGATGTCGTTGAAGTTGGCCACGGCGGCGCGAAACACCATGCGCCCGATGCGGCCGAAGCCGTTGATGCCGATCTTGATGGTCATGCGATTTCCTTTGCTAGTTAATTGATAGCTGGCTGCGCTTGTCCATCAAGCGCTGGCGCCCATTGGGGCCATTATTTCTTGCGGCCGGACGGGCCGCCGCGCAGCACCGCCTGCACGGTGTTGGCCACGTTCTCCGGCGTGAAGCCGAACAGCTCGAACAGCTTGGGCGCGGGGGCCGATTCGCCGTAGCGGTCGATGCCCACCACGGCGTCCACGCGGTATTTCCACCAGCCGTCGGTGCTGCCCATTTCCACCGCGACGCGCGGCAGGCCGGCGGGCAGCACGGCTTTCTTGAACTTCTCGTCTTGCCGGTCGAACGTGGTGGTGCTGGGCATCGACACCACGCGCACAGCGATCTTCTGCTTGGCCAGCAGCTCTTGCGCCTTCAGCGCCAGCTGCACCTCGGAGCCGGTGGCGATGATCACCGCCTTGGCCTTGGTTTTCAGACCCAGGTCGGCCGGCTCGCTCAGCACATAAGCGCCGCGGCTGATGTCGGCCAGATCGCGCTTGGGCGCGTAGGGCAGGTTTTGGCGGGAAAGCAGCAGCGCCGTGGGGCGCGTTTGGTTTTCCAGCGCCACGGCCCAGGCGATGGCGGTTTCGGCCGTATCGGCGGGGCGCCACACGTCCAGGTTGGGAATCAGGCGCAGGCTGGCGGCGTGCTCGATGCTCTGGTGCGTGGGGCCGTCTTCGCCCAGGCCGATGGAATCGTGCGTGAAGACGTGCACCACGCGCAGCTTCATCAGCGCGGCCATGCGGATGGCGTTGCGGCTGTAGTCGCTGAAGGTGAGGAAGGTGCCGCCGTAGGGGATGTAGCCGCCGTGCAGCGCAATGCCGTTCATGATGGCGGCCATGCCGAACTCGCGCACGCCGTAGTTGATGTGGCGGCCAATCTGGCCTTCGGCGTTCTTGATCACGCTGCCGTCGGGCGCAAAGCGCAGGTCGGGCGTGGCGGCGGTCTTGGTCAGGTTGGAGCCGGTCAGGTCGGCGCTGCCGCCCAGCATCTCGGGCAGCGCTTTCGTGAACGCTTCCAGCGCCAGCTGGCTGGCCTTGCGGCTGGCCACGGTTTCGGCCTTGGTGTGGGCGGCCACGGCCACGTCGACGATGGTTTGCGCAAAGTCCTTGGGCAGATCGCCCGCCAGGCGGCGCGCCAGCTGGTAGGCCAGCTCGGGGAAGGCCTTGGCGTAGCGGGCAAAGCGCTGCTCCCACTGCGCCTCGGCGGTCTGGCCGGCGCGCTTGGCGTCCCAGTCGGCGTACACCTGGGCGGGAATTTCGAACGGCTGGTATTCCCAGCCCAGCGATTGGCGCGTGAGCGCGATTTCTTCGGCGCCCAGCGGCTCGCCGTGGGCCTTGGCCGTGTCCTGGCGGTTGGGGCTGCCCTTGCCGATGTGGGTTTTGCAGATGATCAGCGTGGGGCGCTCGGCGCTGCCGCGCGCTTCGTGCAGGGCGCGGTCGACCGCGTCCACGTCGTGCCCGTCGATCGGGCCGATCACGTTCCACTGGTAGGCCTCAAAACGCTCGGCCACGTTGTCGACGAACCAGGGCGCCACCTTGCCGTCGATGCTGATGCCGTTGTCGTCGTACAGGGCGACCAGCTTGTTGAGCTTCCAGGCGCCGGCCAGCGCGCAGGCTTCGTGGCTGATGCCTTCCATCAGGCAGCCGTCGCCCAGGAACACATAGGTGTGGTGGTCCACTACGGCGTGGCCGGGGCGGTTGAACTCGGCGCCCAGCAGCTTTTCGGCCAGCGCCATGCCCACCGCGTTGGTCAGGCCCTGGCCCAGCGGGCCGGTGGTGGTTTCCACGCCGGGCGTGTAGCCCACTTCGGGGTGGCCGGGGGTCTGGCTGTGCAGCTGGCGGAAGTTCTTGATCTGCTCGATCGGCAGGTCGTAGCCGCTCAGGTGCAGCAGCGCGTACAGCAGCATCGAGCCGTGGCCGTTGGACAGCACGAAGCGGTCGCGGTCGGCCCAGTGCGGGTTGGCCGGGTTGTGCTTGAGGTGGCGCGACCACAGCGCCACGGCCATGTCGGCCATGCCCATCGGTGCGCCGGGGTGCCCGGAATTGGCTTGCTGGACGGCGTCCATCGCGAGGGCGCGGATGGCATTGGCCATCAGGGAAGTGTTCGGCATGGCTGAAAAGCGGGCGGGTAAGCGGAAACCGCTGATTTTATCGGCCCGTGCGCCCAGCCGCCGCCACGGCGGCCCGCGCGGGCCGGCAGCCCCGCTTTTCCGTACTACAGTTGCGGCGATGCCAAGCCCGATGCGCCCCCTTAAGGCTCAGCCGCCGACGTCGCCCACGTGCCCCATGCCGGTACTGGGCGCACGGCGCGGCGAGCAAGCCCAGCCCCACGCAGGCGGTGCGCGATGAGGCTGGGCGCGCTCAGCGAAGCTGCGGCACCGCGCGGCCTGATCCTGGCCGCCGGGCGGGGCGAACGCATGCGGCCCTTGACCGACCATTGCCCCAAGCCGCTGCTGGAAGTGCACGGCCAGCCGCTGCTGCAGTGGTGGGTTGACGCACTCGCGCGCGGCGGCGTGCACGACATCGTCATCAACACCGGCTGGCTGGGCGAACAGATTGAGAGCCATTTTGACGCCCAGCGCTTGTCCCGCCTGCGTCGGCAGCTATCAAAAGATGAATTGAGCGTGGCCTTCTCGTCCGAAGTGCGCGACTTTGGCTACGCCCTCGAAACCGCTGGCGGCATCGCCCGCGCCCTGCCGCTGCTGGCGCCGCAGCCGCAGGATGTGTTCTGGGTGATGGCGGGCGACATCTACGCGCCCGGCTTCACCATCAGCGCCGAAGCCGCCCAGCGCTTTGCCGCCAGCGGCCGCCTGGCGCACCTGTGGCTGGTGCCCAACCCCGCGCACAACCCGCAGGGCGACTTCGCCATCGGCCCCGACGGGCTGGCGCTCAATCCGGTCAGCGCGCCCGCCGCCGGGCCGCCCCAAGGCGGGCACGCCCCCTCGGGGGGCAGCGCAGCAGGTGAAGCCGCGGAGCGTGGGGGCACGTTGACTTTCAGCACCGTTGCCCTGTACCGGCCCGCGCTGTTCGCGCCGCCGTGGTGCGACATCCTGCCCGGCAACCCGCAGGGCACCGCCGCGCCGCTGGCGCCCCTGCTGCGCAAGGCGATCGCCGCCGGCCAGGTCAGCGCCGAGCTGTACACCGGCGCCTGGACGGACGTGGGCACGCCGGAGCGGCTGGCGCAGCTGAACGTGGTGCCCGCGCCGTGAAGGCCGGTGCCCAGCACCCGAGCACCGGTTGCAAGGACTGATGGCAGACGAAAACACTGCCGCCCATAGCGGCCAGCGCGTGCTGCTGGCCGGCGCCACCGGGCTGGTGGGCCGAGAGCTGCTCAAGCTGTTGCTGGCCGACGATGACGTCGCCCAGGTGCATACGCTGGGCCGCAGCGCACCCACCCAAGCGCACCCGAAGTTGACCCACCATCCGTCTGACCTGCGCCGCATCGCCGCATTGCCGCCGCTGGATGCCGCGCTCATCGCGCTGGGCACCACCATCAAGATCGCGGGCAGCCAAGCGGCTTTTCGCGCAATCGACCACGATGCGGTGCTCGCCGTGGCGCAAGCGGCGCAGCTGGCTGGCGCTGCGCGCGTGGGTGTGGTCAGCGCCATGGGCGCCGATGCGCAATCGCGCCTCTTCTACAACCGCGTCAAGGGCGAGACCGAGGCCGATCTGGCCCAGTTGGGCTTGCCATGCCTGGTCATCGCGCGACCTTCCTTGCTGCTGGGCGACCGAAGCGCGTTGAACCAGCCAGGCCGCCGGGGTGAAAGCCTGGGCGCGGTTGTCAGCGCCTTGCTCAAGCCCCTCATGCCGGCCAACTACCGCGCCATCTGCGCCGAAGACGTCGCCGCCGCTTTGTGGCGGTCTGTTAAACAAGGTGTGCCAGGGCGCACCGTACTGCTTTCAGGCCAGATGCAGCCTCATTGAGGGGCTGCCGCACGGACACAAGCGTTGCCCGTGGCGATTCGTGCGCCGGAGCAAGCGCCAGCAAGCTAGGGCGACACGGAGCGGCGCCGCGCCAAAAGATCAATAGGAGGACAGAGGAAGAGGCGTCAGCCGCACGCTGGTGGGGGTGCGGCGCACGGCGGCGAGTGCACGGCAACCACACCGCACAGGGGAGGCGCCACTTGCGCAGCGGCCACAGCCCGCGCCCCGGTCACGCCGCGCCAAGCCGGTGCCGCCGCTGCGCAGCGGTGGGCCGGGGGAGCTACGCGCCTGAAGGCCATGGGCGCGAGTGTGACTTTGTGCGAATGCGCTGCCCAGCGCGGCCTGCGAGAACCACAGCGCTGGCGGCGGCCATGCCCCTGAAAGCACGGCCAGCAACCGAGCACCGTGGCCTGCAGGGCGCGCGCCGCCGTGTCATCATCCGGCGCATGTCCACACCCACTCCTTCGGCGGTCTACGCAGCGCGCCGCGCCCGCGTGGCCGCGCAGATCGGCGCCAACGCCATCGCCATCGTTCCCACCGCGCCCGAGCGCCAACGCAACCGCGACAGCGACTTTCCGTACCGGCACGACAGCTACTTCTATTACCTGACCGGCTTCACGGAGCCCAACGCCTGGCTGGTGATCACCGGCGACGGGCGCAGCACGCTGTTTTGCCAGCCCAAGGACGTCGAGCGCGAGATCTGGGACGGCATCCGCCTGGGTCCCGATGCCGCCCCCGCCGCGCTGGGCGTGGACGAGGCTTTCTCCGTCAATGAACTCGACCAGCGCCTGCCCAAGCTGCTTGAAAACCGCGCCGTCGTCTGGTACCCGTTTGCCACGCATCCGGGGCTGGAGACACGCATCGACGGCT
Source organism: Ottowia oryzae (assembly GCF_003008535.1). Taxonomy (NCBI): domain Bacteria; kingdom Pseudomonadati; phylum Pseudomonadota; class Betaproteobacteria; order Burkholderiales; family Comamonadaceae; genus Ottowia; species Ottowia oryzae. Next base: position 809,433 of record NZ_CP027666.1, read on the forward strand.
GGCTGAACCAGGTGCGCGCGCGCGTGCGCTACGGCGCACTGGCGCCCGATACGCAGCGCGACCTGTGCGCCGTGCTGGACGAAATGCGCCTGATCAAAGACGCACATGAGCTGGCCACGATGCGCCGCGCCAGCCAGATCAGCGCCCGTGCCCACGTGCGCGCCATGCAGCGCAGCGCCGCCATGCTGCGCGCGGGCCAAGACGTGCGCGAATACCACCTCGACGCCGAGCTGCTGCACGAATTCCGTCAGCACGGCTCGCAGTTTCCGGCCTACACCAGCATCGTCGCCGCAGGCGCCAACGCCTGCGTGCTGCATTACCGCGCCGACGCGGCACCCATCCGCGATGGCGAGCTGGTGCTGATCGACGCGGGCTGCGAACTGGACGGTTATGCGTCAGACATCACCCGCACCTTCCCCGCCAACGGCCGCTTCACCGCGCCGCAGCGCCAGCTGTACGAACTGGTGCTGGCCAGCCAGCAGGCCGCGGTGGACGCCACCCGCCCCGGCGCGCGCTTCAACGACCCGCACGACGCCACCGTGCGCGTGCTGACGCAGGGCATGCTCGACCTGGGCCTGATCGACAAGGCCGAATACCCCACGCTGGACGAAGCCATCGCCCGCCGCGCCTACTTCCCCTTCTACATGCACCGCACCAGCCACTGGCTGGGCATGGACGTGCACGACTGCGGCAGCTACGTGGAGCCATCCGAAGTCGGCCAGATCAGCGAACGCACCGACCCGCTGTCGGGCGAGCTCATCAAGGACCGGCCCAGCCGCATATTGCGCGCCGGCATGGTGCTGACCATCGAGCCGGGCATCTATGTGCGCCCCGACGAGAAGGTGCCGAAGGACTTCTGGAACATCGGCATCCGCATCGAAGACGACGCCGTGGTGACCGCAACCGGCTGCGAGCTGATCACGCGCGACGTGCCCGTGGACCCTGACGCGATCGAGGCGCTCATGCGCGTGTGATAGGTCAGTGCAGAAATGCGTTTGCTCTGAAATAAATAGCTGTCAGCGCTTGCCTGGGGGGCGCTGGAGGCATAAAAGATCATGCATTCAGGTGCGAAAAAATCAGCAACGGCGGTGCGCCTGCTGCACGTCTGCGTCAGTCAGGCGCGGCCATTGACGGTGGGCGGGCGCAAGCTGCTCTCGGGCATCGGCAAGCGGGCGATGGCCGGCCCGGTGGCGGTAGGCCCGCTGGGGCTGGCGGGCGACGAGCAGGCCGACCTGAGCATTCACGGTGGCCTGGCCAAGGCGGTGTACGCCTACCCCAGCGAGCATCTGGCCTTCTGGCAGGCCGCGCGCCGAGAAGGGGGCGCCAGCCTGTTCGACGAGCCGCTGCCGCCCGGCTTCGTGGGCGAAAACCTCACGCTGGCGGGGCTGCTGGAAGCGCAGGTTTTCATCGGTGACACCCTGCGCTTTGACGGCTCTGATTGCGTGCTGCGCGTAACGGCGCCGCGCGAGCCGTGCGGCAAGTTCACCGCCGTCATGGGCTTTGCCGAAGCCGCCCGGCTGATGGTGCGTGAGGCGCGCTGCGGCTTTTATCTGGCCGTCGATGCCCCGGGCGTGCTGCAGGCGGGCGCGACGCTGCGCCTGACTCCGGGACTGCGCGGCCTGCGAGTAGCCGATGCCATTCGCGCCAAATGGGCACGGCATCGGCACGGCTGAAGCTGTTGCAAGAAATCGTGACAAAATTAAATTTGTCAAGCCTCGATGTATTAGAAGCGCAACGCGCGCGAGAACAAAGGCGCGATTCGGTGAAATAGTGGCGGTTGAGTCGGCCGCGCTATTCATTTGACATTAAGCTCCCGTGCCATCAAATAACAGGAGGATCCCATGATCGAGGCATCGCCGGCGCGGCCAGATATCGTGCGACAGCGTGTTTGCGCTCCTAAAGGGCGGGCTTGGGCTGGGTTGCTGCGACCATGGCTTGTGGGTCTATTGGGCCTGTGCGCGCTCGGCGCCGGGGGGCAAGCCCTGGCGCAGTCGGCCGATCTGCTGGTCAACCAGGTCCCTGCGCCAGCCGCGCTGCCGGCCGGCGGCGTGGTCACCTACAACGTCACGGTGACCAACAACGGTCCCAACGCGGCGACGGCGGTGGTGCTGAGCGACACCATGGATGCCGGCGCCACGGTGCTGTCGGCCATGCCCTCGGGCGGCGGCAGTTGCGGCACCCCGGCCGCCACCTTCACCTGCAACTGGCCCAGCCTGAACAACGGTGCGTCGGTCACGGTGGCGGTGCAGGTGCGCCTGCCCACGCCCGGCGTGTGGAACAACGTGGTCAGCGTGAGCAGCGCCACGCCGGATCCGACGCCAGACAACAACCGCCTGTCGCGCTTCGCCACCGCCACCGCCGCGGCCGACCTCGTGCTCACGGCCAGCACGTCGGCACCTGGCGCGGGCATTGCCGCCGGCGCGCCCTATACCTACACCCTGGGCGTGAACAACGCCGGCCCCAATGCCTTGCCGGCCGGCGAGACCACCACGGTGACGTTTGCCGTGCCGACCGGCGCCGCCATCACGGCGCGCCCGGCGGGCCCGGGCTGGACCTGCACGCCCGCCACCGGCTATCCGCTGACCACGGGCACCATCACCTGCACCCGCACCGATGCCCTGGCGTCCGGCGCGGCGTTTGCCGCCATCACGGTGCCCGCCGTGGCCCGCACCGTGGGTACCGTCTCGGGCAGCTTTAACGTCGGCTCCACCTTCCCCGACGGCGAGCTGACCAACAACACGCGCGTGGTGAGCGTCACCGCCTTGGCCGGCACCGACATGAGTGTGGCCAAGACCGCCAGCCCCAGCGGCACCGTGGCGCTGGGCCAGCCGGTCACCTACACCATCACGCCGCGCTACCAAGGTGGCGCCGCGCCGGCCAGCGGTACCGGCGAGGTGATCACCGTCACCGATACGTTGCCGGCCACGCTCACCTACGTCAGCCACAGCGCGCCGGCGCCCTGGGTCTGCAATTACGCCGCGCCCGTGTTGAGCTGTACGTACCCCGGCCCGTACACCGGTTCGAACTTCAGCAACCTCCCCGCCATTCAGTTGGTGGCCACCCCCAACACCGAGGCCAACGGCGTCGCCAACACCGCCACCGTGGCGGTGCCGGGCGACGCCAACGCCAGCAACGACAGCGGCACGGCGACGGTGGACGTCAGCAACAAGGCCGACCTGATCACCACCAAGAGCGCCAGCATCAACCCCGTCACCGTCGGCCAGAACTACAACTTCACGGTGCGCGTGCGCAATGACGGCCCGGTGCCGGTGGCGGCCGGGCAGACGCTGACGGTGACCGACAGCATTCCCGCGGGCATCACCATGCGCGCGCCTGTCACCACGGCCGGCTGGACCTGTACGCCGAACACCGGGTTGCCGCGGGCGGGCCCGTTTGATCTGACCTGCACCCGCACCGGCCCGTTGGCCGTGGGCGGCAGCGTCGCTTTCGCCGTGCCCGTCGTCAACACCGTCAACGGCGCCCTCACCAACACCGCCTGCGTGGCGCTCAGCGGCGCCGGCCCCACCGACCCCACCGGCAACACCGGGAACAGCTGCGCCAGCAGTGGCGTGACCACCTCCACCACCACGGCCGATCTGGTTGCCAGCAAGACCGCCTCGGGCACGGTATTCGCGGGCGATAACCTGACCTACGTCATCACCGTGCGCAACGACGGGCCTGACCCGGCCACCAACGTCGGTGTCAACGACACCGTGGCCAACCTTCTGGCCACCGGTGGCGTGCAGAGCGTGACGCCTAGCCAAGGCGCCTGCTCACAGCCCGCGGGCCCGTTTCCGCTCAACGTCACCACGGCCAACATCAACTGCAACCTGGGTACGCTGGCCAACGGGGCCAGCGCGACGGTGACCGTCGTCGTCAAGCCGGCGAATACCACCTCCGCCGACCTCAACCGGACCAACACCGCCATCGCGCGCTCGGCCGACGTCGGCGACACCGAACAACCCAACAACACCGCCAACGTTACCAGCGTGGTTAGCCCCCGCGTTGACGTGCGCGTGACCAAGAGCGCGCCGGCAACGATCAAGGTGGGCGAGCCGCTGACCTACGTGCTGACCGCCATCAACGATGGTCCGTCCACCGCCGCGACGGTGCGCATCACCGACGTGATGCCGCCCAACACCCACTTTCTGAGCGCCGGCACGCCCTCGGGCGGTGGCAGCTGCCCCACCGTGCCCGCCGTCGGCTCCGCCGGCCAGACCCTGGCCTGCGAGTGGCCCAGCATCCCGCCCGGCACGCAGTACACGGTGACGGTGCGCGTGCGCCCGCTGCCGGCGGCGCAGGGCAGCAACATCGTCAACACCGTCAACATCACCACCGCGACCACCGAGTCCAACAGCGGCAACAACAGCGCCCAGGCGACCACGGCCGTGACGGCGGCGCTGGCCGACATCACGGTGACCAAGGCCGACACGGTCGACCCGATTCCGCTGGGCACCGACACCGAGTACGTGATCACGATGCGCAACCTCGGTCCGTCGTACGCGCACAACCTGGTGATGACCGACAGCTTCCCAAGCGGCGGCAACTCGGGCGCGGTGTTCGCCTACCGCGGCGGCCTCACGGTGACACCGGCCGGTGGCACCTGCACCGAACCCGCGCTGGGTGCGACCACGGGGGTGCTCGCCTGCACCTTCGCCGGCATCGACGTCAACGAAGTCATCACGGTACGCTATCGCATGCAGGCCAGCGCCATCACCGACCCGGCGGCCTACTCGGCGCCGCACTACAACCGCGTCACCGTCGCCGTTGATGAGCCCGAGGCGCAGACCACCAACAACGCCACGGTGGAGTTCACCACCACGCGGCGCGACCCCATCGCCAACGACCTCTCGGTGACGCTAACGCCCAGCGCGCCGGCGCTCACGCCCGGCACGCCGATCACCTTCACCATGACGGTGAAGAACGAGGGCACCAACGCCATGAGCGGCCAGGCGGTGTTCACCCTGCCGCCCGGGCTGGTGTTGCCTCCGGGCGCCACGCTGCCGGCGGGCTGCACGCTGACGGCGCCCAACCAGATCACCTGCACCGTGACCAACCTCGCGCCGGGGGCCAGCCAGCCCTTTGCCATCACCCTCGACGTGCCGGCCGGCTACACCGGCGGCGCGGCCACGGCCACGGCGGTGGTCAGCGCCACGGGTGATCAGGTGTCCAGCAACAACAACGCCAGCGCCACCGTGCTCGCGCCGGGCAGCGGCGGCGTGACCGGGGTGCCGACGCTGGGCGAATGGGGGCTGCTGCTGCTCAGCCTGCTGGCGGCCGTCGCCGGGCTGCGCCAGATGCGGCGCCAGGGCCGCTGAAGCGCTGGCGGCGCTCGCTTGCCGCGAACCGCCGGCGGGTTGCGCGCGCCCTGATGGGCAGCGCCCCCGGGCACCGGGTGGCGTGGCGCGGCCGCAGCGCTGGATTTCAAGCCTTTTTGCTGCCTGGCGCTTGTCTGGTAAGCGCTGGTAGCTATCAACTTAATAGTTCCCGGTGGCGTGCCACTCGGCGCTGCGCAAGTGGCTCCAGCAGCAGCAGCATGCCCGCGCCCACGCTGGCGCTGGCCAGGTGCGCGGCCAGCACCACGTTGAAACCCCAGGCGCTGTCGAAAGCGACGGGCACCGCCCAGCCGCGCTCAATGGCCAGCTTGATCATCAGGCCGCCGCCCACCAGCAGGCCCAGCCAGCGCAGCGGCGGATCGGCCAGCGCCCGCAGCGCCACGATGGCTGCCGCCGCGTGCACCAGGCCCGACAGGCCGTAGAACCCGCCCACCGCCGGCCACAGCATCAGCGCCAGGGTGCCCAGCGGCCAGGTCAGCCCCAGCGCCAGCGCGTCGCGCGGCGTGGCCTTCAGCGCCGTGCCCAGCACCGCCAGGGCCACCAGCGCCAGCGCGTTGCCCAGCAGGTGCGGCCACAGGAAGTGCAGCAGCGGCGCGGTCCACAGCGTCCAGGGTTGCGTGCGCCACAGGTCGTGGTGCCACATCCAACGGTCCGGCACGACGTGCCCCGCCACACCGGCCAGCCACACCGCGACGCTGAGCAGAATCAGCAGGCCGCACAGCAGCGGCCAATAGAAGGTGCGCCGCATCAGTGCCCCGATCCGCTGGTTGCTCCTGTTTCAGGAGCTGTTGGCGCAGGCTGGACGTGCGCATGCCGCCGATATTGCTTGCCAAACCAGGCGGCGATGTCGTCCACGTAGGTGTACACCGCAGGAATCACCAGCAGGCTGAGGAAGGTGGAGGTGATCAGCCCGCCGATCACCGCCACCGCCATGGGCGAACGAAAGCTCGGGTCGGCCGCGCCCCAGCCGATGGCGATGGGCAGCATGCCCGCGCCCATGGCCAGCGTGGTCATGATGATGGGGCGCGCGCGTTTGTGGCAGGCGTCCATCAGTGCGTCAAAGCGGTTCATGCCGCGCTCGCGCCGCGCCAGGATGGCGTATTCCACCAGCAGGATCGAGTTCTTCGTGGCCACACCCATCAGCATGATCAGCCCGATCAGCGAGGGCATCGAGAACGACTTGCCCGCAATCAGCAGCGCCACGAACGCCCCGCCCAGCGACAGCGGCAGCGCCGCCAGAATGGTCACCGGGTGCAGCACGTGGTGGAACAGCAGCACCAGCACGATGTAGATGCACAGAATGCCCGTCAGCATCGCCAGGCCGAAGCCCAGGAACAGCTCGCCCATCACCTCGGCGTCGCCCACCTCCACGGTGCGCACGCCGGCGGGCAGGTTGCGCATCGACGGCAGCTCCTTCACCTTGGCGGTCACGTCGCCCAGCGCCTGGCCCGACAGCTCTACCTCCAGGTTGACGTTGCGGGCGCGGTCGTAGCGGTTGATGACGGCCGGGCCGCCGCTGTAGCTCAGCGTGGCCACTTGCCCCAGCGGCACCGGGCCCTTGGCGCCGGGCACGTGCAGGCGCGACAGCACATCCAGGTTCTGGCGGGCCTCGTCGTCCAGGCGCACCACGATCGGAATCTGCCGCTGCGCCAGGTTCAGCTTGGGCAGCTGCGCATCGTAGTCGCCCAGCGTGGCCACGCGCAGCGTGTCGGCGATGGCGGCGCTGGTCACGCCCAGGTCGGCGGCGCGGTTGAAGTCGGGCTTCACCGCAATCTCGGGCCGCACCAGGCTGGCGGTGCTGGTGATGCTGCCCAGGCCGGGCAGGGTGCGCAAGTCGGCCTCTACGGCGCGGGCCGCCTGCGTCAGCGCGTGCGGGTCGTCGCCTTGCAGCACCAGGATGTATTTCTCGCCCGATCCGCCCAGGCCCACCTTGGTGCGCACGCCGGGCAGCGAGGCCAGGCGCGCGCGCAGGTCGGCCTCGATCTTTTGCTTCACGGGCCTTTCACCGCGTGGCGACAGCTGGATGGTCAGCGTGGCCTTGCGCACGTCGGCGTTGGCGCTGGCGAACGGGTCGCCACCGGCCGATCCGCCGCCGATGGTGGTGTACACGCTCTTGACGTATTCGTTGCCCAGCAGGCGCTGGCGCGTTTCCTCGGCCACGCGCGCGGTCTTGGCCAGCGTGCTGCCCGGTGGCAACTCGATGTAGACCTGCGTTTGCGAGTTGTCGTCCGGCGGAATGAAGCCCGTGGGCAGCAGCGGGATCAGTGCCAGCGACCCGATGAAGAACAGCGACGCCGCCACCATGGTGATCAGGCGGTGGTGCACGCACCACGCGGCCCAGCGGCTGTACACCTGCAGCCAGCGCGGGTCTTTCGCCTCTTGCTTGGGCGGCTTCATCAGGTAGGCGGCCATCATGGGCGTGAGCATCCGCGCCACCACCAGGCTGGCGAACACCGCCAGCGCGGCCGTCCAGCCGAACTGCTTGAAGAACTTGCCCACCACGCCGGTCATGAAGGCGGTGGGCAGAAACACCGCGATCAGCGTGAACGTGGTGGCGATCACGGCCAGGCCGATTTCGTCGGCTGCCTCCATCGCCGCCTGGTAGGGCGATTTGCCCATGCCCTGGTGGCGCACGATGTTTTCCACCTCGACGATGGCGTCGTCCACCAGAATGCCCACCACCAGCGACAGCGCCAGCAGCGACACGATGTTGATCGTGAAGCCGAACAGGTACATGCCGATCAGCGCCGGCAAGATCGACATGGGCAGTGCCACCGCCGCCACGAAGGTGGCGCGCCCATTGCGCAGAAACAGCCACACCACCACCACGGCCAGCAGCGCGCCTTCGCCCAGCATCTTTAGCGACGCGTGGTATTCCTCTTCCACCGGCGTGACGAAGTCGAAGGCCTCGGTGAAGTGCATATCCGGGTGCGCCGTGCCCAGCTGCGCGATGGCCGCGCGCACGCCCTTGCCGATTTCCACCTCGCTGGCGCCGCGGCTGCGCGCCACTTCAAAGCCCACCACCGGCTTGCCGTTCAGCAGCGCGGCAGAGCGCGGGTCGGCCACCGTGTCGCCCACCGTGGCCACCTGATCCAGGCGCACGCTGCGCCCGTCGGGCAGCGCGATCGGCAGCGCGCGCAACTCGCTGGCGCTGCCCACGGTGGCCAGCGTGCGCACGGGCTGCTCGCCCTGGCCCAGGTCCACACGGCCGCCCGCGCTTTCCATCTGCACCTGGCGCAGTTGGCGCGACACATCGGCCGCCGTCAGGCCCAGGCCCTGCAGGCGCGCCGGGTCCAGATCGACGTGCACCTGCCGCGTGGCGCCGCCCACGCGGTTGACCGCACCCACGCCGGGGATGGCCAGCAGGCGCTTGGCCACGTCGTTGTCGACGAACCAGGACAGGTCGGCCGCGTCCATGCGGTCGGACGACACGGTGTAGGCCAGCATGGGCTGCGCCGCCAGGTCCAGCTTGGCGACGATGGGTTCCTGCAGATCGGTGGGCAAATCGCTGCGCACGCGCGCGACGGCCGAGCGCACGTCGTCCTGCGCCTCTTGCAGGTTTTTCTCCAGCTGGAATTCCACCAGGATGGTGACGGCGCCATCCACGATGTTGCTGGTGATGTGCTTGACGCCTTGCACTGTGGCCAGGCTGTTCTCGATCTTGCGGGCCACCTCGTTTTCCAGCTGGCCCGGCGTGGCGCCCGGCAGCGCCGCGACCACGGTGACCATCGGCATTTCGATGTCCGGAAAGTTCTGCACCTTCATCTGGTGAAAGGCGAACAGCCCCCCCAGCGTGAGCAGCACGAACAGCATCAGCGTCGGCACCGGGTTGCGGATCGACCAGGCGGAAAAATTCATGGTGTGGCCATCCTGTGAGGCGGGCTGGGCCATCGGCGGGCGAGGCTTCGGGGCGGCTTTCGCAGGGCCATTTGCTACTTATTTGCTAGCTGCCTGCGCTGGTGCAGAGGGCGCTGGACGCGGTTTTGATGTAGAAGCTGCGGACGTGGGCGCATTCGCTGGCGCGGACGCAGCTGGCGTATCGTCCACCACCGTGACGCGGTCGCCGTCGTTCAGAAAGCCCGCGCCGCGCACCACCACGCGCGCGTTGGCCGGCAGCGCGGTGGTGATTTCCACGCGCCCGTCGGCGATGCGGCCGGTGTCCACGCGCTGCAGGCGCACGCGCCCGTCGTCACCCAGCAGCAGCACGTTGGCAAAGCCGTCGCGCATCACCACCGAGTCCTGCGGCACCGTCAGCGCGGCGGCGGTGCCGATGTCGAAGCGCCCGCGCGCGAACATGCCCGCGCGCGCGGGCGATCCGGCTGGCAGATCCACGTACACCAGCGCGTAGCGGGTGCGCGCGTCCACCGTGGGCGCCAGCTGGCGCACGGTGCCCGTGACCACCGTGCCGGCGCCGGGCGTGCCATCGGCGCTGCGGCCGGGCAGCTCGATCTGCGTGCGCTGGCCGGGGCGGATGGCGGGCAGGTCTTCGGCCATCACCTCGGCGCGCCATTCCAGGCGGCCTTGCCGCACCATCTGGAACAGCTCGGTGCCCGCGCCCACCACCTGGCCCACGGTGGCCGCGCGCGCGGAGATCACGCCATCGTCCGGCGCCACCACCTGCGTGTTGCGCACGCGCAGGTTCTGGCTGGCGACCACGGCCTTGGCCGCTTCCACGCGGGCGCGGGCGGTTTTCTCGGCAGTCGAATACTGGTTGATCTGCTGCTGGCTGAGTGCGCCGCTGGCCTGCACGGCGCGGGCGCGTTCGGCGTTGCCGCGCGCGTCGGCGTAGGCGGCTTCGGCCTCGGCCAGGCTGGCGCGCGCCTGCGCCTGATCCTGCTGCACGGGTGCGGCGTCAAAGGTGGCCAGCACCTGGCCTTTCTTGACGCGGTCGCCCACGTTGGCGCGCAATTCCTTCAGGCGCAGGCCCGCCACGTCGGCGCCAATGCTGGCTTCTTGCCAGGCGGCGATGTTGCCGTTGGCGGCCAGCTCGCGTGCCCATTCCACCCGCTGCGGCGCGGCGGCGGTCACCGTGAGCGCCGCGCGCGGCGCACTGGCGCCGTTGGCCGGGGCTGCAGCGCCCGCGGGGGCCGACGCCTTGGCGGCGCTGTCGTCCTTGCCGCCGCAGGCGCTGAGCAGGGCGGCGCAGGCCACCAGCGCCAGCGCGGCGACGGGGGCAAAGGTCGGCTGAGTCGGGCGGGGCAAGGGCATGCAGCGGGCTTTCAGGCGAAGTGTTGGGGGGCGTGCGGGCGTCATGGCGCTTTGGCGGTGCGGGGTGCGGCGGCTGCGGCGTGGGCGCCGCCAGGCACGCTGGTTGCAGAGTCACCTGCGTCCGCAGGCGGGGCCCAGCCGCCCCCCGCAGCGCGGTACAGGGCCACGCCAGCGGCGTCGCGGTCGTGCAGCACCTGGTTCAGCGCGATCTCGGCGTTCAGCAACGTGCGGCGCGCTTCTTCAAGATCGGGCAGGCTGGCCATGCCCTGGCGGTACATGGCCTGCATGGCGTCGAACTGCTGGCGGAAACCGGCGACGGCGGCGCGCGCATCGGGCTCGCGCTCGCGGGCGGCGGCGCCGTCGGTCAGCGCGGTTTCGACTTCGCGCACGGCCTGGCGCACCTGGCTTTGGTAGTTGGCCACCGCTTCGTCGTAGGCGGCGCGCGCGGCGGCCTGGTTGGCGGCGATGCGGCCCCCGTCCCAGATCGGCAGCGCCAGCTGCAGCGGGCCGAACGTCCAGGTGGTGAGGTTGGCGTGCTGCCCGCCCGAGCGCAGCTGCAGCGCTGCGATGTTGCCGCCCAGGCTGAGCGCGGGCCAGCGCGCGGCGTCGGCGGCGTCGATCTCGGCGCGCGCGGCCAGCAGGCTGCGCTCGGCGGCCCACACGTCGGGGCGCTGGCGCAGGGTGTCGGCGGGTAGTTCTGCTATTGAAAAAAGAGCTGTCGGCGCTGGTGGCAACTGCGCTACGGCCATTTTTTGCTCTATGGTGGATTCAGTCACGCCGGTCAGCGCGACCAGCGCCTTGCGCTGCGTGTCGCAGGCCGCGCGCTGCTGCACCACGCGCGAACGGCCGTCGGCGGCGCTGGCGTCGGCCAGGGCCGCGGTGGCGGGCGCGGTGAAGCCCGCGTCGCGGCTGATGCGCGCCAGCCGCGCCGTTTCGCCGCGCGAGGCCGCGTCCGCCGTGGTGGTGGCCAGCATCGACTGGCACAGGCGCAGGCCGTGGTACGTGGCGGCCACGTCGGCCACCAGCGATACGCGGGCCGACTGGGCCAGCGCATCGGCGCCGTCCACGCGGGCGCGGGCGGCTTCCACCAGGCGGCGCTGGCGGCCAAACAGGTCGATCTCCCACTGCGCCTGCAGGCCCGCCTGCAAGGTGGTGACGATGGGGGCGCGGCTCACGTCCTGCGCGCCGCCGCTACCGCTGGCGATGCCGCTGTTGTTGCCGCGGCTGGCGCTGGCGGCGCCGTCCAGGCGCGGCATGAGGCCTGCGCGCTGGCTGCCCAGCTGGGCGCGCGCGGCATCCACCCGCGCCTGAGCAGCGGCCACCGTGGGCGCGTCGGCCAGGGCGGCTTCCACCAGGTCGGCCAGGGCGGCGTCTACCCCCGGCTGGCGCCACCAGTCGGCCAGTTGCGCGGCCGAGCCGCCGTGCGGCAGCGGCGCCACCCACTGCGCGGGGGCCAACTGGGCCAGTGGCGGCGCGGGCTGCGGCGGGGTGGCGGCGCAGCCCGTGAGGGCCAGCGCGGCCGCGGCGAAGAGCGCCGGGGCGATACCGGCGCACGCAAGCGGGCGCCAGGGCCGCGCGGTGCGGGGCGGAAAGAAGTCTGTTGCTGAAAGCCGGTCGAAGGCAGCGCGCATAAAGAATGTGCCGGGGGCGATTCGCGGTGGGCCAAAGGGCAAGCTGGCCGCACCACCCAATGCGAACGGGCGCCTTGCTGAGCTGGCGGATGGGGCACCGCGCAGAGCGGGTGGCGCGCCATGGCAGATCACGGCTGGGCGGACGGCGCTGCGGCGGCGCACAGCACCGCCACGGCAGGTGGGCGAAATTAAACCACGCCCACCGTGACGGATGACGGGCGCCACCGCGCCGCGTGGGGGGATTGCCGACGAGCCGGCGCCGCCTGGGCGCCCCAGCGGGGCCTCTTGCGGCGCGGTTGGCGCGCGCCGTGGCAGGCGGCGCAGCGCGGCTCCTCCCGCTTCAGGCTGCGGACGAGGGCGGGTGTGCTGCAATAAACATAGCTGTCAGCGCTGGTGCCGCGTGCGCTAGCGGCCTGTTTCACTCAAAAACCGTATGCCACAGCCGCAGGATGGCCGCGCATTCGGTGGCGGCGGCTTCGGGCGGCAACTGGGTGGGCTGCTCGTCCAGGCGCGCACGGTGCTGGGCGCGGCGCAGTTCGCGGTAGGCATCGCCCGCCTGCTCGCCCACGCCCGGGGGCAGCAGGCCCGCTTCTTCGGCGCGGCGCAGGAGGGAGATGTTGCCCAGGTTGGGCTCCAGCGCGGGGTGGTCGGCGCTGTGGGCCAGCACCAGGTACTGCGTGGCGAATTCGGCGTCGACCATGCCGCCCGGGCTATGCTTGACGTCGAACAGCCCATCGCGCACCGGGTGCGCGCGGCGCATGCGGTCGCGCATGCCCACGATCTCGGCCTTGAGCGAGGCACGGTCGCGCGGCGCGGTGACCACGGCGTGGCGCACGGCGTTGAAGCGCTCGACCAGCGCGTCGGCATCTGTGTGGGCTTCGAGCGCGGCAGGTGAGGCGTTGGGGGGCAGCGAACCAGGCGCAGCCGGGCAGCGTGGGGGCACCTCCGAGCCGACGCCGGGCCGCCCCAAGGCGGCGAGCACCCCCTCGGGGGGCAGCGAACCAGGCGCAGCCGGGCAGCGTGGGGGCACCATCCTTGCCCGGGTCATCGCCTGGTGCTCCCAGGTCCAGGCGGTGTTGCTGCCGCGGTTTTCCTGGTAGTCGGCGTACGACTCGAAGCTGGTGACCAGCAGGCCAGAGCTGCCGTTGGGCCGCAGCGCGGTGTCGATCTCGAACAGGTCGCCTTCGCCGGTCTTCACCGTCAGCCAGTTGATCAGCTTGCGCACCAGCGCGCCGTAGATTTCGGGGGCGCGCTCGTCGTCGTCGTCAAAGACGAAGACCAGATCCAGGTCGCTGCCGTAGCCCAGTTCTTTGCCGCCCAGCTTGCCGTAGGCGACGATGCCCAAGCGGGGCGCGTGGCGGTGCTTCTGGCGCAGCAGCGGCCAGCACCAGCGCAGGGTGACGCGCAGCACGGCGTCGGCCAGGGCCGAGAGGTCGTCGGCCACCTGCTCGACGGTGATGCGCCCTTCCAGGTCGCGCACCAGGGTGCGGAACACCTCGGCGTGGTGGCCGCGGCGCAGCAGGTTCAGCAGGGTTTCCTCATCGTCCTCGCCGGTGCTGGCCAGCGATTCGCGGCGCCATTCCAGCTCGCGCTCGAAGGCGGCGGGGTCGAACCGGTCGCTCAGCAGCGCGGGGCTGGCCAGCTCGTCGATCACGCCGGGATGCTGCATCACGTAGCGGGCGGGCCAGCGCGCGGCGCCCAGCACACGCAGCAGGCGTTCGTGCACGGCGGGGCGCTCCAGCAGCAGCGCCAGGTAGGTGTCGCGGCGCAGCAGCGGCTCGATCCAGTCGAGCAGGCGCAGCACGCTGGCCTCGGTGGTGCGGCCTTCGGCCAGCCACTGCGCGGTGCGCTCCATCAGCCGCCACAGGCGCTGGCGGGCGGCGTCGCGCAAGGCCTGCACGCGCGCCTGCTCGGTCCATTCGGCCAGGCGGGCCCGCATGTCGGGGGGAAACAGCGCGGCCAAGCCTTCCAGGCCGGCGCCGGGGCGCATCTGCGCGGGCGACTCGGTGGCGCAGGTGCGCCCCGGCGCCGGCGGTTTCTTCTGGCAGCCCTTGCACTGGCCGTCGTTGCCCAGCAGGCGATCGAATTCCTCGGCGACGAATTCGCGGTGCATGTCCAGCTCGCTCAGGAAGGCGCAGGTACCGTCGCAGCCCATGGTGCGGGCGATCCAGTCGAGGTCGGCGTCGGCCGTGGGCAGCATGTGGGTCTGCTGGTCGTCCAGGTACTGGATGCGGTGCTCGACGCGGCGCAGGAACACGTAGGCCCGCGCCAGGCCGTCGGCGGTGTCGGCGGGCATCAGCCCGGCGCGCGACAGGCGCTGCAGCGCTTCCAGCGTGGGGCGTGTGCGCAATTCGGGGAACTGGCCGCCGCGCACCACCTGCAGCAGCTGCACGGTGAATTCGATCTCTCGGATGCCGCCGCGCGACAGCTTCACGTCGTTGGCGCGCTCGGGCCGACCGGCGCTGCGCTTGCTGGCGTGGTCGCGGATCTGCTGGTGCAGCGTGCGCAGCGATTCAAAGACGCTGTAGTCCAGGTAGCGGCGGAACACGAAGGGCAGCACCACGCCGCGCAGGGCTTGGGCCGAGCCGTCTTCAATGGCCGCGCGGGGCGCCACGGCGCGGCTTTTCATCCAGGCAAAGCGCTCCCATTCGCGGCCCTGCACCAAGAGGTATTCCTCCAGCGCGTCGAGCGAACACACGGTGGGGCCGGAATTGCCGTTGGGCCGCAGCGCCAGGTCGACGCGAAAGACAAAGCCGTGTTCGGTGGTGTCGCCCACCAGGGTGTAGATGGTCTTGACCGCGCGGGTGAAGTATTCCTGCACCGTGATCTGGCCGCGCCCGTCGTCGCGGCCGGTGGTTTCGCCGTCGTCGTCGTAGATGTAGATCAGGTCGATGTCGGACGACACATTCAGCTCGCGCGCGCCCAGCTTGCCCATGCCGATCACCCACAGCTCGGCGCGCTGGCCGGCCTCGGTCATCGGCGCGCCGTGGCGCTCGTCCAGCTGCGCAAAGGCGGTGCGGCAGGCGGTGTCGAGTGCCAGCTCGGCCAGCCGGGTGACGGCGCCGGTGACCACCTCCAGCGGCGCTGCCTGCTCGCAGTCCAGCACCACCAGGCGCTCCATCACCAGCTGGCGCAGGATGCGCAGCGCGGCGCTGGCGTCGTGGCCCTGGGCGAACAGGCGATCCAACCCCTGGCGCAAGCTTTGGGCCGTGGGCGGGCCGGGCGGCAGCAGCGCCAGCTCATCGGCGTAGCGGCGCCGCAGGCGCTGCACCAGGCGTGAATGCAGGGCCGCCCCTTCCAGGCCGGCCGTGGCGGCGCTGGCGTGGGTTGCTCCCTGGCCCTGGGTTAACAAAGATTCACTGCTTTCGCGAGAACCTCCGACATCGGCGCGGGTCATAATTTCCTCACTGCTTTGTGGAGGGGACGCAACTGTGCCGTCCACCTCATCTGTTTGTTCCGAACGCCGTTGTTCCAGCTCTCCATCCAAGCCGCCGCCGTCGTGATGCGCTGGGTAACGCGCCTCGTGGGCGTGGCCATCGCGCTGTTGATCCTCGCAGCGATCGTCCTCCACTGGGTGATTGTGCCGCGCATCGACGAATTCCGCCCGCGGCTCGAATCGCTGGCCACGCGCGCCATTTCGGCCCCGGTGACGATTGGCGCGCTGCGTGTTGAATCGAATGGTCTCGCACCGACCGTGTCGCTGCACGACGTTCAGGTGCATGACCCCACGGGACGCGCTGGCTTGCAGCTGGCGCATGTGCTCGCCTCGTTTTCGGTGTTGTCGCTGGTGCGCGGCGAACTGGCGCAGCTTGTCATCGACCAGCCCACCCTGGAGGTGGTGCGCACCGCCGAAGGCCGTGTGCGCGTGGGCGGTATCGACATGTCGGGCGACGCTGCCGGCGATACGCGGGCGGCAGACTGGTTTTTTTCGCAGGACGAGTTCATCGTGCGCGGCGGCCAGGTGCGCTGGGTGGACGAGCAACGCGGTGCGCCGCCCGTGGCGCTGAGCGACGTGCAGGTGGTGGTGCGCAACGGCCGCCGGCGCCACCAGATGCGCATCGACGCCACGCCGGACGCAGGCTGGGGCGAGCGCTTCACGCTGATCGGGCAGTTTCGCCAGCCGGTCTTCTCGCGCCACGCTGGGTATTGGAAGGATTGGGGCGGTGAGGTCTATGCCGACATCCCACACGCCGACGTGTCGCGGCTGCGCCTGTACGCCGACCTTTCTACCGACTGGGGCGTGGACCTGCGCCAGGGGCAGGGCGCGTTGCGGCTGTGGGCGCGGGTGGCCAAGGGCCAACCGACCAGCGCCACGGCCGATCTGGCGCTGGGCGCCGTGTCGGTCAGCTTCGGGCCGCAGCTGGAGCCGCTGGCTTTTGCCTCGCTCACCGGGCGCGTCAACTGGCGCGACCAGGGCCGGGGCCTGTCGCTGAACACCGAGGGCCTGAAGTTCGTGGATGCCGACGGCCTGGCCTGGCCGGGCGGCAACTTCAGCTTTAACTACCGCGAGCCGCTGGGCAGCGACAAGGGCGGTGGCACGCTGGGCGGCGAACGGCTGGATCTGGGCGCGCTGAACAAGATTGCCGCGCGCTTGCCGCTGCCGCCCAGCGTGCATGAGCGACTGCGCCAGCACCCGGTGACAGGGCTGGTCGATTCGCTGGACGCGCGCTGGGATGGGCCGCTGGAGGCGCCGCTGGATTGGCGCGTGCGCGGCCGCCTCTCGGGCCTGTCGGTGGCGGCGCTGCCCGCGCCCGCCGACGCCAAGGGTGAGGCGGTGCCCGGGATTCCCGGCGTACGCGGCGCCGCGATCGACGTCGACGTCGGCCCCGGCGGCGGGCAGGCCAGTGTGAGCATCCAGGGCGGTGCCCTGAGCTTTCCGGGCGTGTTCGAGCAGCCGGAGATCGCGCTGGCGGATCTATCCGCCACCGCGCACTGGCGCAGGGACGGGCAGCGCATCGCCCTGACGGTGGCTGACCTGAGGCTGCGCAACGCCGACGCCATCGGCAGCTTCAAGGCGGCCTGGCAGACCGGCGACGGCCAGCAAGTGCCGCGCTTTCCCGGCGTGCTGGATTTGCAGGGCAGCTTCTCGCGCGCCAACGGCGCCAGCGTGCACCGCTACCTGCCGCTGGCCATCCCGGCGGACGCCCGGCACTACGTGCGCGACGCCATCGTCAAGGGCGAGGCGCGCGACGTGCAGGTGCGGGTCAAGGGCGACCTGCGCCACGTGGCCACCAACCAGCCACCGGCGGGCACGGAATTTCGCATTGCCGGCAAGACGCAGGGCGTGACGATGGCCTACGTGCCGCGCGCCATTCAGCCGGCTGGCCAGTTGCCCTGGCCGGCGCTGGAGGATCTCTCGGGCGAGCTGATCTTCGAGCACGCCAGCATGCAGATCCGCGACGCGCGGGGCCGCGTGCAGGGCCACCCGGGCTGGCAGTTCACGCAGATCCAGGCGGGCATTGCCGACCTGGACCACGCCCGCGTGCTGGTGGATGGCGAAGGCCGGGGCCCGCTGGCGGCGGCGCTGGGCATCGTGAAGTCGTCGCCGGTCACGGGGTTCATCCACCACGCGCTGGACGAGGCCGAAGGCACTGGCGAAGCCGCGCTTCGCCTGAAGCTGGACCTGCCCATCAGCCACATCGACAAGGCGCAAGTGGAAGGACGTGTCTCGCTGAAGGGCAACGAGCTTCGCATCACCCAGGATTCACCCCGGCTGGCACAGGCGCGGGGCGACGTCAGCTTTTCGCAGGCGGGGTTTGCCATCCACGACGTGCGCGTTCAACTGCTGGGGGGCGAGGCACAGGTCAGCGGTGGCATGCACCACAAGCCGGGCGAGCCCGCGCCGGATGTGGTGGTGCGCGCGCGCGGCGTCGCCACGGCCGATGGCCTGCGCGGCATGAGCGAGTGGGCGCCCCTGCCCGCGCTGGCGCAGTACGCCAGCGGCAGCGCGCCGTACGACGTGTTGATTCAGTTCAGCGGCCGCCAGCCCGACGTGCAGGTCAACAGCGACCTGCGTGGCATGGCCTGGAACCTGCCAGCGCCGCTCAACAAGCCGGCGGATGTCAGCTGGCCTCTGCGCTATGTGTCGCGCCCGCTTGGCGAGGATCGGTCTGAATTCAGCCTGCGCGTGGGCGACGCGCTGTCGGTGGCGTACGAAAAGGACAATGCCAGGCCCGCCCGGGTGCTGCGCGGCGCCCTGGCGCTGGGCGCGGTGCCACCCGACGGCGCCCGGCTGCCGGCCAGCGGTGTCAGCGCGCGGGTTCAGCTGCCGCGGCTGGAAACCGGCGCGTGGGAAGACGTACTGGCCAGCCTGACCCGCCCCGCTGGTACGCCCGACGCCGCGTCGGCCGGGCTGGGCAGCGAGTATTTGCCCACCCACTGGGAGGTGAAGGTGGGCGAGCTGGTGCTGGACGATCACACACTGCACGGCGTGGCCGCCTCAGGCACGCGCACGGGCGCGATGTGGCGCGCGGACGTGCAGGCGCGCGAACTGGCGGGCCGGCTGGAATACAGCGAAGGCGCCCAGGGCCGCCCCGGCAAGGTGCGCGCCCGCCTGGCGCGCCTGAGCATCCCTTCGCCGGCGCCCGGCGAAGGTGCTGCCGTGGTGGGCGAGCCGCCGGCCGACATTCCCGCGCTCGACGTCGTGGTCGATGACTTCGAGCTGCGTGGCAAAAAACTGGGTCGCCTGGAACTGCAGGCCATCAACCACGACGTTGTCGCACCGCGCCAGGGTGCCGACACCCCGCAGGACTGGGAGCTGACGCACTTGTCGCTGACCATGCCCGAAGGCACGTTGAACGCCACCGGGCGCTGGGCCACGCGCGTGCGCGCGCCTGCGCTGTCGGTCGACCCGCGCGGGCCGCGCGCTGCGGACGATCGCCGCCGCACTGTGCTGAATCTCAAGGTCGATATCCGCGACGCGGGCGCGCTGCTCAAGCGCTTCGACATGCCCGACGTGGTGGCGCGTGGCAAGGGCACGGTGGCGGGCGAGCTGGCGTGGATGGGCGCGCCTTCGGCGCCGCACTACCCCACGCTGAGCGGCAAGCTGCACCTGGACGTGGGCGCGGGGCAGTTCCTCAAGGCCGAGCCTGGCATCGGCAAGCTTCTGGGCGTGCTGAGCCTGCAGGCGCTGCCCCGGCGCCTGACGCTGGATTTCCGCGACTTGTTCAGCGCGGGCTTCGCGTTCGACTACGTGCGCGGCGATGTGTCGCTCGACCGCGGTGCGGCCACCACCAACAACCTGCAGATGAAAGGCGTGAACGCGGCCGTGCTGATGGACGGCAGCGCCGACATCGACCACGAAACCCAGAACCTGCGCGTGGTGGTGGTGCCCGAGATCGACGCGGGCACGGCCGCGCTGGCGGCCACGGCCATCCACCCGGCCATCGGCATTGGCGCGTTCATCGCGCAGCTGGTGCTCAAGCAGCCGCTGATCAAGGCCGCCACGCGCGAATTCCATGTGGGCGGCACCTGGGCCGACCCGCAGGTCACGCAGATCAAGGGGCGTGCGGGCGCGGCCGCCAGCCCGCCAGCGCCCGCCGCTTCAGAACCCGCGCCCGCCGCATCGGAGGCGCAGCGCTCGCAGCTGCCGCAGAATGCGGCGATGGAGGCGACGTCATGAAACTCGCGGCGATTCAAATGGTGTCGTGCACCTCGGTGGCCGACAATCTGCGCGCGGCCCACGCCTTGTTGAGCGAAGCGGCCCGCGGCGGGGCCGAACTGGCCGTGCTGCCCGAATATTTCTGCGTGATGGGCCGCCAGGACACCGACAAGCTGGCCCTGCAAGAGGCGCTGGGCGGCGGGCCCATTCAGGACTGGCTGGCGGCCACCGCGCGCGAACTCGACCTGTGGATCGTCGGCGGCACGCTGCCGCTGTCGCGCGAGCCCGCCGACCCGCGCCGTGTGCGCAACGCCTCGCTGGCCTTTGCACCGAGTGGCGAGCGCGTCGCCTGCTACGACAAGATCCACCTGTTCCGCTTTGACGACGGCACTCGCGTGTACGACGAAGCCGCCGTGCTGGCCGCCGGGCGCACGCCGACGCTGTTCGATCTGCCCTCTCGCGACGGCCACACCTGGAAGGTGGGCATGAGCGTGTGCTACGACCTGCGCTTTCCCGAGCTGTACCGCGCCTACGCCGCGCAGGGCGCCGATCTTCTCTTGGTGCCCAGCGCCTTCACCCACGTCACCGGCATGGCGCATTGGGAGGTGCTGCTGCGCGCGCGCGCCATTGAAAACCTCTGCGGCGTGGTGGCCGCCGCGCAAGGCGGCCTGCACGAGAACGGCCGTCGCACCTGGGGCCACAGCATGGTGGTGGATGCCTGGGGCCAGGTGCTGAACAGCCGTGCCGAAGGCGCGGGCGTGGTGCTGGCTGAGCTGCTGCCGGCTGAGCTGGCCGCGCGCCGCGCGCAGCTGCCGGCCCTGTCGCACCGCGTGCTCTGAGAGGATGGACGCCAGCGCGCCCCCGGCCGATCGCCGCGCGCTGGCGCCTGGGCGCGTGTCGCTGAGCCTGGCACTGCGCTGGCTGCGCAGCGTGTGGCGGCGCTGGATGCTGTGGGGCCTGCTGTCGCTGCTGGTGCTGGTCGTGCTGGGGGTGCTGGTCTGGCTGGCGCGCGGCCACGAGATCGACCAGGTTCAGCGCGCGCTGGAGCGCGACAACGCCGACGCCTTGCAGGTGCTGCGCAACGGCTTTGCGCTGAACGTGCAGGATCTGCATGGCCTGAGCGCCATACCGGGCGGCGAGGACGAATGGCGCACGGCCGCGCACAAGCTGCTTGAAAACCACCGCGAATGGCTGCGCCTGGAATGGCGATCACCCACCCTGGGCGTGCTGGCCATGTCCGACAGCCCTTACTACCCGCGCCTGGGTGCGGTGGATGAGCGGCTCAGGGGCGAAGCCGACATGGGCGCCGCGCAAGCCTGCACCAGCGCACGCAACCTCGGTGGCCCAGCCTACGCCCCCAGCCATTTCGTGACGCGCGACAACGGCGTAGGTGAAGAGGTGATGGCGCTGTGCCTGCCGCTGATGCAGGGGCCACGGCGCGTGGGCTATCTGGTGGCCACTTATTCGCTGGCGGGGGTGATTTCGCACATGCTCGGGCCGCAGTTCACGCGCCGCCAGCTGGTGGCCTTCACCGAGCTGGACGGCACGCGCCTGGCCGTGGTGGGCGCCCCGCGCCGCGGCGCACGCTTGTTCGTGACCCAGCAGATCCTCGACCTGCCGGGTAACGCCATGATGCTGCGCATGGAGGGCGGGCGCCCTCCGCCCGACGTTTTTCCTAACGTGCTGACGGCGCTGGTCACGCTGCTGTCGATCGCGCTGGTCACCGTGCTGGTGCTGTTGGTGCGCGACTTCCGGCGCCGCCAGCTGGCCGAGGCCGGGCTGGCGCAGGCGCTGGCGTTTCGCAAGGCGATGGAGGACTCGCTCGTCACCGGCCTGCGCGCGCGCGATCTGGACGGCACCATCACCTACGTCAACCCGGCGTTCTGCGACATGGTGGGCTACAGCGCGCAGGAGTTGATCGGCCAGCCCACGCCCGCGCCCTACTGGCCGCCCGAGAACGCGCACGAGTTCCGCCACCGCCAGGCCATTCGCCGCGCGGGCGAAATGCCACCGCGCGAGGGGGTCGAATCGGTCTTCATGCGCAAGGACGGCACGCGCTTTCCGGTGCTGATCATCGAGGCGCCGCTGATCACCGCGCAGGGCGGCCACACCGGCTGGATGGGCGCCGTGCTGGACCTGACCGCGCAGCGGCGCGCGGAAGAGCTGTCGCGCGCCAGCCATGAGCGCCTGCAGGCCAGCGCGCGCCTGGCCACCGTGGGCGAGATGGCGTCGCTCATGAGCCACGAGCTGAACCAGCCGCTGGCCGCCATCTCCAGCTACGCCACCGGTTCGCTGAACCTGCTGGACGCCGAAGGCGCCGCCACGGCGCGCGATGCCACCATGAACGACGTGCGCGTGGCGCTGTCGCGCATCGCCGAGCAAGCTGGCCGCGCGGGCAAGGTCATCAACAGCGTGCACGACCTGGTGCGCCGCCGCACCACCACGCGCCACGCGGTGGCGCCCTACGCGCTGTTCGACGCCATCCTGCCGCTGGTGCACCTGCAGGCGCACAAGCTGCGCGTGAAGGTGCAGCTGAACGTGCCGCCCGATCTGCCGGATGTCTGGTGCGAGCCCACCATGATCGAGCAGGCGCTGCTCAACCTGGCGCGCAACGCGATGCAGGCCATGGCGGAGGTGCCCGGCGAGCGCCGGCTCACGCTGGCCGCCCAGCGCGTGCCCGCGCAGCCCGGCCAGACGCGCGACGCGGTGCTGTTCAGCGTGGCCGACACCGGCACCGGCATCAGCGAAGAGGTGGCCCAGGCGCTGTTCACGCCGTTCTTCACCACCAAAACCGAAGGCATGGGGCTGGGCCTGTCGCTGTGCCGCACGGTGGTGGAGCAGCACGGCGGCGCCATCGCCCACCGCGCCCACGTGCCGCGCGGCACCGTGTTCAGCTTCACGCTGCCCGTGGCGCGGCGCTGAGTTGTACTTGAAATTGCTTTGATTTTGATAGCTGCCAGCGCTGGTGGCGCAAGCGCTGGGAGCCAATTTTTTCTATAGAACGTCGACGTGCCTGGCCGCGGCGCGCACCGTCTGAGTCACCCCATCAGCCGCGCCTGCATGCCCTGCGCGTTCAGCGCCGTCAGCAGTTCCTGCACATGCGCCGCATCGCGTGTTTGCAGCACCATCTCGATCTCAACGTGCTGCGCTGCCAGCAGCGTGAAGGCGCGTTGGTGGTGAATCTCCTGCACGTTGGCGCCCGCCTGCGCCACCAGCGCCGTCACCCGCGCCAGCGAGCCCGGTACATCGCGCGTGTTCACCACGATGCGCGCCAGCCGGCCCGAGCGCACCATGCCGCGCCCGATGATCGCCGCCAGCAGCATCGGGTCGATGTTGCCGCCCGACAGCACCAGCCCCACCCTGCGCCCGGCAAAGCGTTCGGGGTGGCGCACCAGCGCGGCCAGCGCCGTGGCGCCCGCGCCTTCGGCCAGCGTCTTCTCGATCTCCAGCAGCATCACGATGGCCTGTTCCACGTCGCCTTCGTCCACCAGCAGCAGCTCGTCCACCAAGTCGCGGATCACCGGCAGGCAATGCGCACCGGGCGCGCTGACGGCAATGCCTTCGGCAATGGTGCTTTCGCCGCGCGGGTGCGTGCTGCCCGTGACGGCGTTCACCGCGCCCGGAAAGCGCTGCGTCTGCACCCCCACGATGCGAATGCCCGGCTTGATCGCCTTCCCGGCGGTAGCCACCCCGCTGATCAGCCCACCGCCGCCGATCGGCACGATCAGCGTGTCCAGCCCGGGCTGCTGCGCCAGCATCTCCAGCGCCAGCGTGCCCTGGCCCGCCATGATGGCTTCGTCATCGAACGGGTGCACGAAGGTCAGCCCCTGCTCGGCCGCCAGTTCGCGCGCATAGCTGCTGGCTGCGTCCAGCGTGTCGCCGTGCAGCACCACTTCGGCGCCAAAGCCGCGCGTGCGCGCCACCTTCACCCCTGGCGTGAAGCGCGGCATCACGATCACCGCGCGAATGCCCAGCCGCTGCGCGTGAAACGCCACCCCCTGCGCGTGGTTGCCCGCACTCATGGCGATCACGCCCTGTGCGCGCTCCTGCGCGGTCAGCTGCGCCAGCTTGTTCAGCGCACCACGCTCCTTGAACGACGCGGTGAACTGCAGGTTCTCGAACTTCAGGAACACCTGCGCCCCGGTCAGCTGCGACAGCGTGCGCGATTCCACGCAGGGGGTGTTCAGCACCTGGCCTCGCAGGCGTTCGGCGGCTTGTTGGATGTCGGTCAGTTGCAGCATGGCGCCATTGTGCGCTGGCCGATGGCACGGGGTTGATTCCTATTTTGATAGCTACTCGCGCTTTATGGACGGGCACCAGCGCCTGAAAACGTCTAAAGATCCTCGGCGCCGCCATCGCCGCCGCGCTGCGGCCCGTGCACCTTGGCGAAGGTCAGGATTACCTCGCGGATCAGCTTGCGCTGCGGGGCCGGCAGTTGCAAGAAGGCGTCGAAAGTCTCGCGCTCCAGGTAGCCCACGCCTTCGTCCCAGCGTTTCTGTTCTGCGCGCAGACGTCTCAAATTCCGGTCGCCAAAGCGCAACTGGTGCGGCTCTACCTTGAGCCAATGGGCCAGCACCTGCAATTTGTCCTGTTGGGGAATGGACTGTCCGTTCAGCCACTTCCAGGCCGTTTGCCGCTGAATCGGAGCACCCGCCCATTCGCGGTTGAACCCACGTTCCAGCACTGCAGCGCTGGGCGCTACGCGCCGCGCTTCCAGCGCCGCGCGCAACCGCGCACTGAACTCTTGCTTCTCATCCATGCCGTCTAGTGGGCATGGGGTGTGGGTCTGGATGTCCCTTACAGTTGACGTTCTGTGTTTCTTTTCAGGCGACAAAAGTCGACTGACGTATGCCCAAGTCCCTCCTCGAACAACTCTCCGACATCGTCGCCAACGGGCGCAAGCAAGCCGAACGCATCCTCGAAAGCCTGGAAACCCGCCAGCGCGTGCGCCTGCAGACGCGCGAAGTGGTGCTGCCCGCCCGCGACAGCGCCGCGCAGGACTGGGTGATGGCACAAAAGCGTGCTGCGCACCAAGAGGTGTTTGCGCCCGGCCAGGCCAGCCTGCTGGGCAGTGCGCAGGCCACGCTGGGTGCTGCGCCCGGCGGCGATGCCCCGTGGATGAACCGCCTGATCTACGGCGACAACCTGCTGGCTATGGCCGCGCTGCTGGCGGGCGACGAGCACACGCCCAGCCTGCGCGGCAAGGTGGATTTGATCTACATCGACCCGCCGTTCGACAGCAAGGCCGACTACCGCACCAAGGTCACCCTGCCCGGCGTGGAACTGGAGCAGCGGCCCACGGTGATCGAGCAGTTTGCGTATTCGGATACCTGGGCGGACGGCACGGCGTCGTATCTGGCGATGATTACCCCGCGATTGATTTTGATGCGGGAATTATTGGCGGATACCGGGTCGATTTATGTGCATCTGGATTGGCATGTAGGGCACTACGTGAAGCTGGTGATGGATGAGGTGTTTGGACGAGAAAATTTTCAGAATGAGTTAATTTGGAAAAGAACATCTGCCCGCAGCGATTCGGAGACATACAACCATATTCACGATGTGATTTTCTTCTTCTCAAAATCAGAAAACCTTCACTTCGAGACGCAATACGGAGAATACGAATCCAGCTATCTTGAGACAGCATATCGAAACATTGAAGAAGGGACAGGACGCCGATATACGCTTAGTGATTTGATGGCAGCCGGTGTACGGAATGGCTCTTCTGGGATGCCATGGCGCGGAATTGACCCGAATTTACGGGGCAATCATTGGAAGTTCCAGATTGCAAGACTCGACGAATTAGATGCAGCAGGAAGAATTGCGTGGCCTAAAAAGGAAGGAGGAATTCCGAGGTACAAAAGATACCTCGATGAAATGAAGGGAATCCCTCTTCAGTCCATTTGGAGTGACATAAATCCTGTCGCATCCCAATCAATGGAGCGCATAGACTACAGCACACAAAAGCCGTCAGCACTCCTAGAAAGAGTTATTGCCAGTTCATGCCCTGCAAGCGGTGTTGTCGCAGATTTCAATGGAGGCTCTGGCACCACCGCCGCCGTCGCCGAAAAACTCGGTCGTCGCTGGATTACATCCGATATCGGAAAACCCGCCTGCATGATTATGCGCAAGCGCATGATCGACCAGGAGTCCAAACCTTTCTACTACCAAGCCATCGGCGATTACCAAGTCGAAGCCGCCAAGACCCATTTCGGCAAGCGCGATTTCCGCATCGGCGACCTGTCGCAAATCGTGCTCTCGCTCTACGGCGCCTTGCCCCTGCCGCCCGAGGCCAACCCGCAGCGCAACTTAGGCCAGATCACGGGCGTCGATTTGGGCGGGCGGCGCGGCAGCAAGACGCTGGTGCTGGCCGATTCGCCCAACAAACTCACGGGCGCGGCCACGCTGAAGAAAGCCATCGCCCAGCGCGACAACCTGCTGGGTGGTTGGGACCGCGTGGTGGTGCTGGGCTGGAACTTCGAGCCCTCGATTGGCGAAACCATCACCGCCCTTAACGACGACCGGCTGGAGGTGCTGGTGATCCCCCCCGACCTGCTGGACCGCCTGCGCAAGAAGGGCAACAGCGTGGAGAAACTGCGCGGTCAGGTGCGCTTTTCCAGCCTGCAATACCTGACGCTGCACCCCATCGAACACACTGTGCGCGGAAGTGAGGAAACACTGACGGTGCGCCTGAAGAACTACGTGCTGCTGTCGCCCGAGGCCATCAACCTGGACGACGCCAACCGCGCCAAGCTGCAAGCGGTGGCCAATGCCGAGCCGCTGGCGCTGATCGAATACTGGGCGGTGGACCCAGACTACGACGGGCAGGTGTTCCGCTCGGTCTGGCAGGACTACCGGGGCAACGCCGCCAACGATGCCGATCCGCTGCGCGTGGTGACGCAGGCGGTGCTGACCGTTCCAGCCAAGCACGGGCCGCGCAGGGTGTGTGTGCGGGTGGTGGATGTGTTTGGGTTCGAGGCGGAAGTGGCGACGACCGTCGAAGTGAGATGAGTGTGTGCTGCTGCACTCAAGCGGACGGCGCGAGTTTGCATGCACCGGCGCGCGTGGGCGTGGCAAACGCCAGCGCCGCCAATTCACGCTTGCTGGCCAGCAGCAATTCGATTTCGGATGGTGTCAGCTCCCTCGGTCCTTGCAAGGTACCGAGCTTCTGATTCAGTAAGCGCGTCGAAGGCGTGAGCGAATCGCTCGATCCACCATTGTTCAAGTTCAGTTCCATGTTTTGTCCTCAGTTCATGCAGGCGCTCGGGCGTGAGGGCCAGTTTGGCCGAATGGGGTTTGCCGGTCAACACAACCGCCGCCAGCACGCGGCCTCCGTTCGACTCGATGTGGCCCTTGAGGTTCGCCAGCGTGCCGCCCATGCCGATGAAGTCGTCCACCAGAACATATTCACCGCCCGGCTGGACGGCTCCGGCGAACCGGGCCTGCCGCGCCAGGCGCGAAAAGCCATCTGCCCCCGTGTGGCCCACGGCATTGATTTGCAGCACGCCGTTGTCCACGGGCCAGCTCAAAGTCTTGCTCAGTTCGTCGGCAAAGATTTCGGGAATGGCATTGACGCCTTCTCGCTCATAGGCATGGGCGCTGACCAGCGTCGGCACGTGTCCTTGCATCAGGTTCAACAAACGCTGATTGGCTTGATCGCTCATCGTGTCGTTGACCAGCGCCAAAGCGGCGGCGCCGCTCCCTGTCTTGGCCGCCCAGTACGCCGGGTGCTGCTTCACCGCCGATTCGCTGGCGTGAATCAGCACGTCGGGAAAGGCGCCCCAGGGCGTGCGGGGTGGCGGGGGCGGGTGCGGCATGGCGCCAATTTTCACATGCACATTTTTTGGACGGCCCTTCATGCCTTCGATTGCTGAGAACCCCCTGGCGCTTTCTGCCGCCCTCACCACCCGCACCCAGCAACTTTCCCTGGGCCTGGAACATGGCGCCGCCGACCTGCTGGAGCTGGTGACCCCCACCACAGCCGAGCTGCTGCACTGGTGGTTTGGCCAGGACATGGTGGATGCGCGGGGCTGGATGAACTTTCACGCCGGGCAGCGGCAGGCGATCCTGAACGCCATCGTGGCGCACGAGGTGCTGGGCGCGGCCACGCTGAAAGACTTGTACGCCCAGGTGGACCCCGATGCCCTGCTGGCGGGCACGCGGCTGGCCGAGGTGTCGGCGGGCAAGCATGCACACCCCAAGTACTGCTTCAAGATGGCCACGGGCACGGGCAAGACCTGGGTGCTGCAGGCGCTGCTGATCTGGCAGTTGCTGAACAAGAACGCAGCACTGGCTCAGGGGCTGGACGATGCGCGCTTCACGCGCCAGTTCATGGTGGTGGCGCCGGGGCTGATCGTGTACGAGCGGCTGCTGGATGCCTTTTGCGGAAAATTGATAGCAGGCAGCGCAAGTGGGGCAAGGGATTTCGGCCAATCGGACGTGATGAAGTTTGCCGACCTGTTCGTCCCCGAATCGCACCGCGAGGCGGTGTTCGCCTTCGTGCGCGGCAACGTGTGCGCCAAGGACGAGATCGGCCTGAAGGCCACGGGCAACGGCATGATCGCCATCACCAACTGGCATTTGCTGGCGGAGGGGGATGCGGTGGATGAGGTGGAGGACGCCGATGCCGTGGAGGCGCCTGGCGCCCTGCTGCCCGCGCATGCCGTGGCCGCCGCCGTGCTGCCGCTGGCGCCTGGCCGCGCCACGGGCAACAGCCTGGAGGTGCTGGACCGGCGCTATGCGCGCGGTAACGTGCTGGAGTTTCTGGCCGCGCTGCCGGAGCTGATGGTGTTCAACGATGAGGCGCACCACATCCACGAGTTCAAGCGCGAGGGCGAGGTGACGGAGGTGGAGTGGCAAAAGAGCCTGAGCCGCATCGCCGCCGCCAAGGGCCGGCGCTTCGTGCAGGTGGACTTTTCAGCCACGCCGTACAACGACGTGGGCAGTGGCCGGAACAAGAAGAAGCTGTACTTCCCGCACATCGTGGTGGATTTCGACCTGCAAAGCGCCATGCGCGCCGGGCTGGTGAAGTCGCTGGTGCTGGACCGGCGCAAGGAGGTGGGCGCGCTGCCCCTTGAGTTCAAGGCAGAGCGTGACGAGCTGGGCAACCCGGCCCTCAGCGAGGGCCAGCGCGTGATGCTGCGCGCGGGCCTGCACAAGCTGCGCAAGCTGGAAGCGGACTTTGCCCGCATCGACCCCACGCGCCACCCCAAGATGCTGGTGGTGTGCGAGGACACCACCGTGTCGCCGCTGGTGGCGCAGTTTCTGCAGGAGCAGGAAGGGCTGCACGAGGACGAGGTGATGACCATCGACTCGGGCAAGAAAGCCGAACTGGGCGAGAAGGACTGGGCGCCGGTGCGCGAGCGGCTGTTCAACGTCGATAGGCACGCCACGCCGCGCGTGATTGTCAGCGTGCTGATGCTGCGCGAGGGCTTCGACGTGAACAACATCTGCGTGATCGTGCCGCTGCGCTCGTCGCAGGCGCAGATTCTGCTGGAGCAGACGATTGGCCGGGGCCTGCGGCTGATGTGGCGCGAGGCGGAATACGGCGACCTCAAGCGCGAGAACCGCGAGCGCATCGCCGCCGGACAGGAGCCCGGGAGCCTGCTGGATGTGCTTTCCATCGTGGAGCACCCGGCGTTCCAGTCGTTCTATGACGAACTGTTGAAAGAAGGGCTGGCGGGCACCACGGACGAGGCGATGGACAGCACGTCGAGCACGGGCGACGTGATCGCCGCCGAACTGCGCGAGGGCTACGAGGCGTTCGACTTCGGCATTCCCTTCATCCTGCGCGAGGCGGCTGAAGAAGACAGCCACGCCGCGCTCGACGTGGCCGCACTGCCCGCCTTCACGGCCATGCCGCGTGAGCAACTGGCCACGCTGCTGGGCAAGGGCGACGTGTTCATCTCGCAGGATTTGCAAAGCGCCACGCTGTTTGGAGACTACCGCGTGGCGGGCGCGGTGATGAATGTGGCGGGCTACAACGACTATCTGGCGCGGCTCACGCGGCGCATCAGCCAGGCCCTGAGCGAGCCGCTGCCCAAGGGCAACAAGATCGCCACGCACCTGGCCAAGCCTTACCTGCAGGTGCACACGGCGGACCTGACGGGCTGGCTGGACGACTACGTGTGGACGCAGCTGTTCAGCGAAGCCTTCAACCCGCTGGAGCATGAGAACTGGCGCCTGTTGCTGCTGCAGCCCGTGGTGGACCACATCACCAAGGTGTTTGCCGTGGCGCTGCTGGAATCCGCGCAGACGCAGACCACCGGCCAAACGGAAGTGCATGCGCGCTGGTTGAGCGAAACGCCGCGCCTGATGGTGCGCGAGGCGCATTCGGTGGCCGTGGGCAAATGCATCTACACCCGCCTGGGCTGGCCCGCGCGCAACGGCGGGCTGGAGAAGGCGCTCATCCACTGGGCGCAGGCCGACAGCCAGGTGCTGGCCTTCTGCAAGATCAGCGAAACGCGCCACCCGTTCGCGCGCCTGCGCTACGTGAAGGAAGACGGCCTGCCCGCCTTCTACTGCCCCGACTTTCTGGTGCGCACGGCGGCGGGCATCTATCTGGTGGAAACCAAGGCGCAGCAGCAGACCACGCACCCCAACGTGCAGCGCAAGCTGCGCGCCGCCGTGGCGTGGTGCGAGCGCATCAACGGCTTGGCGCCGCAGCAGCGCCAGGGCTTGCCGTGGAACTACGTGCTGCTGGGTGAGGACATGGTGCAGGACTGGCAGGGCCAGGGCGCGCATCTGGCGGAACTGCTGGATTTCGCGCGGCTGCGGCCGCTGGCCAGTGCTGCCGATCAGGCCAGCCTGCTCTGAAAAGCGGTGGTCTTTGCCTCAACCCTGTGACGGGGCGGCGGTCACCCCCCTCAGCCGGCGCTGGCCGGCAGGCCGAACAGGCGGTCGAACAGCCAGGTGAAGCCGAAGGTGTAGACCAGAAAGAACAGCAGCAGCGCCAGGTCGGCCACCAGCGCGTGCCACAGGCTCACGCCCAGCCACCAGGCGATGAAGGGCACCAGCAGCAGCGCCAGCCCGCCCTCGAAGCCGATGGCGTGCGCCGCGCGCCGGCGCGCGCTGCGCCCGCGCACCGGCTGGCGCGCCTCCCAGCGCTCGAACAGGGCGTTGAACAGCAGGTTCCAGGCCACCGCGATGAGCGAGCTGCCCACCGCCACGCCGCCGGCGTGCGCCGCCGCCTCGCCGCTGGCCATGAAGGCCAGCGTGACCACGCCCATGGCGATCAGCTCGTACAGGGCCACGTAGACCACGCGCCGGCGCACGCCGGCCAGGCGAAACAGCAAAGGGGTGGGCGCAGGCGCCGCAGAGACATCCGACATGGGGCCGCACTGTAGCTTGCTGGCCGCTGTCGCCAGTGCGGGCGCGTGAGCGGCCACTCGCTGTCAGCCGGACCGCGGCGCGGACAGCGCACAATCGCCGCTCGCGGCGCGCGCGGTTGCGCGCCCGGTTCTTTTTCTTTGTGTCCACCACGCCGCCGTGTGGCGCGTGATAGCCCCAGCCCTTTGCGCCCCGACCGGCGGCCCGCCGCCCGCGCCCTTTGTCATGCCCCCCTCCTACGTACTCCACGGACCCGACCGGCCGGACCTGCTGCGCGCCGAAATCCTGGCCGACGTGTTTGAAGCCACCGCCGCGCGCGTGGCCGACAAGACGGCGCTGATCTTCGGTGACCGGCGCCTGTCCTATGGCGCGCTGAACGCCGCCGCCGACCTGGCCGCGCACCGGCTGATCGGGGCCGGCATCCGGCCCGGCGACATGGTGGGGCTGTGGCTGCCGCGCGGCGTCGAGCTGCTGGTGCTGCAGCTGGCCATCGCCAAGACCGGCGCCGCCTGGCTGCCCTTCGACGCCGACGTGCCGAGCGAGCGCATCGCCGTTTGCCTGGACGACGCGAGCGCCAAGGCGCTATTGATCGAGGAGCATTCGGCGCAGGCCATACAAGCGCAAACGGGCATTTCGGCCCAGATTTTGACGGCGCAGCAGCTGCTGGCGCCGCTGCCCGAGGGCACGCCGCTGCGCCGCCGCGCGGGCGCGCTGCCCGCGCACACGGCCTACGTCATCTACACCAGCGGCTCCACCGGCAAGCCCAAGGGCATCGCCATCACGCAGGCCAGCATCTGCCACTTTCTGCGCAGCGAAAACGCGCGCCTGGGCGTGCGCGAGGACGATGTGGTGTACCAGGGCTTTTCGGTCGCCTTCGACATGAGCTTCGAGGAGATCTGGATCAGCTACCTGGTGGGGGCCACGCTGTGGATCGGCCCCAAGACCCTGGCCGGCGACCCCGAGGCGCTGCCGCGCGCGCTGATCGAGCATGGCGTGAGCGTGCTGCACGCCGTGCCCACCTTGCTGGCGCTGTTCGCGCAGGACGTGCCGGGGCTGCGCCTGATCAACCTGGGCGGCGAGATGTGCCCGCAGGCGCTGGTCGACAAATGGGCCACGCCCGGCCGCCAGATGTTCAACACCTACGGCCCGACCGAGGCCACCGTGTCGGCCAGCCTGGCCGAGCTGCGCGCGGGCGAGCCGGTCACCATCGGCGAGCCGCTGCCCAATTACGGCTTGCTGGTGATCGAGGTGATCGATGCCGACAGCATCGTCGGTGGCCAGGTGCCGCCGCTCAAGATCCTGCCGTTCGGCGAGACGGGTGAGCTGTGCATCACCGGCCCCGGCGTGGCCGCAGGCTACCTGGGCCGGCCTGATCTGACGGCCGAAAAATTCCTGCCCAACCCCTGGGCGCGCAACGCCGACGAGGCGCGCCTGTACCGCACAGGCGACCTGGCGCGTGTCGAGACCGTGGAAGGCACGCCGCAGATGCAGTGCCTGGGCCGCGCGGACGACCAGGTGAAGATTCGCGGCTTTCGCGTGGAGCTGGGCGAGATCGAGGCGGTGCTGGCCGAGCAGCCCGGCGTGGGCACCACCGCCGTCATCCTGCGCAAGGACGAGGCGGGCATGGACCAGCTCGTCGCGTTCTATGTGCCCTCGGGCGATACGCCGCCTGCGGTGCGCGCCCTGCGCGATGGGCTGTCCGAACGCCTGCCGCCCTACATGGTGCCGGCGCGTTTCGAGGCGCTGTCGGCCATGCCGCGACTGTCGTCCGGCAAGATCGACCGCAAGGTGCTGAAGGCGCAGGCCTTGAGCGAGGCCGCGCCCGTGGAGGGCGGTGACCGGCCCGAAAGCCCGGCCGAAGAGGTGCTGTTCGCCGCGCTGGCGCAGCTCTTTCCCGGCCAGCCCATCCGGCGCGAGCTGGATTTCTTCAGCGACCTGGGTGGCCATTCGCTGTTTGCGGCGCGCGTCATCTCCGCGCTGCGGCAAGACCCGCGCTTTGCGCAGGCGACGGTGGCCGACATCTACCAAAACCGCCGCATTGGGCTGATCGCGCAAAGCCTGCAGGCAGGCATGGTCGACACGGCGCAGGCCGGCGCCGAACGCCCCTTTGTGCTGCACAGCGCTTGGCGGCGCTGGCGCTGCGGGCTGGCGCAGGGCGTGGCCATTCCGTTTCTGGTGACTTTGAAGATGGCGCAGTGGCTGGCGCCATTCTTTGCCTACCACTTCTACACGGGCGACCCGGACGATTCGGTGCTGCGGGCCATTGGCATGTCGGTGCTGGCGTTCGTGGCCACCACGCTGCTGGAATTCGTGGTGGCGTGGGCCGGCAAGTGGCTGATTGCCGGGCGGCTCAAGCCCGGCAGCTACCCGCTGTGGGGCTGGACGTACTACCGCTGGTGGCTGGCCGACCGGCTGATCGAAGCCGTGCCCGCGTACATGATCAACGGCTCGCCGCTGTATTCGGCCTGGCTGCGCGCTTTGGGCGCGCGCATCGGGCCGGAGGTCAACCTGGGCTCGGTCACCGTGCGCGTGCCCGAGCTGGTGTCGGTGGGTGAGGGCGCCAGCATCGGCAACGTGGTCATGCTGGAAAACGCCAGCGTGGCCGGGGGCATGCTGCACCTGAACCGTATCGACATCGGTGCGAATGCGTGCATCGGCTCGTACGTGACCATCGAAGGCGCGACGCGCATCGGCGAGTACGCGCACCTGGAAGGGCAATCTTCGCTGCGCGAGGGCCAGGAAATCCCGCCGCGCAAGATCTGGCACGGCTCGCCTGCGCGCGAGCGGGGCGACTTCGACCCCGCTACGCTGCCGGCGCGCCCACCGGTTTCGGCGATGCGGCACGCCCTCGAAGTCACCTTCTTCGTGCTGGGCGGGCTGGCCATTGCGGTGCTGTTCTTCATGCCGGTGTTTCCCACCTTCTTGCTGATCGACGCGCTGGACGTCGAAAGCATTTCGGTGCGCCCACTGGTGGACGCGGGCACCATCAGCGATTGGCAGGCGTTTGCGCTGCGGCTGGCCAAGTTCTTCCTGCTGGCTTTGCCGGCCAGCCTGGTGTTCATTCTGGCGACGGCGCTGCTGTCGGCGTTGATCCGCTGGGCCTTTTTGCCCAGGATGCGCGCCGGCACCTGGCCGGTGCACAGCAACCGTTACCTGGCCAAGTGGCTGGTCAACCAGATCCAGGAATCCAGCCTGGCCGTGCTGCACGGCATCTACGCCACGGTGTATTCCGCCAGCTGGTACCGCCTGCTGGGCGCGAAGGTAGGCAAGGAGACCGAGCTGTCCACCGCCCTGGGCGTGGTGCCCGACATGCTGACGCTGGGCGACGAATGCTTCATCGCCGATGCGGTGATGCTGGGCGACGAGCACATCGACGGCGGCTGGATGACCGTCAAGCCCACCGTGGTGTCGCGCCGCAGCTTCGTCGGCAACGGCGCCTACGTGCCCGACGGCACCACCATCCCTGAAAACGTGCTGATCGGCGTGATGAGCGCCGTGCCGCGCAACGCCACCATGCAGCCCGGCGACACCTGGCTGGGCTCGCCGCCGCTGCACCTGCCGGCGCGCGAAGTGGTCACCGGCTACCCCGAAAGCCTGACCTTCGCCCCCTCGCGTTGGCGCAAGCTGGGCCGCGCGCTGGTCGAAGCCTTCCGCATCGCCGCGCCGCACGCGCTGGTGATCGCCGTGGGTTATGCGCTGGTGCTGGACGCGATGCCGCTGGCCGAAGCCGGCCGCTGGGCCGACGTGGCGCTGGACCTGGCGGTGGGCGGCGTGCTGTTTGGCTTTGCCACCTTCGTGTTCGTGGCCGTCTTCAAATGGCTGGCCGTGGGCCGCTACCGCCAGCGCGCGGTGCCGATGTGGACGCCGTTTGTCTGGCTGTCCGAGGCCACCACCAACATGTACGAGGGCATCACGGTGCCGTGGTTCCTGCGCTACCTGCGCGGCACGCCGTGGCTGAGCGACGCCTTCAACCTGCTGGGCGCGCACATCGGGCGAGGGGTGTACCTGGACACCACCGACATCACCGAATTCGATTGCGTGCACATCGGCGACCACAGCGAACTGAATGCCGCCTGCTGCCCGCAGACGCACCTGTTCGAAGACCGCGTGATGAAGATCGACGAGGTGCGCATCGGCAGTCGCGTGACGCTGGGGCCGCGCTGCACCGTGCTGTACGGCGCCCGGGTGGGCGACGGCGCGCAGCTGGGCCCGCTCACGCTGGTGATGAAGGGCGAGAACATCCCGCCCGGTACGCGCTGGCATGGGCTGCCAGCGGCGCCATGGCGCGGCTGAGTCGCCCACCCGGCACTGCCCGGCTGTGGAGCTAGGGTGTATACCGGCGAGAGGCGTCGAGACATCCGGGCGATGGGGTGCGTGCGCGTTCCGTGTGTCCGCGCGGTGTGACCGGTGTCACGCCCGGCTGTGGCGTGCACACCAAAAGACGCGCACGGCCCATGGTGTCAACCTGCCTGCCGCAAGTACTATGCGCTGATGGGGCGCCGCGGCGTTGCAGATGCAGCCCGCCGCGCGAACCACGCCCGCTTCCTCCCCATCCGACGATCCGCCGCCGTGGCGCCCTGCACGCGGTGCGGGTCAACCTCTGTCGCACCACTTTCAACCATGAAACGCTTTCACACCTTCGCTGCGCCGCTGACTGTCGGCATGACCCTCGGCGGCTTCGCCTGGGCGCAGGTGCCCGCACCCGCCGGCGTGCCCGAGCGCGCCGAATCCGCCGCCGCCTGGCAAAGCTGCCTGGGCAAACCCGACGCCGAACGCCTGGGCTGTTTTGACCAATGGGCGCGCGGCCAGCACGAACTGCTGTCGGCCATCGAGGACAAAAGCCGCGCCGCCGAAACCTCGCCCGCGCGCAACGTGGCGCCCAGCGCGCAGGCTTCGGCCGTGCGTGGCCAGGTGGCTGCGGCGCTGGCCACCACGCAACCGGTGGCCGACGGCGCGGGCTCGGCCGGTGTGATCGGGGTCGGCCTGGAGCAGGGTTGCCGCGACCGGCAGTTCTCGGACACCTCGCGCTTCTGGGAGCTGGAATCCGGCTCCAGCTGCCCCACCTTCGGCCTGCGCGCCTTCTACCCCACCACCGTGGCTGTCGCCACCAGCGACGAGATCAACCGCCTGCCCACCTCGCCCAACCCGGCCAACAGCGCGACCGTGCCCGTCGACTACGGCAAGCACTCGGTGCGCCTGCAGGTATCCGTGCGCACCAAGCTGGCCAGCGGCCTGCTGACGCCCAAGGACGGCACGCTGCGCGATTCGCTGTGGGCCGGCTACACCAGCCAGTCGGAATGGCAGGTGTTCAACAGCACGCTGTCGCGCCCCTTCCGCAACACCGATCACACGCCTGAGCTGATCTACGTGTACCCCACCACCGCCAAGCTGCCGGGCGGCTGGCTGTGGCGCTACAGCGGCGTCGGCCTGGTGCACCAGTCCAACGGCCAGAGCGATCCGCTGTCGCGCAGCTGGAACCGCGCCTACCTGATGACCGGCTTCGAGAAAGACGACCGCTTCACCGTGCAGCTGCGCCTGTGGAAGCGCCTGTCTGAGTCGATCGAGAAGGACAACAACCCCGACATCACCCGCTACCTGGGCCGTGGCGACCTCACCGTGGGCTGGAACATCGACTCCAAGAACAGCATCCGCGCGGTGTACACCGGCTTCAACAAGCGCGGCTCGGGCAAGATCGAATGGACGCGATCGGTGGGCGACGGCCTGGGCAACTCCTTCTCGGGCCTGCGGCTGTACACGTCGCTTTTCTACGGCTACGGTGACACGCTGATCGACTACAACTTCAAGCGCGCCACCTTCCGCATCGGCCTGAGCCTGGTCGATTTCTGATCGCGCGGCCCGCACCTTTCACTTGCGGGTTGAATGGCTGCCAGCGCACGGTGCGCCAGCGCTGGTAGCTATGATAAATGTAGTGAACGCAGCCCCCGCCGGCACCTTGCTGCCCTGCCGCATCGACGGCGCCCCCGTGCCGCACGGCCCGCGCGTCTGGGCCCTGCGCACCGAGCAGCGGCCCACCGATGCGCGTGCCGAGCGCGAAGCCGCCCGCCTCGCCTGCCGCACGGCGTTGGCGGCGCTGCTGGCCGCTGAGCTGGGCTGCGCGCCCAGCGCCCTTCAGATCACCAACCAGCGCGGGCAAGCGCCGCGCGTGAGCGCGGTGCCCCCAGTGTGGGCGTCGTCTGCGCAAGCGCAAGTGACCGAGCAAGCGGGCGATCAATTGGCCGAGCCATGGGCCACGCAACTGGCGCCCGTGCGCCTGAGCATTGCGCACGCGGCGGGCTGGAGCCTTGTCGCCTGGCACCGCGGGCCTGTCGGCGTCGATCTGCAGGATCGTGCGGCGCTGCAGGGCCTGGACGCGGCTGAGCGCCGTCGGCTCTCGGTGCTCTACCTGGGGCAGGACGAAGGATCAAATCGCGCTCTGGCGCAGGCCAGACGGGCGCCAGAAGCTATAAAAAACGAAGCATTCGCCGCCCGCTGGGCTGCCCATGAAGCCCGCCTGAAATGCCTGGGCCAACCGCTGCAGGAATGGTCGCCCACCCTGCAGGCCGCATTGGCAGGCTGCACGGCGCGATCCTTGACGCTGCCAGTGCCCATGGCCGACGCCGCGCGGGGCTGGGCGGGCGCGGTGGCTTGGCAAGATCTGCGGGCGCCAGGGCACGCTGGGCGCTGAGTGTCGGCGAGGTGCAGATCCGGCGGCTGCCACACCGATGCATGGCTGGCGCTAGGTTGAGTTCAGGCCTCGGCGCAGGGGCCGAGGCCTGACGGCTGCTCAGCGGTCGGACAAGGTCTTGCGTCGCTGCCAGGCAAAGCCCGCCACGCCCAGTGCCATCAGCACCAGCGCCCATTCGTTGAGCGTTGGCACCGGGTTGACGGGGCCGGCCGTCACGCGGCTGGTGTAGGTGCAGACGATGTTGGTGCTGGAAGGGCTGACGTTCAGCGTGTACGGAAACGCGGTGCCGGTCAGCGTGGCCGCGGCGCCATTGACCGTGCAGCTCACGGTGGCGGCGTACGTGCTTGCGCCGCCGTAGCTTGGCGCTGGCAGGCTCAAGGAAGTGCCTGTCAGCGGCGCGCGGGTGCCCTGGGTGGTGTTGCCACCCGCCAGCGCGGCGGATGTCAGGCTGGCGCCCCCTGCGGAGACGCTCAGCGTGTCGCCCGCAGTCGCGTCGCTGGGCCATGTGCCGCGCAGCATCACAGACGCCAGGGGCGTGGCCGTGAAAGAACCTGCACCGGCACCGCTGCCGTTCACCACGGCGCCTGCGCCGCCGCCAGTCGCCACCAAACTGGCGTTGGTCACCGCACCGGTGTTGATGTAGCACGATGCGCCTGCGCCGCCGCCTGTCGCCGCGCGGCTGAGGGTGCCATCTAGACCGGAAGTACCTGCAGCGCCGCCTTGGTAGCCGCCGCCGCCGCCGCCGCCAGTGCCGCCATCGGTGTTGGTTGCCGGTTGCGTCGCGCCATCGCCGCCGGAGCCGCCGCAGGTCGCGGCTGCGGTCAAGGCGGCCGCGGCGCCGTTGGTGCCGTTGCCGGCTGGGGTTTGGCCGAGAGAGCCGCCACCGCCACCGCCGCCGCCGCCCGCTTACAGCACCACGGTGCCGTTGATGCTCAACACGCCGCCGCCGCCGCCGCCGCCGCCGGTGCCGCTGCCGCCAATCTGGTTGGCGGTGCCGCCTGCACCGCCGCTGCCAACGCCTGTGCCGCCGGTTCCGCCCAAGACACCACTGCGCGCATCGTTGGCGCCGTTGCCGCCGCCGGCGCCAGTCGTGTCAACCAGGGTTTGACCAGGTTGCACCGCCACCGTCGCGTTGATCAGCGCGCCTGCGCCGCCATTGCCGCCGAGCGCACTTGCGTCCCGCCCACCAGCACCGCCGCCAGCGCCAGCCAAAGACACCGAATAGAAGAAAACGTCGCTGGGAACCGTCAAAGTCCCAGCGCCCGC
This sequence comes from Ottowia oryzae, assembly GCF_003008535.1. Taxonomy (NCBI): domain Bacteria; kingdom Pseudomonadati; phylum Pseudomonadota; class Betaproteobacteria; order Burkholderiales; family Comamonadaceae; genus Ottowia; species Ottowia oryzae. Next base: position 848,487 of record NZ_CP027666.1, read on the forward strand.
AGACAAGGAAACAGCAGCACACGCGGCCAGCGCCAAGCGTGAAGGACGAACGCCATACTTCATGAAAACTCCCCCCTGAGTGAACTTAAAAAATTGACGTGCGCATTTTGTCACGCGAATGCGGCGTTCTGGGAAGCGGCCCGGCAGGGCCTGGCGAGTCCGAAAGCCGAAATCCCCCGGATCAGGCGGCGGCGCGGTAGAAGGCGGTCGTCAGCGCGCCGCGCGGCGCCAGCGGGCCGACAGCGTGCGCAATAGCGCCGATGTGCTCGGGCGTGGTGCCGCAGCATCCGCCGACGATGTTGACCAGGCCTTCGGCAGCGAATTCACGCACCAGGCGGCTCGTGACATCGGGCGTTTCGTCAAAGCCCGTTTCGCTCATCGGGTTGGGCAGGCCCGCGTTGGGGTAGCAGCTGATGAAGGTGTCGGGCGCCACCTTGGCCAGCTCCTGGATGTAGGGCTTCATCAGCGCCGCGCCCAGCGCGCAGTTCAGCCCGATCGACAGCGGCTGCGCATGGCGCACGCTGTACCAGAAGGCCGTCACCGTCTGGCCCGACAGCACGCGGCCTGAAGCATCGGTCACGGTGCCGCTGATCATGATCGGCAGGCGCTCGCCGGTTTGCTCAAACGCTTCGTCAATGGCGAACAGCGCGGCCTTGGCGTTCAGCGTGTCGAAGATGGTCTCAACCAGCAGCACGTCCGAGCCGCCTTCGATCAGGGCCAGGGTTTGCTGCAGGTAAGCCGCGCGCAGTTGCTCGAAGTTGACGTTGCGCGCGCCGGGGTCGTTCACATCGGGGCTGATGCTGGCCGTCTTGGGCGTGGGGCCCAGCGCGCCGGCCACGTAGCGCGGCTTGTCGGGCGTGCTGTACTTGTCGCACGCGGCGCGCGCCAGGCGGGCGCTTTGCAGGTTCATCTCGTACGCGAGATCGGCCATGTCGTAGTCGGCCTGGGCGATGGTGGTGGCGCCGAAGGTGTTGGTTTCGACCACGTCCGCGCCCGAGGCCAGGTACTGTTCATGGATGTCGCGGATCACGTCCGGGCGCGTCAGGCTCAGCAGCTCGTTGTTGCCCTTCACGTCGCGGTGAAAATCCTTGAAGCGTTCGCCCCGGTACTGTTCTTCCGTCAGCTTGAAGCGCTGAATCATCGTGCCCATGGCGCCGTCGAGGATGACCAGTCGCTGGCGCAGGATGTCGGGCAGCGCGGCGGCGCGGGTGTAGGCGGGCGGATTCATGGCCCGAATTGTAGGAAAGGCGCGGGCGCGCGTGCGGCCAGCCGCTGCCAAGACCCGCTTCGGGCAAGAGTAGGATGCTCGGCGCTCAATGGTTGACGATCGCGTTTAACGTCACCGCAAACGGAGGGAGCTTCTTTCATGTTATTCAAACAACGCTTGGGTTTCGCCTTTTTGGTGGCCGGTTTGGCCGCCGTATTTCTGTCGGGCTGCGTCGGCCCCGCGCCCAGCTATTCACCGTCGGTCAACAACGTGGAGCGCTTGAAGAAAGCCAATGCCGCGCCAACCAAGTTGGGCGCTTTCGTGCCCAAGGCCGGCATGGAGAACGCCGACGCCATCAGCTTGCGTGCGGCGTCCATGGTGTCGCCGGTCGGCAAGAACTTTGCCGACTACCTGGCCGCGGCCCTGCGCTCCGAACTGGAGCTGGCCAAGCTGTACGACCCGGCTTCTGCGGTGGAGGTGTCGGGCACGCTCTTGCGCAACAACATCAACGCCGGGGGAATCTCGACCAACGACGGCCAGCTGGAGGCGCAGTTCGTGGTCAAGCGCAACGCTGAAGTGCGCTATGACAAGGTCAAGAAGGTCACGCGCCAGTGGGATGGCGCCTTTGCCGGCGCGGTGGCCGTACCGCAGGCGGCCAACAACTACCCGCTGATGGTGCAGCAGCTGCTGGCCGAGCTGTTCGCCGATCCGGAGTTTCTGCAAGCCATCCAAAAGCGTTGAGGTACTTCATGTTTCGCCAAATCACTTTCATTTCCCTGGCCGCAGCCCTGGTCCTGTCGTTGGGCGGGTGTGCCCACCCGATTTCCATGGCGCCCAATCTGGACGCCATTCCAACGGCCGCTGGCAAGTCAACGCCAAGCAAGAAAAAGGTCGGCTTCTACATCGCCGACAGCGCCACCGCGCAGGAAGTCACCACGCCCGGCGGTGGCGGCGACAAAGTGCGCTATTTCCCCTACCGCGATCTGGAGCCTGGGCTGTACAAGGCTCTGGGCACGGTGTTTCGCGACGTGACCAAGATCAAGAACCCGGCCGACGCGGCTGAGATTCGCGCCAGTGGCATCCAACTGCTGATCACGCCGGAAATCACCACCGACTCATCCTCGTCCAGCCCGTTCACCTGGCCACCCACCGCCTTCACGGTGACCCTGGTCTGCCAGATCAAGGACGCGCAGGGCACCACGCTGGACACCGTGCGGGTGGAAGGGCGTGGCGAGGCGGAGTTTTCCGAGTTCAAGTCCAACTTCTCCCTGGCAGCGGCGCGCGCCAGCGACGACGCCTTGGCCAAGCTGATGGCGGCGTTGAGGCGCTCGCGCGCGTTGGCGAAGTAAAGCGGCCTGCGCCGGCCTGCGCCGGCCTGCGCCGGGCGTGGCCCGCCACGGGCCGTCCGTGGCCGGCTTGCCGGCCATCCTGAGCGTGCCAGGATGGCCCTACGCCCGCCCCCAGGCTGCGGGCATCGCACAATTCAGGCTGCCGCGCGGTTGCAACGGCCCATCGCGGCGCAATCTGCCATTGGCTTTGTGGCGCTGATTCACTCAGCGCACGCCGCTACCCCACCAAGAGTTGCCCATTGATGATGTCACCCGCCCTTTCCGTGCTGCACGACGTGTTCGGCTACGAACACTTCCGGGGCCAGCAGGCGGCCATCGTGGACCATGTGGTGGGCGGCGGCGACGCGCTGGTGCTGATGCCCACGGGCGGCGGCAAGTCGCTGTGCTACCAGGTGCCTGCCATCGTGCGCCAGCGCGCGGGCAAGGGGGTGACGCTGGTCATCTCGCCGCTGATCGCGCTGATGCACGACCAGGTCGGGGCGCTGCACGAGGCCGGCGTGGCGGCGGCCTTCCTCAACTCCACCCAGGATTGGCAGCAGACGGAAGAGATCGAGCGCCAGCTGCTGGCTGGCCAGCTGACGCTGCTGTACGCCGCGCCCGAGCGCGTGGCCACGCCGCGCTTTCTGGGCCTGCTGGACACACTGCATGCGCATGGCCAGCTGAGCCTGTTTGCGATTGACGAGGCGCACTGCGTCAGCCAGTGGGGCCACGATTTCCGCCCTGAGTACCGCCAGCTGACGGTGCTGCAAGAGCGCTGGCCCGACGTGCCGCGCATCGCGCTGACGGCCACGGCCGACGCCACCACCCGCGCCGACATCGTCGAGCGGCTGCGGCTGCAAGACGCCGCGCAGTTCGTCAGCAGCTTTGACCGCCCGAACATCCGCTACACCATCGTCGAAAAAACCGATGCGCGGCGCCAGCTGCTGCAGTTCATCCAGCGCGAGCACGATGGCGATGCGGGCATCGTCTACTGCCAGTCGCGCAAGCGCGTGGAAGAGCTGGCGCAGGCGCTGTGCGATGCGGGCATCGACGCGCTGCCCTACCACGCGGGGCTGGACGCGGCGGTGCGCCAGCGCAACCAGGACCGCTTCCTGCGCGAAGACGGGCTGGTGATGTGCGCCACCATCGCCTTCGGCATGGGCATCGACAAGCCCGACGTGCGCTTTGTCGCCCACGTGGACATGCCCAAGAACATCGAGGGCTACTACCAGGAAACCGGCCGCGCCGGCCGCGACGGCGCCCCGGCCGACGCCTGGATGGCCTACGGCCTGGCCGACGTGGTGAACCAGGCCCGCATGATCGACGAAAGCCCGGCGGGCGAAGACTTCAAGCAGGTGATGCGCGGCAAGCTGGATGCGCTGCTGGCCCTGGCCGAAGCCACCGATTGCCGCCGCGCGCGGCTGCTGGCGTATTTTGGCGAGACGATGGTGTCGCGCCCCGCCGCCTCTGGTGATGCCGAAGATTCAAAATTGATAGCTGCCAGCGCTGGTGCAGCGGGCGCTGGAGAGCATTTTCATTCCGAATCCGACGCTTGCGAAGGCGGGGCCGAGCCGCCGCCCGGCCGTCCGAAGGCGGCGAGCGTCCCCTTGGGGAGCGTGGTGGCACGTTGCGGTAATTGCGACAACTGCCTGCACCCGCCCGACACCTGGGACGCCACCGACGCCGCGCGCAAGCTGCTGTCCACCGTCTTTCGCGTGCAGCAGGCCAGCCAGGTCGCTTTTGGCGCGGGGCACATCATGGACATCGTGCGCGGCAAAAGCACCGACAAGGTCGCGCAGTACGGGCACCAGCAGCTCAGCACCTGGGGCATCGGCAGCGACTACAGCGAAGCGCAGCTGCGCGGCGTGCTGCGCCAGTTGATCGCCGTCGGCGCGCTGCACGTGGACGCGCAGGCCTACAACACGCTGCGCCTGCTGGATGCGGCGCGGCCCATCCTCAAGGGCGATCAGCCCGTGCGCCTGCGCGCCGCCAGCGCGAGCACAACCGCGCGCCGCACCGAACGCCGCCGGGGTGCCCCGCCGCCGGCCGCGGCCGACTTGGACACCGCAGGCCAGGCCCGCTTTGCCGCGCTGAAAGCCTGGCGCGCCGAAGTCGCGCGCGAACACAACCTGCCGGCCTTCGTCATCTTTCACGACGCCACGCTGGCCGCCATTGCCGCGGCGGCGCCCACCGCGCTCAGCGGGCTGGAAGGCATCAGCGGCATTGGCGCGGCCAAGCTCGACAAGTACGGGCCGGAGGTGTTGCGGGCCCTCGCTGCGGTGTAGGCCGCCTCACCACGGGGGCTGGCGCAATGGCCGCCCCGGCAGCCAATGGCCAAAAAGGGTATATTGGCCTTTATTCCCTTTTCCTTCGAGGAAACGCCATGTCCGTTGCCCGCCCAACCACGCTGGATGACCTGCCCCGCACCGCCGCTTCGAACGTCAAGAAGCTGGGCTGGCGCGGTGTCATGCGCGAGGTGGGCCGCACCGGCAGCATGGTCGTCACCAACCACGACCGGCCCGAGGCGGTGATCCTCTCGCTGGACGAATACCGCGCGCTGGTGCTGGCGGCCGAGGCGTCGCTGCGCTCATCGCACTCGGCGCTCGATACGCTGCGCCACGACTTCGACGAGCGCCTGGCCGCGCTGACCACGCCCGATGCGGGCGAACGCCTGCGCGACGTGTTCGGCCAAAGCCCCGCGCTGGGCGGCCAGGTGCGTGCAGGCCAGGGCTACTGAGGGCGCTCTATGGCGCGGGCGGGCGCGTCAAATCCAGCGGCGGGTGCGCGCGCAGTAGCGAACGAAGGCGTCGCCAAACTTGCGCCGCAGCACCCGCTCTTCGGGAATGATCTGAAACCAGGTGACGTAGGCCGCAAACACGGCGGGCGCCAGCCACACCTGCCACGCGTCCAGCCGAAGCGCGTAGGCCACCAGCAACAGCAGCAGGCTCAAATACAGCGGATTGCGGCTGAAGCGGAACGGCCCGCCAGTGACCAAATGCGCGGCGCGCATGGGCGAAAACGGGTTGATGGTGGTGCGCGCGCGCGACATGGTCACGAAGGCCGCCAGCGCCATCAGCCCGCTGAGCTGCGCCAGCCCGATGCCCGCCAGCCGGCACAAGTTCGTCGGATCGACGATGCTCGGGTGCGTCAGGGCAAACCACTTCATCGCCGCGCCCAAAAGCAGCGCCACCACGGGCGCGGGCAGTTTGGTTTCGAGAAAGTGCATGGTCGACCCAGTACGGCAATCAACTCGGGGGGGCGGCGCGTCGCGGTCGCCCACGATGCCCGTTGCGGCAGCCCATTGTGACGCCAATGGCGTGGGCCGCAGCGCGCTGGCCTGGTGCCGTTCGACCACGGCTGTCTGCGCTGGCTGGGGCAATGCCGCGTGCGCGCGTACGTTTTCACATCGAACCGAATCGATGAGAATCGCTTCTTTATTGATAGCTGCTGGCGCTGGTGCTGCCTGCGCTAGAGCCACTTTGGATATGCAATGAACCGCCCGGTGATCTACGTGCTGGCCGGCGTCAACGGCGCGGGCAAAAGCTCGGTCGGCGGCCACCTGCTCACCCGCGCTGGACTGGCCTGGTTCAACCCCGACCAGTTCGCGCGCAAGTGGCGCGCCGCCTCGGGCTGCAGCGTGACCGAAGCCAACGCGATCGCCTGGCAAGAGGGCATGCGCCGCCTGGCCGCCGCGTGCGAGCGTGGCCAGTCCTACGCGTTTGAAACCACACTGGGCGGGCGCAGCGTGCCCGCGCGCCTGATCGACGCGGCGCGCACGCACGACGTGCTGGTGTGGTACTGCGGCCTGGCCTCGCCCGAGCTGCACCTGGCGCGCATCCGTGCCCGAGTGGCGGCAGGCGGCCACGACATTCCCGAGGCCAAGGTGCGCGAGCGCTGGGCCGCGTCGGTCAGCAACCTCATCGCGCTGCTGCCGCACCTCAGCCAGGCGCGCCTGTTCGACAACAGCGCCACCGTCGCGCCGGGCGAAGCGGTGCCCGAGCCGACCCACGTGGCCACCTTCGACCAGGGCCGGCTTAAATGGCCCGCGCCCACCGACAGCACGCAACTGGCGCGCACGCCCGACTGGGCCAAGCCCGTGCTGGAGGCGGCTTTGCGCGCGGGTTGATGCCTTAAATCGCGTCGCTGCAGCCGGCGCTGAAGCGCCAAGAAAAAGGCCACCGCTGGGGTGGCCTTGGCGCACGCGAAGGGGTGGCTCAGTTCAGACGCCGACCACCGCCACGGCCTTGGTGTTCAGATACGCCTCCATCGCCTCTGGGCCGCCTTCGGTGCCATAGCCCGAATCCTTGATGCCGCCAAAAGGCAGCTCGGCCGAGGGCAGGGCGGGCTGGTTGATCCAGACCATGCCGGCCTCTACCTTGGTGGAAATCAACTGCACATTCTTGAATGAACGGGTGTACGCGTAGGCGGACAGGCCGTAAGGCAGGCGGTTGGCCTCGGCGATGGCGTCTTCCAGCTTGTCGAACGGGCGAATGCCGGCGATGGGGCCGAAAGGCTCGTTGTTGAACAGATCGGCCTCGGTGGTCAGGTTGGTGATGATGGTGGGGGCGAAGAAGTTGCCCGCATCGCCCACGCGCTCGCCACCGGTCAGCACCTCGGCGCCGCGCTGGCGGGCGTCGTCCACCACGTGCGCCATGGCCGTCAGGCGGCGCGCGTTGGCCAGCGGGCCCAGCGTGGTGCCTTCGGCCAGGCCATCGCCCAGCTTGAGCTTTTGCGTGTAGGCGACGAAGGCCTGGGTGAACTCGGCCACGATGCTGCTGTGCACCAGAAAGCGCGTGGGCGAGATGCAGACCTGCCCGGCGTTGCGGAACTTGGCGGCGCCCGCCGCCTTGACTGCCAGCGCCACGTCGGCGTCTTCCGCCACGATCACGGGGGCGTGCCCGCCCAGCTCCATCGTCACGCGCTTCATGTGCTGGCCGGCCAGCGCAGCCAGTTGCTTGCCCACGGCGGTGGAGCCGGTGAAAGTCACCTTGCGCACCACCGGGTGCGGAATCAGGTAGTTGGAGATTTCGGCCGGGTTGCCAAAGACCAGGCCCACCACGCCCGCGGGCACGCCGGCGTCTACAAAGCACTTCAGCAGCGCCGCCGGCGAAGCGGGCGTTTCCTCCGGCGCCTTGCACAGAAAGGCGCAACCCGCGCCCAGCGCCGCGCCAATCTTGCGCACGATCTGGTTGATGGGAAAGTTCCACGGCGTGAACGCGGCCACCACGCCCACCGGCTCTTTCAGCACCATTTGCATGGCGGCCACGTTGCGGCCCGGCACGATGCGCCCGTACACGCGGCGGCCTTCGTCGGCAAACCATTCGATGATTTCGGCGCCCGCGTTCACCTCCACCCGCGCTTCGGACAGCGGTTTGCCTTGCTCTTGCGTCAACAGGCGGGCGATGTCGTCGGCGCGCTCGCGCAGCAGGGCGGCGGCGCGGCGCATCAGCGCGGCGCGCTCGTACACAGAGGTGTTGCGCCACACCTCAAAGCCCTTTTGCGCGGCGGCCAGGGCGCGGTCCAGGTCGGCCAGGCTGGCGTGGGCGACGGTGCCAATGACTTGGCCCGTGGCGGGGTTCAGCACGTCAATGGTTTTTCCGCCCGTGGCGTCCACCCATTGGTTGTCGATCAGCAGCTGTACGGACGGGTAGGTGGCGGTCATGGCGGGTCCTGAATTCGGTCAATCACAGTTTTGCGAACGTTGCGCTGCAACGCCGCACGAAATTTCGCGCCCTGGCCCACCGCAGCGTGCGGGCTGGATGCACGAACAATCATAGAGGCTCAGCGCCGGCTTCGCCCGGCATGCCGGCGATGGCGCCCAACGCCCCCTAGGAACACTACCAATGGGATCGTTCCCAGCTTTTCCTGGGCGCGCACTCTGCCTAGACTCGCAACCAACGGCTATACGACACCACAGGGAAGGCAGGCATGGTTGGTATCACGGGCTTTGGCGTCGGTGGCGCCCTTAACGCGCGGCGCGTTGCCATGGATCCGCCGGCCAAGCCTGAAGCGGCTGCGGTGGACACCAGCCGAGGGTACCCAGTTGGCAATGGCAGCTTCTCCAGCCAGGTGAGGGGAACCTCTCCGCAGCCCAAGCTGGACCTGCAGTTCGCCCTGATGGCGAACGACGCCTACAGGCTGAACGCCACAGGCCCCACCGGCACCCAGTCCGAGCGTGAATTGGCCGAGGCCGGTTGGACCCGGCTGACTCCGGTGGGCAATGGCTTGGTAGATGCCCAGGGCCACCAGATCCCCATCGCGCCGAACTTATTGCACGACCCGAAGACTGGGTTTGACGCCGCCATCTACCAGAACGAGCAAGGCCAATACGTGGTGGCCTACCGGGGTACCGACAACTGGAGTCCGGGTGAAGGTGGCGATGCCACGGCCAATGGCGGCCAAGGCCTTGGACTGTCTACCAGGCAATACGAGCAGGCCATCAGACTTGCCGAACGCGCGGAAAAAGTTTTCGGAGAGGGTAACGTGGCCATCACCGGCCACTCACTCGGTGGCGGCCTGGCCTCGGCGGCAATGCTGGCTATTGACGCGCCGGGCGCCACGTTCAATGCGGCCGGCCTGAGCGACAACACCTTGCGGTCCTTGGGATTTACCAGCCCCAACGCCATCCGCAGCGAACTGGCCGATAGCGGACAGATTCGGCGCTACAACGTGGAGGGCGAACTGCTCACCGGCCTGCAGCAAGGCGCAGTCTCTGGCATGCCCAATGCCGTGGGCCATGAACTGCGCGTCAGCGACCCGGCAGGCAGGCGCAACCCGATCGACCTACACGGGGGTGGCGGAGATGGTCAGGCATACGTTGAATCGATGCGCCACAACACCGCTCGCCATCCGGGCGAAAGCCTTTTCGCGCAGCCCGGCCGCGAGAAAGGCGCCGAGGCGGTATTCAATGTGCTCGCAGCCACCGGCACCCATCTGTGGGGTCTGGGCAGTGACGCGGCTTCCGGCGTCAAGCAGACGGGCGGTGAGATGGTCGGCGGCCTGCGCGAAGACCTGGGCAACGGCAAGCTCGCACTGGCCGCAGGCCGGGCCACTGGCAGCGGGGTGGATGGCGTTGCCGATACTGCCGGCGCCGTGGTTCACCGTGGCACCGACTTGGCGGGTGACGTAGTCATGGAAGGCAGTACCTGGGTGGGCGGCGTGTTGCGCGACGTGGGGGATAGGGTGGGCTTTGGCAGCGTGGCAGACACCGCCGCCACAGCTATCGAGCGTGGCGGTTACTACGCCAATCAGGGTATCGACAAGGCCGGTGAGGCAGTGGCCCATGTGCTGGATGTCGCAGGCGATGCCGCCCAGCAGGGCTGGAATGCGCTGGGCGCCCGCAGCCAATGGGTTGTGGACCAGGCTGCCTCAGGGGTGGTGTGGTTGGGTGACAAGGCGGTCGAGGGTGCCCAGTGGGTGGGCGATCGGGCCATTGACGCCGGCCGGTGGGCGAACCGCCATCTGAACCCCTTCAACTGGTTCTGAGGAAAATCGGGCTATCGTCTGCCAACGCACCTTTTATGACCGTCACGCCACCCGTCCAGGCAACGCCCTATACGCCCTTGCGCCGGCGTCTGTTGCTGGCGGCCGCATTGACATGGGCATCGGCATTGCCCGCGTGCGGCCAGCAAGGATCCGACATGCAAGAAGACCCTCAGAGCAAAGAGAAATTTGGCTCACCGCAGGCCGCTGCGCTGTACCGCGCCGCTGCGGCGGGCGATCTGGAGCGCGCGCGGCAACTGATCGCCCAAGGGGCGGATCTGAACGCCGCCAATGCGCGGGAAATGACGCTGCTTGAAACGGCCATGCGCGATGGCAACCGCCGCGCCTTTGACAGCCTGCTGGATCTGGGCGCAGACCCGGCCTACCTGGGCACGCACCGAGATACGCCGCTGCACTACGCGACCATCCTGCCCGATCCGAGCTGGCTCAAGGCGCTGCTGGCGCGCGGCGCCTCGACCGAAGTGCACAACAGCATGGGTGACACGCTGCTGTTCTCGGCATTGGGGGCGGACACCGAGCCCCATGTTCAGATCTTGCTCGACGCGGGTGCTGACATTCATGCCCGCAACAACAGCGGCGAAACCCTGCTGCACCAGGCGGCGAGCATCAACAGGTTCGACGACGTGGTTCGCTTTCTCGAGCTGGGTGTGGACCCCACGCTCAAGGACGACATTGGCTACACGTTTCAACACGCGTTCTTCAACACGCCCGAGCGGCTACTGAACCCGCAGGCCAAGGCAGCACGCGCCAAGGTGCGTGCCTGGCTGCGCAGCAGGAACATCCCGCTGGAAGAGCGCCAGTAAACCGGTTGGGGCGCGCTGGTGCGGCACGACCGCCGCAGCGGAGTAGTTCGCCGTTCTTGTCGCGTTAGGGCACGAACCCCATTGAGCGGTGCTCGCGCACTTCGGGCTTGATGCGGTGCTCGGCCTCCAGCTGCTCCAGGAATTCTTCCGCCGAGAACTCTGCCGCCAGGATGTCGGTCTGGCGCTTCACCGCGGCGAAGTCGCCGGGGCACAGTTGCTCTAGTTTCGCTAGCTTCTGGCGCACGTCGCTGCTCATCAAATCGGCATTTCCTTTCAAAGCCTCGGTGATGAACATGCGCTCGCGCTGCTCGGCCGTGAGCGGCTTGAACTTGATCTTGAAGGTAAAACGCCGCAGCGCCGCCTGGTCGATGCGGTCCAGCAAGTTGGTGGTGCAGATGAACACGCCGTCGTGCCGCTCCATCTGCTGCAGCATCTCGTTGACCTCGGTCACTTCGTAGTTTCGCTGCGCACCGCGCCGGTCCATCAGAAAGCTGTCGGCCTCGTCCAGCAGCAGCACGGCCTTTTCCTGCGCGGCTTCCTCGAACATGGCGGCCATGTTCTGCTCAGTCTCGCCCACATACTTGCTGACCAGGTCGCTGGCCTGCTTGACGATCAGCGGCTTGTCCATTTGCTGCGCGATGTATTCGCCCAGTGCCGTTTTGCCGGTGCCGGGCGCGCCGTAGAAGCACAGCGCGCCGTGGCCGCGGCTTTTCAGCGCCTCGACGATGCGCGGAATCTCGAAGCGCGTCTCCACATTCAGCATGCCCAGGTCGTAGGTGGTGACCTGGCGGCGGCCCTTGGCCGCGCTCGCTTCCTTGCGGCCCAGCGCGGCGTCGGAGTTTTTCAGCTGCCGCTCGATCAGCGCCTCAAACGCCTCGCCGCCGGGCGCCTCGCCCACGTGGGCCAAGTCGGCAAAGCGCACCGCTGTGCGGATTTGCGCGGGCGTCAGGCCCTTGCGTTCGGTCAGCTTGGCCACGAATTCGTCGCTGACGCCCACGCCGTCCAGCGACTTGCGCACCAGCTGCTCGCGCGCGCCGGGCGGGGGCGATTTCAGCTCCAGGTGGTAGGCAAAGCGGCGGCGGAAGGCCGGGTCGATCTGTTCGATGCGGTTGGTCACCCAGATGGTGGGCACCGGGTTGCTTTCCAGAATCTGGTTCACCCAGGCCTTGCCGTTGACGCTGTGGCCCACGGCGTTGGCCAGCGATTGCTGCTCGGCGCGCGCCATCAGGCCGGCCGCGTCCACGCTGATGGGCGGGAAGACGTCTTCCACCTCGTCGAACAGCAGCGCCGCTTCTTGAGAGCCCTTCAGGAACACCTGCGCGATCTGCATAGAGCGGTAACGGTCGCGCCCTGACAGGCTGTTGCCGTCGCGGTCGGCGTATTCCACCTCGAACAGGTCCAGCCCGGCCTCGCGCGCGACTACCTTGGCCAGCTCGGTTTTGCCGGTGCCGGGCGGGCCGTACATCAGCACGTTCACGCCCTGCGCCTGCGTGCTTTGCGCCTTGCGCAGCAGGTTGATCAGCACCTGCACGTCGTCGCCGACAAAGCTGAAATCTTCAGCTTTCAAATCGCTCTTGCTGGCCGGGCGGGTGAACACCGCCATCAGCTCGGCGCGGTCGCGGTATTCGCGCATCAGCACCGGAGGCAGCTTTTCGCTGACCTTCATCAGGTCGGCCAGGTCGGTGATGCTGTGCTCGCTGATCAGGTTTTCCACCAGGCCGATGCGTTCCAGCCGCCCGCCGGCGCGCAGCGCCTCGGCCACCTCGGCGCCGGTCACCCCGGCCAGACGGCCAATGGCGTCGTACGCCTCGGGGGCGTTGTTCACCTTGAACTCGACCAGCAGGCTGCGCAAATCGCGCTGGTAGCGGGCCAAGGTGCCGTAGAGCAGCAGCGCCCGCTCAGCCTTGTTGAGTTGCAATAGATTTGATAGCGCGTCGATGTTCTTTTCGACCAGCGTCGATTGCTTCTTGAGCGCGTGCGTCAGCCACTGGCCCGTGCTGTTGAGCAGCGCCAGCAAGTCCTTGGGCGAATCCTTGGCATATTCATCCAGGTAGAAGAACAGCGTGCCTTCTTCATAGGGGCCGCGCCAGACGCCGTGCCGCTCCAGGAATTCGGTGGGCGACAGCGCCTCATGGCCGCGCCAGAAATCGTTGTCCTTGCAGCGGCGCTCCAAAAACTCGCGCACCCGCGCCAGCACGGGTTCGGGCCACATCAGGTGGCGGCCGGCCAGCGACATCAGGCCGTTGATGTCGCGCCGCACGTTGAACTTGGAGCCCTGCTGCGCGGCCAGGGTCAGCACGAAGTGCGAGCACATCAAATCCAGCACCGGGGCGTTGGCCAGCCCGGGCGCTTGAAGCATGCCCGCTTGACCACCCACCGCGATCGACCGTTTCGCCATTGCAAGCCTCCTTGAGAGCAGGGCGCCAGACACACGCACCATAACGTAAACACTGGGGTGCAGGAATACACCCCTTGACCAAGGTGGCGGGCGCAAGTTTCGCGTGCCTGCCAACTATTTGGCGTTTGCGCGCCGTGGTGGGCACCCCTGCGCCAAGTCAAGGCTGGCGACGGCCGGTGGGCAAGGCGAGTTGACGCGCCAGTGCCCAGCGATGATGATGCCCGCAAGCCCAGGAGGGCGTGACGAGCGAGGAACTGAACGTATGAGCGATATGAGCACGATGTGGGGTTCGATGCAGAACACCATGGGCACGCACCTGCCGCAGGTGCTGGGCGCGCTGGCCATCTTCATCATTGGGTGGTTTGTGGCGGCGCTGGTGAAGGCGGGGGCGCGCAAGGCGCTGTCTGCCTTGCGGCTGAACGAGCGCTTTTCCGGCTCGACCGGCCAGCGCGTGGACATCGAGGGCGCGGTCTCGCTGGCGCTGTTCTGGACGGTGATCCTGCTGACCCTGGCGGCCATGTTCAACGCGCTGAACCTGGCGCTGGTGTCGGGCTCGTTCTCGGCGCTGACCACGCAGATGTTCGAGTACGCGCCGCGCCTGCTGGGCGCGCTGCTGCTGTCGCTGCTGGCCTGGCTGGTGGCCACGCTGGTGCGCGGGCTGACGCTGAAGGTGCTGGACCGCACCACGCTGGACGAAAAGCTGTCTGAGCACGCGAACATGTCGCCCATCAGCGAAAGCCTGTCCAACGCGCTGTTCTGGCTGGTCATTCTGCTGTTCGTGCCGGCGATTCTGGGCGCGCTGCAGATGGATGGCCTGCTGGCGCCGCTGCGCGAGATGACCGCCAAGGCGCTGGACATCCTGCCCAACGTGCTGGCTGCGCTGATCATTGGCGGCGTGGGCTGGATCGTGGCCACCGTGCTGCGCAACCTGACCACCAACCTGCTGCGCTCGGCCGGCGCCGACCAGATCGGCAACAAGGCCGGGCTGGCCGACACGGTGCAGATTTCCAGCCTGGCCGGGCTGCTGGTGTTCATCGTCGTGTTCGTGCCCGCGCTGATCGCCGCGCTGGACGCGCTGAAGATCGACGCCATTTCGCGCCCCGCCACCGACATGCTGGCGCTCTTGATGGACGCGGTGCCGCGCATCGTCGCCGCCGGGCTGATTCTGGTGGTGACCTGGATGGTGGCCACCTTCGCCACGCGCATCCTGGCCAGCCTGCTGGCCAGCGTGGGGCTGGACACGCTGCCCGCGCGCCTGGGCATGCAGCACGCCTTCCAGAAGACCAAGCCATCCATCCTGGCGGGCCACATCGCCCTGGTGTTTGCCATGCTGTTCGCGGTGGTGGAGGCGGGCAACCAGCTGGGCTTCAGCCGCTTCAGCGACATGATCATGACTTTTGTCGAGTTTGCCGGCGATGTGCTGCTTGGCTCGGTCATCCTGGTGATCGGCTTCATGCTGGCCAACATCGCCTACGAGGCCATTTCGCGCGCCAGCGGCGAAGGCGGCCGTGGCACCGTAGTGGCGCGGGTGGCGCGGTTTGCCATTCTGGGCATCGTGCTGGCCATGGGCCTGCGCGCCATGGGCATTGCCGACGACATCGTCAACCTGGCCTTCGGCCTGACGCTGGGCGCCGTGGCCGTGGCCTTCGCCCTGGCGTTTGGCCTGGGCGGGCGCGACGCTGCCGGCCGCCTGGCCACGCGTTGGGTAGACCGCCTGACCAAATCCGGCGACACCCCGCCGCCCATGCCCGCCTTCACGCCCGATCCGCTGGCCGACATTCCGGGCGACCCGCTGGTCGATCCGCAAACCCCGCCTGTGGGGCCCGCTGCCGGGCCGGCTGCTGTTCCGCCCGTGGCGCCGCCCGCGCCCACCCAGGGCAACGAGCTGCCCTGACCAGCCGTGCGGCCCGAAGGCGCTACCGGCGCGCTGCGGCGCGGCGGGTGGCGCCGCTCACCGCCGCCGCTAGAATCCACCGCATTCCCCGCAAAAGAGGTTACCCATGTCCGCACCAGCCCATGACGCGCAACCCACCGATACCGAGGTGCAGTACCACGACCCGGTGGAAGACGTGACCAAACACATCCCCGTGGTCGTTCCGCTGGCGGGCGCCATCCTGATGTTTCTGCTGGCCTTCATCGCCGTGAAGATGGCTTGACCGGCGGCCGCTGGTCGGTGGCCTGCGTTTCGATTCTTCAAGTAAAAAAGGCTTCTGGCGCAGGCTGCACCAGCGCTGGCAGCTAGCAAAAGCATAGTAAAGAGCCGCACCCTGAATCAAGGGCTGCGGCTTTTTTACGTCGTTCATCCGCGGCGGGCGCGGGTTTCATAAAATCGTCACCTTGCGCGGGCAAGCCGCGCGGCGGCCAGCGCGCGTTTCGGTACGGCGCGCCGGCCCTTCCAGGCGCCATCAGAGCGCTGTCCAGTCGTCTTTCCCAAGCCGCCCGCCCGGCTCTTCGGAAAGACGATTTCATACTTAGGAGCACATCCCATGAATGCACCGGTGACCCCCGGGTTGATCAAGGACCTGAACACCCCGTCCTACGTCCAGAACGCGCAACTGATCGCCTGGGTGGGCGACATGGTGGCGCTCTGCAAGCCCGACCATGTCTACTGGTGCGACGGCAGCGACGCCGAATACCAGCGCCTGTGCCAGCAGCTGGTGGATGCCGGCACGTTCAAGAAGCTGAACCCGGCCAAGCGCCCAGGTTCGTTCCTGGCCTGCTCCGACCCGTCCGACGTGGCCCGCGTGGAAGACCGCACCTTCATCTGCAGCGAAAAGCAGGAAGACGCCGGCCCCACCAACAACTGGACGCCCCCGGGCGAGATGCGCGAAAAGCTGCAGCCGCTGTTTGACGGCTGCATGCGCGGGCGCACGATGTACGTCATCCCCTTCAGCATGGGCCCGCTGGGCAGCCCCATCGCCCACATCGGTGTTGAGCTTTCCGACAGCGCCTACGTGGCCGTCAACATGAAGCTGATGACGCGCATGGGCAAGGGCGCCATCGAGGTGCTGGGCGACGACGGCGAATTCGTGCCCTGCGTGCACACCGTGGGCGCGCCGCTGGCTGAGGGCCAGAAGGACCAGACCAGCTGGCCGTGCAACCCCGACGTGAAGTACATCGTCCACTACCCCGAGACGCGCGAGATCTGGTCGTACGGCTCGGGCTACGGCGGCAACGCGCTGCTGGGCAAGAAATGCTTTGCGCTGCGTATCGCTTCGAACATGGGCCGCGCGGCCTCGCAGGGGCCCTCTGGTAGCCCGGGCTGGCTGGCCGAGCACATGCTCATCCTGGGCGTGAGCAGCCCCGAGGGCAAGAAATACCATGTGGCCGCCGCGTTCCCCAGCGCCTGCGGCAAGACCAACTTCTCGATGCTGGTGCCGCCCAAGGCCTTCGAGGGCTGGAAGGTCACCACCATCGGCGATGACATCGCCTGGATCAAGCCCCACGCCGATGGCCGCCTGTACGCCATCAACCCCGAAGCGGGTTACTTCGGCGTGGCGCCGGGCACCAACATGCTGACCAACCCCAATTGCATGGCCAGCCTGCATGAGAACGTGATCTTCACCAACGTCGCCCTGACCGACGACGGCGACGTGTGGTGGGAAGGCATGGAAAAAGACCAGGGCGGCTTGCCGGCGCACCTGATCGACTGGCAAGGCAAGGACTGGACGCCCGCAGACGGCCAGGCCGGCCGCAAGGCAGCGCACCCCAACGCGCGCTTCACCGTAGCCGCCACCAACAACCCGGCGCTGGACCCAGCCTGGGACGACCCGGCGGGCGTGGCCATCGACGCGTTCATCTTTGGCGGGCGCCGCTCCACCACCGTGCCGCTGGTGACCGAGGCGCGCGACTGGACCGAAGGCGTCTACATGGCCGCCACCATGGGCAGCGAAACCACCGCCGCCGCCTTTGGCGCGCAAGGTGTGGTGCGCCGCGACCCGTTCGCCATGCTGCCCTTCTGCGGCTACAACATGGCCGACTACTTTGGCCACTGGCTGCAGATGGGCGAAAAACTGCGTGCCGCGGGCGCCAAGCTGCCGGCCATCTACTGCGTGAACTGGTTCCGCAAAGACGCTGAAGGCAAGTTCGTGTGGCCCGGCTACGGCGAAAACATGCGCGTGCTGAAGTGGATCGTCGACCGCGCTGAAAACCGCGCGCAAGGCCGCGCCACCATGTTCGGCGTGGCGCCCACCTACGCCGAAATCAACTGGAACGGCCTGGACTTCAGCCCCGAGCAGTTCGCCACCGTCACCAGCATCGACCCGCACGCCTGGGCCGACGAATTCCACCTGCACGACGAGCTGTTCGCCCAACTGGCGCAAGGCATGCCGGAGCAGCTGGTCAAGACCAAGGAAGCGATGGAAAAGCGCGTGAACGAAGTGGCCGACGCCTGAGCGAAGACCACCCGGGCGCGGCCGCCGCAAGGCAAGCGCCGCGCCGATCCCGGCCCCGCCAGCGCGGGGCTTTTTGCTGCCTGTTAGCCACCGCGCAGGCCAGTTCTAGCGCCCGAACACGCCCCGCGCAGGCTGGCTGTGCGGAATAGGCAGTGACTCAGCGCCTGTTGAGCGTGGTGAGGCCACGAGCGCACAGGCAAGCCCATCCGCAAACACGGCTGCTCGCAGGGGAAGGTGCCATGCGCCTGGGGCAACCCAGGACATTGGGACGCGGCGCAACAACAGCCCCGCAGCAACGACCCCACCGTCGCGCCCGGCGATACCGGGCGAGTCAGCGAGAACGACAAACGCTGCCCTGATTCAGGACAGCGCGTGCTTAGAGGAGGGTGCTGCCGGGCCCAGCCGGCTGGCGAAGCGCCGCGGGCACGCGGCGCTGGGGCTCAGGAGAAAAGGTGGCGAGCGCGTTGGCTCAGCGCACCACGCCCAGGTAGGCCATGGCTGCGCTGCGCAGCTCGGCAGCGCGGCGGGGGTCGGTGCCCACGCTGGCTTCGGCGGTTTCCATCAGTTGCGAAGGCACGCCGTTCGCCACTTTGGTGGATTGCAGGGGGCCGTTGGCGGCGGGGGCCAGGGCGCGTTGGATCAGTCGGATCAACATGACAAAGTGCGGGTTGCCCGATTGGTTGGCCGGGTCCGCTAGGTGAAGGCTTGTAGCCGATGCCCTGGATTGTAGGCCGGCACCCTGAAAACCCCTAGGGTAAACCCTAGGGTTGCCACTCCAAAGCGTGCAAAGCTGCAGCGCCCCTCAGCCAAACGCGGCTTTCGCGTTGCTTACAAGCCACAAATCAGCCGCTTGGTGCGCTTCGGGCCGTTGCCATCGGCGCGCGCGGCCGGCGTGCCACAAGCCGACCAGAATGGCGGCCTGACACCCATCCCGGCGAAGATGCAGCCTATGAAGATTCAGCTTTTGTCCGATCTGCACCTCGAATCCAACCCCGGCTTCGTGCCCACGCCCGCGCCCGATGCCGACGTGCTGGTGCTGGCGGGCGACATCGGCTCGTACCAGCGCGGCTCGGCGCTAGCAGCGCGCGGCATCGCCGATTTCGGCCTGGCGCCCTTCGCCCGGCGCGCCGACGGCACGGGCTGGCCGGTGCCCGTGGTCTTTGTACCGGGCAACCACGAGTACGACGCGCTGGATTTCGACGCCACCCACGCCCGCCTGCGTGAGACGGCCGAGCGGCTGGGCATGGTCTGGCTGGAGCGCGAAACCCACACCTTTGCCGGCCACGGCGTGCGGCTGATCGGCACCACGCTGTGGGCCGACTTTGACGCGCTGGCCCCGCGCGGCCCCGGCGCCAGCCTGACGGCGCAGCTCACCGCGCGCGACAAAGCCTTTCGCGCCGCCAACCACTACCTGCGCAGCGCCGCCACCACGCGCGGCGGCCAGCTGTTTTTGGCCGAGCAGATGCGCGAACAGGCGCTGGTGTGCCAGGACTGGCTGCGCGCCGCGCTGGCCACGCCGTTTGACGGCGCCACCGTGGCCGTCACCCACTTTGCCCCCAGCCTGCGCAGCGCCGACCCGCGCTACGGCCTCACGCCCGGCACCGCCGGCTTTTGCAACGCGCTGGACGATCTGCTGCCCCAGGCCGACCTGTGGCTGCACGGCCACCTGCACTGCGCGCTGGACTACCGCGTGGGCCGCTGCCGCGTGGTGGCCAACCCGCTGGGCTACGCCGGCAAGGGCGAGCAGGCCGCCTTCCTGCCCACATTGACGGTGCCCGTGGCGCGCGCGGCGGACGACAGCGCCCCGGCCAGCCATGCGGCAGGCAGCGCGGCTTGATCCTGCGCAGGGGCGCGCGGCGGGCGCCGCTTAGACTTGTGGGGCTACATCCCCCATTTCCATTCACTGAGGAGCGCGCATGAAAGTCCTACTCGCCGTTGACGGCAGCACCTACACCAAGAAGATGTTGGCCTACCTGACCACGCACGAGGACTTTCTGGCCGCCGGCACCGAATTCACCGCCCTCACGGTGATGCCCGCGCTGCCCGCCCGCGCGCGCGCCGCCGTCGGCAAGGAGGCGGTGGACAGCTACTACTCCGAAGAGGCGGCCAAGGTGCTGGAGCCGGTGCAGAAGTACCTGTCGCGCCACGGCATCACGCCCAAGACCGTCATCAAGGTGGGCCAGGCGGGCGAAACCATCGCCAAGGTGGCCGATGCGGGCAAGTTCGACCTGCTGATGATGGGCTCGCACGGCAACAGCGCGCTGGGCAACCTGGTGATGGGCTCGGTCGCCACCCGCGTGCTCGCCGGCTGCAAGGTGCCGGTGATGTTGGTGCGCTGAGCGCGCCGCCGCATCGGGGCCCGGCTCTGGGCCGCCTTAACCAGCCTGGCACACGCCAGGTTTTTTTATGGGTCAAATCGGCCTCTGGCGCAGGTGGCGCCAGCACTGGCAGCTATCAATTGAATAGTATTTGCTTGCTGCGAGCCCGCGGGCTGAGATACCCAGTCAAAACGCCCTCTGGCGCCCGTCCAGCCAGCGCTGGCAGCTATGATTTTCGCAGTGATCCGAGCGCCGGAGTGCGCGGGGTAGATGGCGGTGCTACGCGCTAGGCGCCCGCCTGACCCCGGCCACCTGAGCGGCTTCGGCGCGGCTTAGTTCAGCCTGTTACAGCCGGGGGCGGCTCAGTGCGGCCGCATCTTGGCCGTGCGCAGAAAGTGGATCAGCGCCTCGTCGAACGCGTCGGGCTGCTCCAGGTGCGGCAGGTGCCCGGCGCCGGGCAGCGTGAGCAGTTGCGCGGCGGGAATCGCCTGCGCCATGGCGGCCAGCGTGTCGGGCGGCGCCACGCGGTCTTGCTCGCCCGCCACCAGCAGCGTGGGCGCGGCGATCTGGCCCAGCGCCGCGCGGCGGTCGAAGCCGCGCATGGCTTCCAGTGCGCGCCGCCACGTCGCCGCGTGCACCTGCGACTGGCAAAAGCGCGCCAGCTGCACGCCTTCGGGCAGCGCCGCGGGGCCCACCAGCTGGGGCACCAGCGCGTCGGCCACGGCGAGCATGTCGCGGCCCTCGTCCAGCCAGCGCAGCCCTTCACCGATGACGTGGTCATAGTTGTCGCCCGGCTGCACGGCGGGTGCTGTGGCCACCAGCACCAACTGGTGCACCAGATCGGGGCGGCGCACGGCCACTTCCTGCGCCAGCATGCCGCCCATGCCGTGGCCGACCAGGGCCACGCTGCGGCGCGGCGCCTCGCCCATCAGTACCTCGATCAGGTGGGCGCAGCTGGCGGCCAGGCCCATGAAGCTGTAGGGCTCCACCGGCACGCTCTGGCCGTAGCCGGGCATGCTCCAGGCCACGCCGCGAAACCCCAGGCTGGCCAACGCCTCGACCTGCGGCGCGAACGATCGAAAACTGCCGCCCGAGCCATGCAGCAGCACCACCGTGGGGCCATGGCCAAGCATCGAGAACGTGGGTAGAACGGGCATGGGCCTATCCTAATCGGCGGGGCTGGACGGCGTGCCATGTGCGGCCCGCGCCGCGCGCCACAGGCCGCATCTCCCTGGCGACCGTGGCGGCACTGCGCCGTCGCTATGATCGACGGCTGCCTTCGCGCGTACCCCATGCTTGCACCCACGCCCCCTCTTTTGTCCGAACCCGGCTCGCGCCAATTCCGCAGCGCCATGGGCATGTTCGCGACCGGCGTGGCCATCGTCACCGTGCGCACGGCGACGGGCGAAGTGGCGGGCCTGACGGTGAATTCATTCAACTCGGTGTCCATGCACCCGCCGCTGATCGTGTGGAGCCTGGCGTGCCGCTCGCACGCGGTGCCGGCCTTCAGCGCGGCCACGCACTACGCCATCAACGTGCTGCCGGCCGACCAGCATGCGCTGGCGCTGCGCTTTGCCTCGTCCACGGGCGACCGCTGGCAGGGCGTGGATTGGCAGCCCGGCCTGGGCGGCGCGCCGCTGCTGGCGGGCGCGCTGGCGCAGTTCGAATGCGCCAACCAGCACCACCAGCTGGAGGGCGATCACCTGCTCTTCATCGGCCGGGTGGAGCGCTGCGTGCACCGCAGCGACGCCGCGCCGCTGGTGTTTCACGGCGGCAAGTTCTTCACCGAGCCGCTGGCGTGACCGACTGGGCCGCGCCAAGCCTTGCGCGCCCGCCCGCGCTGGCGAAGGCCGCGCCGTGAACGTCCGCCGCGAGCACCTGGACTCGCGCGCCGCCGCCATCCTGTTGCTGTGCTGCCTGTTCTGGGGCGTGCAGCAGGTGCTGGTCAAGGCCACGCTGCCGGAGCTGGCGCCGATCTTCCAGGCAGGCGTGCGCTTTGTGGGCGCCACGCTGCTGCTGGGCCTGTGGTGCGCGTGGCGGGGCGTGCGTTTGTTTCAGCGCGACGGCAGCCTGGCGCCCGGCCTGCTGGCGGGTGGATTGTTCGCCCTGGAATTCGCGGCCATGTTTCTGGGCTTGCAGTACACCACCGCATCGCGCCTGACGGTGTTTCTCTACACCTCGCCCTTCTGGGTGGCGCTGGTGGTGCCGCTGCTGGTGCCCACCGAGCGCCTGCGCCCCGTGCAATGGGTGGGGCTGGCCTGCGCTTTTGCGGGCGTGGCCTTTGCGCTGCGCGAGGGCTTCACCCAGGGCGGCGCGGGGCTGACCTGGCAGGGCGACGTGCTGGGGCTGATCGGCGGCGCGATGTGGGGGCTGACCACGGTGACGATCCGGGCCACGAAGCTGTCGCAGCTCACGCCCGAGAAAACGCTGTTCTACCAGGTGGCCGTGTCGGCGGTGGTGCTGCCGCTGCTGTCGCTGGCGCTGGGCGAGCGGTGGAACTGGCAGTGGTCGGCTTTTGCCGCCACGTCGATGGCGTTGCAGACGGTGGTGGGCGCCTTCATCAGCTACCTGGTGTGGATGTGGCTGCTGGCGCACTACCCGGCCACGCGCGTGTCGGCTTTCGTGTTTCTCACGCCGCTGTTCGCGCTGGGCGCGGGCGCGGGGTGGCTGCACGAGCCGATCACCACCAGCCTGCTGGCCGCGCTGGCGCTGGTGGCGGCGGGCATCGTGCTGGTCAACCGGCGCGCACCGGCGCGGGCCTGAATCGCCCCGGCCGGGCAGCGCCACCCGGCACTCAACTGCACTACGATTGCAAAAACCGCCCGGCACCCCCATTTAGGCCGGATTGGGCGGCCCGCAGGGCCTTTTCTACTGCAGACGCCAACACCGCACGCATCCATGCAATTCAAGGACTATTACGACATCCTCGGCGTCACCAAGAGCGCCAGCCAGGACGACATCAAGAAGGCCTACCGCAAGCTGGCCCGCAAATACCACCCCGACGTCAGCAAAGAGGCCGACGCCGCCGAGCGCATGGCCGAGGTGAACGAAGCCAACACCGTGCTGTCCGACCCCGAAAAGCGCGCCGCGTACGACACCGTGGGCGCGCAGGCCTGGGCCGCTGGCGCGCGCTCGGGCGACGACGTGCGCCCGCCGCCGGGCTGGAACAGCGGCTACGGCGATGGCGGCGGCGCCGAGGGCTTCAGCCGGCACTTCGGCGGCGGTGGTGACGGCGGCGACTTCAGCGAGTTCTTTGAGCAGATGTTTGGCCATGCGCGCGCAGGCGGCGGCGCTGGGCGGCGCGCGTCCGGCGCGCACGCGCAGATGCGCGGTGAAGACCGCCATGCACGCATCGAGCTCGATCTGGCCGACACCTACAAGGGCGCTGAAAAGCAGATCAGCCTGCGCGGCGCCAAGCGGGACGAATCCGGCCACGTGGTGCCGGACGACCGCACGCTGCAAGTGAAGATCCCCGTGGGCGTGAAGGAAGGCCAGATGATTCGCCTGGCTGGCCAGGGCGGCGCGGGCTACAACGGCGGCCCGGCGGGCGATTTGATGCTGGAAGTGCAGTTTCGCCCCGATGCGCGCTACCGCATCGACGGCCGCGACGTGACCCAGCGCCTGCGCATCAGCCCGTGGGAGGCGGCGCTGGGCGGCGGCGTTCACGTCACCACACCCGACGGCGCCACGGTGGAAGTGACCGTGCCCGCCGGCTCGGGCAGCGGGCGCAAGCTGCGCCTGAAGGGGCGCGGCATTCCGTCGACCAGCGCGCCGGGCGACTTGTACCTGGAGCTGGAAGTGGCCGTGCCCGGCGCGGTGACCGACGAGCAGAAAGCCGCGTGGGCCGCGCTGCAGGGCGCCTACCCCGGCTTCAACCCCCGCAGCGCCGCCTGACGCGCGCCCGCCCCGCACGGACAACGGAGACCGATCCCCATGGCACACCACAACCCCATTGCCATCCCCGCCGAATTGGTAGAACTGCTGGGCGATGCCGCCCTGGACTTGCAAGAACTGGCCCGCGGCTGCCGCGTCAGCCCCGACTGGGTGGTCACGCGCGTCGAATCCGGCGTGCTGCTGCCCGACAGCGGTGGCGCCGCCGCCGAATGGCGCTTTGCCGGCGCCACCCTGGTGCGCGCCCGCCGCCTGGCCGGGCTGGAGCAAACCTTTGAGGCCGACCCCCAACTGGCTGCGCTGACGGTGGACCTGATGGAAGAGGTGGTCGAGCTGCGCCGGCGCCTGCATCAGCTGATCTGAAGGCGGGCGGCCGTGGCTTGGGGCGATGCGCTGACCCCAAGCCGCCAGACCGCCGCCACCACCCCAGCCGCACTTCTGGGGGCTGGCTGGCCGCCATCGCCAGCGGCCCGATTTTTCAGCACAAAAAACACTGCCCGCGCTGGATAGACCAGCGCGGGCAGCTATGTTTTCAGGAGTGGCGGCCCGTCAGGCCGTGCCTCAGAACCCCACGCCGATCCCGGCGCCGCTGTGGCGCCCGATGCGCCCACCCACCGACAGGCTGACGCCTACCGGCGCCACGTAGCGCGGGGCCGGCTGCACGTACACGGGCGCCGGGTAAGCCTGATACACCGGGGCCGGGTACACGTAGGGCTGCGGGTAGGCCACCGGGTACGGCGCCTGCACCACGGGCTGCGCCGGGTACGGGTACGCGACCGCAGGCGGCGCGGTCACCACCGGCGCGCTGACGGCCGGGTACCCAGAATACGCCGGCGCCACCGGGTAGGCCGACACCGGCGCGGGCTGCACCGGGTAGGTCTGCACGCCGCTGTTGTAGCTACCGCTGTTGTAGCCGCCGTTGTTGTAGCCGTAATCCTGCTGCTGGCCTTCATAGCCGTACGGCGCGGGCACCTGCAGCCACTGGCCGGGCGCCTGAGCGGTGCGCGTCTGGTATTGGCGGCCTTGGTATTCGTAGGTGACGTCGTAGCCGGTCACGCGCTGGCTGTAGCGCGTGGCGCAGCCGCCGTAGCCGTTGTTGTAGGCCTCGGCCGTGTTGCCCAGCACCGCGCCGCCCAGGGCGCCCAAAATGGCCCCGGCGATGTGGCCGTTGCCCCGGCCGATCTGGCTGCCAATCAGCCCGCCGGTCACGGCGCCCACGGCCGCGCCCGTGCCGCTGGCACGGTTGGGCCCGCACTCCTGCACGGGCACTTGCTCGACCACCGGCTGCGCGCCCAGCACCCGCGCCGTCACCATCGACTGCGCGTTCGCCGCCGTCGCAGCCACGCCCAAGGCGGCCAGCAAGGCCAGGCGAACCGGGGTGGCGGCAGTCAGGGGGCTTTTCATGATGCGATCCTCTCCAAGGCAAGACAACTCAGCCGACATTTTGGGCCGATTCCCTTCCCCAACGCCCCAGCGCCGACGCGGGGGGACGGACTTTACAACCCAGTCACAAAGTGGGCACCGCCAAGGCCTGTCGCGGCAAGGCGACCGTTGGCAGAAAGACGGCATGTCCCCGGCAGAGAGGCCAGCGGGGGTTGCGAGGACCGCTATGGCGCGGCGGGCGAATGCGTGGCGGGGTACGTGGCCCGCTGCGCCGGCCATCAGCGCAGTCGCAATTTGCTCATCAATTGATAGCTTCCCGTGCCCGGCTATCGGGCGCAAAAGGCTGATTTCATGCAAAAAAGCCGGCCATTGGGCCGGCTGTGAGGGGCAGGCCGCGCCGCCACAGCGAATGCGGCGTGCGCGGCAAGCGTCACGGTCAGAACGAGACGGTGGCCGACAGGCGGAAGGTGCGCGGTGCGCCGGCCATGACGAAGCCGTCCCCGAACGTGCCGATCCAGTACTTCTTGTTGGTCACGTTTTCCACGCTGGCATTGAAGCGCACGGGCGTGGCGCCGAATTTCGTGGCGTAGCTGGTGGTCAGATCCAGCCGCTTCCAGGCGGGCACGCGCAGGCGGTTGCCCGAATCGGACCACTGCTTGCCGGTGTAGTGAACGCGGCCACCTACCTTCAGCCCTTGCAGCGGCGTGTCCCAGTCCAGGCCCATGCGGGCGCGAAGGCCCGGCGTGCCGTAGGTGTCCTTGCCGGTGTTGCGCTGCTCAGACTTGATGTGGGCCACGCCGCCCAGCACGGACAGGCTCGAGGTCAGCTTGCCGTACACGCTCCATTCCACGCCGCGCAGACGCTGCTCGCCGTCGTCCACCAGGCGGTTGGCGGGGTCGGTGATGAAGGAGGGGCGCTTGATCTGGAACGCGCTGACGGTGTGGGTCAGCTCGCCGGTCTGGAACTTCACGCCCAGCTCCATCTGCTTGCTCACGCGCGGGCCCATGACTTCGCCGGCGTTGGCGTAGGTCACGCCCACCACCTGGCCGGGCTCCATGCCTTCGGTGTAGTTGCCGAACAGCGCGACGCTGTCGCCCCACGGCCGCACCACGGCGGCCAGCATGGGCGAAAAGCGGCTCTTGCTGTAGTTGTTCCAGGGCTGCTTGATGCTCTGGTAGCGCCCGCCCAGCGTCAGCAGCACGGCGTCGTTCGCGAAGCTCATCGTGTCGGCGATGGCCAGCGAGCGGAAGTCGTTGTTGCTGCGCACCGTGGCCTTGTCGTAGCCGTTCCACACCGGGGGGTTGGGAAACACCGGCGTGACCGGGTCGTACATGTTGGTGTTGTAGCAGTAGTTGCACGCGGTGTTGTTCGTGCCTTCCTTCATCTTGAGGATGTTGGCCGACAGCTGCGCGCGGTGCTTCACGGCGCCGGTGCTGAACTTGCCGATCACCCCGGCTTCGGCCGTCTGGCGCTTGGAGCGCGTGTCCACGTTGTAGATGGCGCCGCGCGTGGCGCCGTCCAGGCCGGTGACGATGGCGCGGGTGCCAAACATCAGCCCGCGGCCTTCGGCCTCGCCCGCGCCAAAGGCCAGGTAGCCTTGCCAGTTTTCGTTGAAGTCGAACTCGCCGCGTGCCAGCACGCCCGTGTTGTCGTACTTGCCGTGCGTGCCGCGGAACATGTTGGTGTCGCCGCGCGGCGGGCTGAGCAGGACGCCCACCCCAGGAATGGCGGCGTTGCCCGTGAAGTTGAACATGCCGGGGCTGCCGTTGCTGATCTTGTTGATGCTGTTGTACACATCCAGCGAGAAGCGGGCGCGGTCGCCCAGGTAGTCGATGCCCAGCGCACCCACGCTGCGCGTTTGCTTCTCGTCCTTGGCGCCCATCTTGCCGGTGCCGTACACGCCGTTGAAGCGCACGCCCAGGCGCTGCTCGGGGCCAAAGCGCTTGCCCAGGTCGGCGTGCGCCTGGCCGTAGGAGCTGGTGCCGTAGGTGAAGGTGAGCTCGGCAATGGGCTTGGCCAGCGCGCGCTTGGTCACCATGTTCACCGTGCCCGCCACGCTGGTGCCCGGCGGCATGCCCGACAGCAGCACGTTGGGGCCGCGCAGCACTTCCACGCGCTCGAACATTTCGATGGGCACCGAGTTGGCCGGCGCAATGCCGTACAGGCCGTTGGTGGCGATGTCCTGCGCGCCCATGTCCAGCCCGCGCAGGTTGAAGTTTTGCAGCAGGTGGTTCTTGTTGGTGGTGAAGACCACGGCGGGGTCGTTCTCCAGCACGTCCTGCAGGGTCAGGGCAGACCAGTCCTCGGCCAGCTCGCGCGTGTAGGCGTTCACGTGCACTGGCGCATTCATGATCGAGGTGGCGCCCAGAATGCCCAGCCGCGCACCCTTGGCGGCCTTGCGCCCCGGCGCAAGCAGGGGCAGATCTTCACGCTCGTACGTGTCGCGGATATTGACTTGCTCCAGCGTCGGCGTGGCCGCGTCTGCATTGGCGGTGCTGGGTGCAGGGGCGGGCGTCTGGGCGAGTGCGGTGGCGCCGTAGGCCAGCAGCGCGAGGGCAATCGGGCTGAGCCGCAGGCGGCGGGTGGATGCAGTCAATGGAGCACTCCTAGGAGTATGGGGCGAGGAAAGCGGTTGCGCCCGGGCAGGCGCAGGCGCTAAGGCGGCGATCGTTTGAATCTAAATGATACCGATTATCGTTTCCAATATGGGAAAGACAGTGGCGCAGGCCGGGGAATGGCGCCCACGCTTCGGCGCCAACGCAACACTGTTCGCCCTGAAAGCGGGCATCGGCAGTCACGCAGTGGCCGCAGCCAAGCCTGCGCTCGGGCCGGCTGGCGGCCGCGCCGTGGGTGGTGGATAAGCGGGACGCGCCCGCGCGGCTTTTTGCAGCGCGTACTGGCGGCGCCGGGTTCAGTGCCGCGTCAGTCCACGCTGGGCGCCGCGTTCTGCAGGCGGGCGCGCGCCAGATCCTCGTACCAGGCCAGGCAGGCCGGGTTGGCCATCGCTTCGCGGTTGACCACCTTTTCCAGCGGGTGGCCCAGCAGCAGCTTCTTGATGGGCAGCTCCTGCTTCTTGCCCGACAGCGTGCGCGGGATCTCGGCCACATGAAAGATGTCGTCGGGCACGAAGCGCGGGCTGAGCGAGCTGCGGATCGCGCTGTTCAGCCGCTGGCGCAGCGCGTCGTCCAGTTCGACCCCTGGTCGCAGCACCACGAACAGCGGCATGTAGCTTTCGCGCCCCAGGTATTCCAGATCGACCACCATCGAATCCAGCACCTCGGCAATGCCTTCCACCGCGCTGTAGATCTCGCTGGTGCCCATGCGAAGACCGTGGCGGTTGATGGTGGCGTCGCTGCGCCCGTAGATCACGCACCATTCGCCCTGGCCGTGCGCATCGCCGATGCGCAGCCAGTCGCTATGGCGCCAGACGCTGCCGGCCTCGGGCGAAAGGTCGCCACCACCCGGCTTGCGGCCATGGCCCGGCGGGTACATCTCGAAGTAGCTGGCCTTGTAGCGCGCGCCCTCCGGGTCGTTCAGCAGGTACAGCGGCATCGACGGAATCGGCTGCGTGCACACCAGCTCACCCACTTCACCGATCACCGGCGCGCCCGCGTCGTTCCAGGCTTCCACCGCCGCGCCCAGCATGCGGCACTGCATCACGCCGGGGCGCTGCGGCAGCTCGCGGTTGCCGCCGATGAAGGCGCCGCAGAAGTCGGTGCCGCCTGAGATGTTGCACCACCAGATGTCGCCCCCACGCTCCTCGGCTTCGCCTGATGCGCTGCCCCCCGAGGGGGCCGCACCTGCGCTTGGGAGCGGCCCGGCACGCAGGTGGTCGCCCCCAAGCTCCTCGGCTGCGCCTGGTGCGCTGCCCCCCGAGGGGGCCGCAGCCCGCCTGGGGAGCGGCCCGGCGGCGGGCTCATCGCCCGCCTGCGGCGGCTGACCGCGAAGGCGCCGAAACTGGTCGGTACCCCACTGCTGCACGTCGGCAGCCAGGGGCGAACCGGTGCTGCCCAGTGCGTGCACGCGCGACAGGTCGCCGCACTGCGCCAGGTCCACGTCCGCCTTCATGCAGTTGGCGTAAAACGCCGCGCCCGCGCCGAAGAAGGTCACCTGGTGGCGCGCGGCAAAGCG
Source organism: Ottowia oryzae (assembly GCF_003008535.1). NCBI lineage: Bacteria > Pseudomonadati > Pseudomonadota > Betaproteobacteria > Burkholderiales > Comamonadaceae > Ottowia > Ottowia oryzae. The sequence goes on from NZ_CP027666.1 coordinate 877,843, forward strand.
CCACAGCACCGTCCAGTCGGGTGCGTCCTTGCTGCCGCCGGGGCTGCCGTCAAAGATGACGCAGGTGGTGCCGCCCAGCAGCCCGGCCAGCTGCGCGTTCCACATCACCCAGCCGGTGGAGCTGTACCAGTGAAAGCGCTCGCCCAGCGTGCCCGGTGCGTAGCTGCAGCCCACGTCGTCGTGCAGCACGCCCAGCATCTGCATCACCAAAATCATGCCGCCGTGGCCGTGCACGATGGGCTTGGGCAGGCCGGTGGTGCCGCTGGAATACACCACCCACAGCGGGTGATCGAAGGGCACGCACAGCGGATCGAACGCGGCGGTTTCAGCATCATTTTGGGCTGTGGCGCTGGTGTATTCTGCGCTGGCAGCTACAGTTTCAGTAGTGCCCAGGTTGCGCTGCACGATCACGTGCTGTACCGATGGCAGCGCCGCGCGCAGCTCGGCCAGCACGCCCAGGCGGTCAAAGTCGCGCCCGGCCCAGCTTACGCCGTCGCAGGCGATCAGCACCTTGGGCTCGATCTGCTTGAAGCGGTCCAGCACCGCGTGGGTGCCCATGTCGGGCGCGCACACGCTCCACACCGCGCCCAGGCTGGCCACGGCCAGAAAGGCCACCATCGTTTCGGGAATGTTGGGCAGGTAGGCAGCCACGCGGTCGCCCCGCTGCACGCCGTGTTCGCGCAGGTGCAGCGCGAGCGACGCCACCTGGCGCTGCAGCTCAGGCCAGCTCAGCTCACTCACTTTGCCTTTTTCGTTCTCGCTGATGATCGCCGGCACCCCTGCCGCCGCAGCCGGGCCCACATGGCGCAGCACCTGCCGCGCATAGTTCAGCTGCGCGCCCGGGAACCACTCGGCGCCCGGCATCACGTTGCGGGCCAGGGCGGCGGTGTGCGGCGTGGGCGATTCGATCTGGAAGTAGTCCCAGATGCTTTGCCAGAACGCGTCCAGCTCGGTGACCGACCAGGCCCACAGGTCGTGGTAAGTGTCGAAATGGAGACCCCGCGTATCTCGCAGCCAATGCTGATAGCGGCGGATCTGTGGCGGGCGGGCTGGTAGAGGGACGGCAGAAGTCATGCCCTGATTATTGGTAAGTGCCGCGCGCAAATCCAGGGTGTGAGTTCAGGGTTTGTACGGTTGTTCAATCTATTTGAACAAGTGTTCAATTCAGCGCATGCGAACCGCTCTCAGTCGCCCCACTGCCGCTGGCGCTGCCGCGTTACGGCCCGACCGCAAGGCCGCCATCCTGCTGGCAGCCGAGAAGCTGTTTGCCCAGCATGGCTACCACGCGGTGTCGCTGCGGCAGATCGCAGCCGATGCAGGCGTGCCGCTGGCGCTCGTCAGCTACTACTACGGCGCCAAGCATGAGCTGTTCCACGCCATCTTCGAGCACTGGAGTCCCACCATCGGTCAGCGCCTGGCGTTGTTGGATATTGCGCTCTCACAATCAGAGCGGCCTGATCTGCGTGAAATCGTCCGCGCCTTCATCGAGCCGGTGGTTGCGCTGCGCGCCAGCGCCGAGGGCGAGTACTACGCCATGCTGGTGGCGCGCGAGTTGGTCTACCGCACGCCAGACACCGAGCGGGTGCTGAAAGAGTACTTCGACCCCATGGCCAACGCCTTCATCGACGCGCTGCAAGTTGCGCTGCCTCACGCCACGCGCGCGCAGCTGGCCTGGGGCTACCAGTTCGCTGTGGGCGCGCTGCTGCACCACCTCGCCGACACGCGGGTCGAGCGCTTGTCTGCCGGGCAAAGCTGCGCTAGCGATCCGGTTGCTTGGCCGCTGTTGGTGGATTTCATTGCCGGCGGCCTGCATGCCGCGCTCCCTATGCCTGACCGCGCCGCGCGCACAGCGGCTTCCCCTGCTCAAGAATCAAGGAGACCAACCCGATGAAACGCCGAATCGTCCTGCATGCCCTTGCCGCAAGCACCGCCGCCGCGGTGCTGCCTGCGCGCGCGCAAACCCCCAAGATCGTGTTCGGCTACACCGCGGTGACCGACTTTGCCACCGTCTTCGTAGGCGTGGACCAGGGCCTGTTCAAGAAGCGGGGGCTGGAAGTGGAGCCTAAGTTCATCCCCATCAACTCCACTATCCCGGCGGCCATCCAGTCCGATTCGCTGCAGATCGGCGGGCCCACGCCCAGTGTCTTCCTGCAAGCCGCCGAAGGTGGGCTGAACCACGTGGTGGTGGCCGGAGGTGGCGTTACCTCGCGCTCCAACACCGGCTTTGGCCTGGTGGCCAAAAGCGGCAGCGGTATCAAGACGCCGCAGGACTGCCTGGGCAAGAAGATCGGCGTGCCCGGCCTGGGCGCGTTCTTGCATGTGACCTTCCGCGCCTGGCTGAAGCAAAACGGGGTGGACTATAAGAAGGTCAACTTCGTCGAAGCCTCCATTCCGCAGCACGGTGATTTGCTGCGCGGCGGCTCGATGGATGCGGTGGTCAGCGCCGACCCGTTCATGAGCCGCATCGTCGATGCCGGCGTGGGCTATGTGGCGTCGTACTACTCCACCTTCTTGCCCGAGAACCAGCACACCATCATCTACACCGCGCGTCGCGACTGGGCTAATGCCAATGCCGCGGCGGTGCGCGATTTTCAGCAGGCTGTGCAGGAGGCGGCGGTCTTCATCCGCAACCCGAAGAACGACGCCGCCGTGCGCGTCGCCATTGGCAAGTACATCAAGCTGCCACCCGAGGTGCTGGCCAAGGTGCAGATTTCACCCCAAGGTCCCACGGTATCCACGCAGCAGCTGGACTATTGGGTGGGATTGATGAAAGAGCAGGAAATGCTCAAGTCCACGCCGCAGGTGGCCAATCTGATCTTCAAGTAAAGCCTCGGGCGCTATTTTTTAATAGCTGCTTGCGCTTGTGTGATCGGCGCAAAAGGCCTATTGGAATCATAAGAAGATGGACACGGTACTGGAGCTGGACCAGGTGGCAATCCGCCTGGGCGGGCGCGAGATCCTCTCGCCCACCTCGCTGAACGTCCACAGGGGCGAATTCGTCTGCGTCATCGGCCCCTCGGGCTGCGGCAAGACCACGTTGCTGCGCGCGGCCGCGGGCTTCTTCACGCCGGCGGCGGGCCGCGTCACGCGGCACGGCAAGCCGGTGACCGGCCCCTCGCGCGAGGTAGCGTTCGTGTTTCAGGACTACGGCCGCGCGCTGCTGCCCTGGCGCACCGTGGCCCGCAATGTCGAGTTGGCTCTGGAAGCCGCCCGCGTGCCGCAGGCCGAGCGTCACGCGCGCATCGACCGTGTGCTGACCACGGTGGGTCTGGCGGCGCACGCGCACAAATTCCCATCGCAGCTGTCGGGCGGCATGCAGCAGCGCGTACAGATCGCGCGCTGCCTGGCGCAGCAGCCCCAGCTGATGCTGATGGACGAGCCCTTTGGCGCGTTGGACGCACAGACGCGCGAAAGCCTGCAGGATGAGTTGGCGCGCCTGGTGCGGGAACAGGGGCTGACGGTGATGTTCGTCACACACGATTTGGAAGAGGCGCTGTATTTGGGCGACCGCGTGGTCGCCTTGCGCGCCAACCCTACCCCTGACAAGCCCAGCCTGGCCGCGCTGATCAACGTGCCGCTGGCGCAGCCGCGCCACCAGTTGACGACGCGCGAGGATCCCTTGTTTCTGCGCCTGCGGCGTGAGCTGTACCAGTATTTGGAGCATTGATGAGACTCCCCCCTGTGGCGCTGACGCGCTTTCCCTGCTCCGTCTTCGCGCCGCGCGGTGCGAAAGGGTGGGTAACGCCAGTTCCCAGCGCAGGTCCGGGAGCGGCGTTTGCTGGCACGGCCTGCTCCTCGGCCGCTCGATTCGCCGACCTTAGTGTGCATTGCGAAGGTCGCCTCCAATGGGGAACGGAACTGGCATGAGCCCGTCCACCATTGCCCCACCAAGCCGACCGGGGTTGCTGCGCTGGCTGCGTCCGCTGGCCTTTCCGCTGCTGTTGCTGGCGGCAGTGGAATGGTGGGCGCGCACGGCGGGCAAACAAAGCGACTCGCTGGCGCCGCCCACGGCCGCGCTGCAGGCGCTGGGGCGTGCGGCGGTGGACGGCTCGCTCTGGCAAAGCACGGCGTTCACACTGGGCAGCGCGGCGCTGGGCTTGCTGATGGGGGGCTTGTTGGGGGTGGCGCTGGGTGTGGCGCTGGGGCTAGCGCCGCGGGCTGCGCGCTGGTCTGCGCTGTCGATTGAGCTGCTGCGGCCGGTGCCTTCGGTGGCGCTGATTCCGCTGGCCATGTTGGTGTTCGGCTTCGGCGTGCGCATGGAAGTGTCCGTGGTGGCCTTTGCCTGCCTGTGGCCCATCATGGTGCTGACGCAGGCTGCCGTGCGCCAGGTGGAGCCGCAGTTGCAAGAGGTGGCGTACGCCTTGCAGCTCACGCCCTGGCAGCGCTTTGCCTGGATCGTCGCGCCCTCCATCGTGCCGCGCCTGTTCGTTGCGCTGCGGCTGGGCGTGGCGATTGCGCTGGTGGTGGCCGTCACGGTGGAAATTGCCGCCAACCCGCATGGCATGGGCTACGCCATGGCCATCGCGCAGCAAAGCCTGGACCCGGCGCTGATGATCGCTTGGCTGCTGTGGATCGCCGTCACCGGCTTTGCCATCAACGCCGGGGCCGAATGGCTGCAGCGCCATGTGGCCCGCCGCATGGGCGCCGCGCCGCTGGCAGGGGGCGCACCATGAGGGATGGCAACAGCCTGCGCCGCCATCCGGTGGACATGGCCGGCGCCATCGGCGTGCTGGCTGCGCTGCTCGCGCTGTGGTGGTTGGCCAGCCACCTGCAGTGGGTCAGCAAGGTGTTCTTGCCCACGCCCGAAGCCACCTGGGCCAGCCTGCGCGAAGGCCTGGCCGATGGCGAGCTGGGCGCGTTCACGCAAGCCACCGTCGGCCGCATGCTGGCCGGCTGGGGCCTGGCGGGGCTCGCCGGCATCGCGCTGGGCGGCTTGATCGGCAGTTCGGCCTGGGCGCGGGCGTGGATTGCGCCCACGCTGGAATTCATCCGTCCGCTGCCCGCGTCGGCCGTGATGCCGGTGGCGATTGCGGTGTTTGGCCTGTCGGGTGGCATGGTGCTGGCGGTGGTGGCCTTTGGCGCCATGTGGCCCGTGCTGTTGGGCACGCTGCACGGCCTGACCAGCGTGCACCCGCGCCTGCGCGAGGTATCGCGCATGCTGCAGCTGTCGCGCACCGAATTCCTGTGGAAGATCGGCCTGCCCAACGCCATGCCCGACATCCTGGCCGGACTGCGGCTGTCGCTGACGATTGCGTTGATCGTCAGCGTGGTGGGCGAAATGATCGCTTCGCAGCCTGGATTGGGGCAGGCGATCTTGCTGGCGGCTCGGGCGTTTCGCGCCAGCGATTTGTTTGCCGGCATTGCGCTGCTGGGGTTGATTGGGCTGGTGAGCAACGCGCTGCTGGCGCTGGCGGAACGGCGCCTTCTTCGCTGGCAACACAGATGAGACATCCCCTGAGTCGCGTCGCGCTTTCACCCTCTTGCTTCGCGAGGGGGAGGGCACCAATACCTGGCGCAGGTCCTGGACCGGTGTCCGCTGGTGCGCCCTACTCTACGGACTTGTGTGCCTCGGGGCGGTGCGCGCTGACAGATCACTGAAAGGAGAAACCATGCCTACCACCAACCCGTTGATCGGGTTTACCGTCGACCGCACGCAGATCAAAACCATCGGACGCGATCTTCAGCGGCCTGAATGCATCCTGGCGGAGCCGGATGGCACGCTGTGGTCGGCCGATGCGCGCGGTGGGGTGATGCGGATCGCGGCCGATGGCTCGCAGCGCTTCATCGGCCAAACCGCCGATGCGCGCTTTGCCAGCGCGGCGGCGACGAGCGATGAGCTGGAGCACAAGTTCACTACAGGCACGCTGCCCAATGGCCTGGCGTTTGCGGCCGACGGCGACATTCTCATCAGCAACTTTGGCACCGATTGCCTGGAAGTGATGACGCGGGACGGCGCCACACGCACGCTGGTGGACCGCATCGACGGCCAGCCCATCGGCAAGGTCAATTTCGTGCTGCGCGATTCGAAAGACCGTGTGTGGATCACAGTGTCGACCCGCGTCAACCCATGGACCACCGCCGCAAGCTCGCGCGTGCAGGACGGCTATATCGTCCTGCTGGAAAAAGGCCAGCTGCGCGTGGTGGCGGACGGCTTTTGCTTCACCAATGAAATCCGCCTGGACGCCCGGGAAGAGTGGCTCTACATCGTCGAGACCACCGGCCCGCACATCACGCGCATGCGCCTGCACGAAGGCGCGCAGGGCGTCGAGCTGAAAGACCGCGAAGTTTTCGGGCCGCAGAACCTGGGCGGCTTTCCGGACGGTATCGCCTTCGACGCCGTTGGCAACCTGTGGTGCACGCTGGTGATGGTGGACGTGCTGATCGCGCTGACTCCGCAGGGCGACAAGCTGGTGCTGCTGGACGACGGCGATCCCGCCGCATCCAAGGTGTTGCTGGACCACATTGCCGCCGGCACCGTGACGGCCGACGACATGATGAAGGCGCGCGGCACCGTTGCACCGTGGATGGCCAGCATCACCTTTGGCGGGCCCGATTTGCGCACGGCCTACATCGGCAGCCTGATGGGCACCACCATCCCCTATTTCACCGCGCCAGTGACCGGCCTGCCGATGGCGCATTGGAAGAAGTAGTCGAAGCGACATACCCTCGAAGGAAAACCTCCATGCCCCGCCAATTCGTTGACCTGTCGATCTACTTGGAGAACGACGTGGTCTCCGATCCACCCGCGTTCGCGCCCAAGATCCAGTACTTTGACCACAAGAACTCGTTCGAGCAGATGGCGCCGTTTTTCCCCGGCCTGAAGCAGGAAGATCTGCCCGACGGCGACGTGTGGGCGGTGGAGACGGTCCAGCTGTCCACCCACAACGGCACCCATCTGGACGCGCCCTACCACTTCCACAGCACCATGGACAAGGCGCTGGGCGAGAAGAGGCGCGCCTGGACCATCGATGAAGTGCCGCTGGAGTGGTGCTTTCAGCCCGGCGTGAAGCTGGACTTCCGCGCCATGCCCGATGGGTACGTGGTGACCGCTGCCGACGTGGAAGCGGAGCTGAAACGCATCGGCCACGCGCTGAGCCCGCTGGAGATCGTGGTGGTGAACACCCGCGCCGGCAGCCGCTATGGGCACAACGACTTCGTCAGCGCCGGTTGCGGCATGGGCTACGACGCCACCATGTACCTGCTTGAGCGTGGCGTGCGCCTGACCGGCACCGACGCCTGGAGCTGGGACGCGCCCTTCGTCTACACCGCGGAAAAATACGCTGCCACGCAAGACGCCAGCCTGATCTGGGAAGGCCACAAGGCCGGCCGTGACATCGGCTACTGTCACCTGGAAAAGCTGCACAACCTGGAAGTGCTGCCGCCCACGGGCTTTTACATCAGCTGCTTTCCGCACAAGATTCGCGGTGCGTCAGCGGGGTGGACGCGGGCGGTGGCGATTTTTGATGAAGGTTTGAAGTGACACCCCGTGAAATGGACGCACTCCCTGTGGCACTGACGCGCCTCCCCGTCTGCTGCGCGAAGGGGGATCACACCCGTTCCCGGCGCAGGTCGTGGAACGGCGTCTGCTGGAGTGGCCTGCTCCGCGGCCGTTGGATGGGCGTTGAGGGCGGCGTGCCAAAGGTTGGCAGCTGCCATTTGAATGAAATTGGGCTGTAGCGCTTGTCCATAAAGCGCAAGCAGCTATTGATTCGTGAGTAAAAATGACCAGGCTCGACGCGACCCATGACCCTGCTGCGCGCAGTTGGTTGGCTGCTGCCAACGCATCCGGCGGCGACTTTCCCATCCAGAACCTTCCGTTTGCCGTACTGCGGCGGCGCGGCCGCGCGGAGGCGTTCCGGGGTGCGGTGGCCATCGGCGACCAGGCGCTGGACTTGGCGGCGCTGCATGGCCATGGCGCGCTTTCGGGCGATGTTCAGACGGTGCTCGGCCTTGCCGCACGGCCGGCGCTCAATGACTTCATGGCTGCGGGCCCGCAGGCCTGGCACGCGCTGCGCATGGCGCTGTTCGACGCGCTGCACACCAGCGCCAACGGTGGCACGCAACAGATCCTGCGCGGTTGCCTGATCCCGCTGGCGGAGGTGGAATACGCGCTGCCGACGCGTATCGGCGACTACACCGACTTCTACACCTCCATCCACCACGCCATCAATGTTGGCAAGCTGCTGTTCCCCGACAACCCGCTTACGCCCAACTTCCAGTGGCTGCCCATCGCGTACCACGGCCGCGCCAGCAGCGTGGTGGTCAGCGGCACCGACTTCCAGCGCCCCAACGGCCAAGCTATGCCACCCGGCGCCAAAACGCCGGTCTACACGCCGTGCACGCGGCTGGACTACGAATTGGAAATGGGCTTTTTCATCGGCCCCGGCAATGCAATGGGCAAGCCGGTGAAGCTGGCCGATGCAGAGCAGCACATCTTCGGCATGTGCCTGCTCAACGACTGGTCGGCGCGCGACCACCAGTTCTGGGAAATGGCGCCGCTGGGCCCCTTCCTTGGTAAGAACTTCTGCACCAGCATTTCGCCCTGGATCGTCACCATGGAAGCGCTGGCGCCGTACCGCGTACCTTTGCCGCGTTCGGGGGACGACCCGCAGCCGCTGGCCTACCTGGACGACACAACCAACCGCGCTCACGGCGGGTTGGACGTGCAGCTGTCGGTCACCATCGAAACCGCGCGACACCGCGCGCGTGATTGGCCGGCGGCCGAGATCACGCGAACCAGCTTTCGCCACCAGTACTGGACCGTCGCGCAGATGCTGGCGCAGCACACCGTGGGCGGCTGCAACCTGCAGCCGGGCGACTTGTGCGGCACCGGCACCATCAGCGGCCCCACACACGCCGAGGCTGGCGCCATCGTGGAGCTGAGCGTGGGCGGCAGCCAGCCCATCACGCTGGGTGGTACGGACGAGCAGCGCACCTTCCTGCTGGACGGCGACGCGGTCATCCTGCGGGGTTGGTGCGAAAAGCTGGGTGCGGCGCGCATCGGCTTTGGCGAATGCCGGGGCATGGTGCTGCCAGCTCAGGCGTGAGTCAAATTGACGGCAGCGCTTGATTTACCGGCGCTAGACGCTATTGAAACCATAGTTTCCGCTGAATCGGAGGTGGCGCTCACGCCTGGCATGGCCGCGCCAGGCGATCCACCAGCCCGCAGCCGCCAGGCCGCCCGCTTCCCCTCATGCGCCCGCCGTGTGCCAAGGCCATGTTGCGCGCCATCGCCAAGCCGGGTGGCTACCTTCGGCGACGATGGCTTGCTGCAGCGCTTTCCTGCCGCGCAGAGGGCGATCTGGAAACGGCCTACCGCGGCTGGGGCGAGCCTGTGCAGCGCGTACTGCCAGCCGCACGGCGGTATGCTGACCCCGACGCGCTACACCATCTCGCGCGTTTCCATGGGGGCAGATTCATCCCTTCTGGCGCGGCACGGTCACCGGCGGGCGCTTTCATTGAGTGGCCTGCGGGGGGCAAAGACAAGCGGGCGTCAGCGGGTCAGGACGCGCCAGACCAGTTCCAGCCCGGCGGCCCACAGGTCCCCCGAGTCCGCGGCGCTGCCTTGCTGCCAGCGCTCTTTTTGCTCTTCGCGTTGCTGGCGCGCGCGGTCGCGCTCGATGCTGACCAGCGCGTCGGCCAGGTCGGTGGCGCGCGGACCTTCCTCGGCGCGCTCTTGCTTGCGGCCCAGGTTCGACAGCGCTTTTTCCACCGCCTGCGGGTCCAGCAGCGACAGCGCTGCCCGGCAGTACGAGCAGGCGTGCTCCTTGCGCAAATCCACCGGCGCGCCGCAGCTGGTGCATTCGATCACCTTCACGCGCTCGGCCAGGTCTTCGATCTCGGGCCGCGTGAGCTGGCGCACGAAGCCCTTTTCGATCATGAAGGATGAAAACGTGGTGAAGCGGCCATGCCGCTCGGGGCAGCGGTGGGTGAAATAGCGGCCGCTCTTGACCACGTCCACGCCCTCCGCCAGCGTGCGGCGGCAGCGCGGGCAGTGCATGGTCTGCGCCAGCGGCGTGTGCGGGTCGTCGCGGTGCTGGTGCAAGTCGCCAAACAGGTCGATCACGCCTTGCGGCGACATGCGCAGGTTCTCGTTGCCGTCAAACCAGATGCCGTGGCAGGCGTGGCACAGGTCCAGCTCGATCTCCACGCCGTTGTGCCCGGCCACCCTGTACGCGGCCATCGGCGCTCGGCAGGAAGGGCAGGCGGTGGGGCTGGCAGCGAGGCGGGCGGGCATGGTGCGCCGATGCTAGCGCAGCGCCCGCTACCATCGGCGCACTGTTTGCGCCCTGCCATGCCCCGATTTCACGTTCCCGGCCCCCTCACACCCGATGCCGACCTGGCCTTGCCGCCGGGCGCCGCTCGCCACGTGCAGGTGCTGCGCCTGCAGCCCGGCGCCCAGATCACCCTATTCAACGGCGAAGGCGGCGAATGCTTGGCCACCGTCACCGCCATGGGCCGCAGCGACGTGCGCGTGCGCCTGGGCGAGCACCAGGCCATCGAGCGCGAGCCGCTGCGCCCCGTGCAGCTGGCCACTGGCGTGATGGCGTCCGACCGCATGGATTGGCTGGTCGAGAAGGCCACCGAGCTGGGCGCCGCGGCGCTTACCCCCGTGCTGACCGAGCGCTGCGCGCTGCGCCTGTCGGGGGAGCGGGCGCAGAAAAAGCGCGCCCACTGGCAGGCGGTTGCTACTGCGGCTTGCGAACAAAGTGGGCGCAACCGCTTGCTGGACGTGCGCGAGCAGCTCACATTTCAGGAGCTATTGAATACCGCTGGCAGCGCAGGCGGCACGCGCTGGCTGCTTTCGCTGGACGCCGCCGCGCCGCGCCTGCACACGCTGGCCGCCGCGCTGGCGCCGGACGAGCCGGTCACGCTGCTGTCGGGCCCCGAAGGCGGCTTGAGCCCCGCCGAAGAGGCCGCCGCGCGCGCCAGCGGCTTTGCGCCCGTGCACCTGGGCCCGCGTGTGCTGCGCGCCGAAACCGCGCCGCTGGCAGCGCTGGCGGTGCTGCTGACCAGCGGCTGAGTGCGCGGGGCCGCGCCAGCGATGAGCGTGGTTTGATATCAAAATCGTAGCTGCCGGCGCTGTATCCACCTGCGCTGCGGGCGGTTTTGACGCTGAACTACGGGTAAGGCGGCGCCTGGTTCAGCATGATCGCCGGGTAGCGCGCGCACAGCCATTGGCGCAGCGCCTCGTAAACCGGCTGCCGATCCAGCTCGTGCAGCAGCGCGTGAAAGTGCATCGGGAAATGGTGCGCCTGCACCACGTCGGCGGGTGCCAGGCGCGCGAACCTTTCGCTGCCTTCGGAGAAGACCAGCTGGTCTCGGCCGGCGTAGAGCAGCAGCGTGGGCAACTTCCAGCGGGGCGCGCGGGCCAGCACCTCCTCGCCGTGCTTGACGATGAAATGCGCCAGCCGCGCGGTCAGGCATTCGTGGCGCAAGCGATCCTTGCGCCACGCTTCAATCGCCTGCAGGTCGTGCGTCATGTCCTCTGCGATCGCGCGGCTTTCGATGGGCCAATGGGCGGCCACCAGCGCCATCGCACGCAGCAGGGGCGCCTGCGCTATGCGAGAGCAAACCGATAGCGCGGGTGAGGACATCACCAGCCCTTCGACGCGGCGCAGCTTGCGGCTCACCAGACGGGCGGCCACCAGCGCCCCCATGCCCTGGCCCAGCAGGATCAAAGGCAGACGGTCGTCCATCACGGCGCGCGTGTCGTCGATGACGGTGGCCAGATCCCGCATCAGCCGGTCTTCGTCGGGCACATCGCCGCGCTGGCCGCTGGAGTCGCCGTGGCCGTACTGGTCGTACCCGCGCACGGAAAAGCCCCAGTGGTTGAGCTGGTCGGCCAGCTCGGTGTAGTTGCCTGCGTGCTCACCCAGGCCGTGCACGAGCAGCACCTGCCCGCGAATCGGCCCGCCAACCGGCAGAGGCCAGTCGTGCAGCACCAGATTGTCGTCAGGCAGGCTGCCGGGCAGCCAGGTGGAAGGGGGCGGCAGGCGGCTCGTCAAGGCATGCGGGCGATGACTTCGGCCACGGCGGCCGTCAGGCGCTTGGCATAGGGCACGTGCAGGAATTCGTTGGGCCCGTGCGCGTTGCTCTTGGGCCCCAGCACGCCGCACACCATCATCTGCGCGGTGGGAAAGCCTTCGCTGAGCTGGCTCATCAGCGGAATGGTGCCGCCCTGGCCGATATAGCCGCAGGGCGCGCCAAAGTGCGCCTGCGAAGCCGCGTCCAGCGCCTGCGCGAACCAGCTGGCCGAGGTGGGCGCGTTCCAGCCCGTGGCGCCGCCGCCGCCTTCAAACGTGACCTTGGCCTGGTAGGGCGCGTTGTCTTCCAGCAGGCGCTTCAAGTCCTGCACCGCCTGCGCGCCGTCCACCAGCGGGGGCAGGCGCAGGCTGAGCTTGAAGGCCGTGTACGGCCGCAGCACGTTGCCCGCGTTCTGCAGGGTGGGAAGGCCCTCGGCGCCGGTCACGCTGAGCGTGGGGCGCCAGGTGCGGGCCAGCAGCGCGTCCACCGGGTCGCTGGTCATGGGCAGCACGGATTGCTCGCGCCCGCCGCAGTCGTAGTGCACCCACGGAAAACGCTTGAACAAATCGTCGCCGAGGATCGCAGCGGTGACCTTGGCCTGCTCAACGCGCTCTGCCGGCACCTCGCAATGAAAGCTGGCGGGCAACAGGCGGCCGGTGGCGCTGTCTTCCAGCCGGTCCAGCACCTGCCGCAGGATGCGGAAGCTGCTGGGCACCAGGCCGGATGCGTCGCCCGAGTGCACGCCCTCGGTCAGCACCTCCACCTTCAGCGTGCCGGCGGCCATGCCGCGCAGGCTGGTGGTCAGCCACAGCTGGTCGTAGTTGCCGGCGCCCGAATCCAGGCACACCACCAGGCCCACGTCGCCCAGGCGCGCGCGCAGCGCTTCGATGTAGGGCAGCAGGTCGGGCGAGCCGCTTTCTTCGCTGGTTTCGATCAGGCCGACGATGCGCGGGTGCGGCACGTTCTGGCTTTTCAGCGCCTGCACCGCGGCGATGGCGGCGTACACGGCGTACCCGTCGTCGGCGCCGCCGCGCCCGTACAGCTTGCCGTCTTCGTACTTGGGCGTCCACGGGCCCAGATCACCCCGCCAGCCGCTGAACTCGGGCTGCTTGTCGAGGTGGCCGTACATCAGCGCGGTCTGCGTGCTGCCGGGCTTGGTGCCCTCGATCTCAAAGAAGATCACCGGCGTGCGCTGGCCGATGCGCACCACTTCCAGCTTCAGGCCCGGCACCTTCTGCGATTCCACCCACTGCGCGGCGTTGCGCACCACGGTGTCGATGAAGCCGTGCTGCTGCCAGTCGGCGTCGAAGGTGGGCGACTTGGCCGGGATGGCGATGTAGTCGGTCAGCTGGCGAAGGATGTCGCCGTCCCATTGCGCGTCGATCTGTTGCTGGGCGCGCGCGGCGTCGAGCAGGTTGCCGGGAAGTTCGTGGTGCACAGGGGCGTTCATGGTGGGCACGGGCTGGGCCGCCGAAAACGAAAGAACGGAAGAAAGAAAAGGACGCGTTGACTTTACCTGCAACCGCCCACGCTGGCCTGATGCCATGGCGGCTTTAGAGGGCGCACCCTGACCGCGCGCAGCGCCCATGCGCCGGGGGCGTCTGCCTTGCGCGCAGGCGCGCAACGGCCCGCCCTGCGTGCCGTGGAATGCTTTGAAATCAATAGCGGTCAGCGCTGATGGGGCGGGCGCCAAAGCCGTTTTTGATATGTAACTCCGGCCATGCCTCCGCTTGCGCGGCCCGGCTCACGCCGTGCGCGGGTTGCCGCGCTGCGCCGCCGCACGCCCGACGGGTGTCCGCCTGGTGCCCGGCAGGCCGCGCGCCCTGCAGGCGAAAAACCCCTGTCGTATATTGCAGCGCATGCGCACGCTCCAAGACTTCCCGATCCTTAGCAAATGGCCGGCCCGGCACCCCGACCGGCTGCAGCTGTATTCGCTGCCCACGCCCAACGGCGTGAAGGTATCCATCATGCTGGAAGAGACCGGCCTGCCGTACGAGGCGCACCGCGTCAGCTTCGACACGCAGGACCAGCTTTCGCCCGAATTCCTGTCGCTCAACCCCAACAACAAGATTCCGGCCATCCTCGACCCTCATGGCCCGGGCGGCCAGCCGCTGGCGCTGTTTGAATCGGGCGCCATCCTGGTCTATCTGGCCGACAAGACCGGCCAGCTGATGCCGCAAGACCCCGCGCGGCGCTACGAAACGCTGCAGTGGCTGATGTTCCAGATGGGCGGCGTCGGCCCCATGTTCGGGCAGCTGGGCTTCTTTCACAAGTTCGCCGGCAAGGCCTATGAAGACAAGCGACCGCTGGGCCGCTATGTGGCCGAAAGCGAGCGCCTGCTGGGCGTGCTGAACGGCCACCTGAAAGGCAAGCGCTGGGTGATGGGCGACGACTACAGCATCGCCGACATCGCCATCTTCCCGTGGGTGCGCAACCTGATCGGCTTTTACGAGGCGCGCGATCTGGTGCACTACGACCAGTTCACCGAAGTCGACCGCGTGCTGCAAGCCTTCGTCGCGCGCCCTGCGGTGCAGCGCGGGCTGGAAATACCGCGCGCTGCCTGAGGCCCATGCGCCGGTCTTCAATGCTTTATGAGCTGCCAGCGCTTGCTCCACCAGCGCTGGCAGCTATGCTTAACGTAGCAAAAAGCGGCTAAAGCCATGGCCACGCGCCGCCGCTCTGGCCAAGCCCACATCGGTATCGGCGGCTGGAGCTTTGAAGGCTGGCGCGGTGGCGCTTTCTACCCGCCCGGGCTGCGCGCGTCGCAAGAGTTGCCCTACGCCAGCCAGCACCTGAGCGGGCTGGAAATCAATTCCACTTTCTACACCACGCCCAAGCCCGAAACCTGGGCGCGCTGGGCCGCCGAAGTGCCGCCCGGCTTCGTCTTTTCGGTGAAGGCGCACCGCATGGCCACGCTGCGGCGCGAGCTGGCGTCGGGCGCCGAATCGGTGACGCATTTCTTCGCCTCGGGCATCACCCAACTGGGCGCGCACCTGGGGCCGATCGTCTGGCAGCTGCGGCCCACCTACGCCTTCAACGCCAGCGATGTCGAGCTGTTCTTGGCGCTGCTGCCCGACGAGGTGGACGGCCTGCGCCTGCGCCACGTGCTGGAGCCGCGCCACCCCAGCTTCGCGTGCGCCGACTACCTGGCGCTGGCGCGCGCCTACGGCGTGGCCACGGTGGCCACCGATTCGACCGACTTCCCCAATGTGTTCGACCCCACGGCGGGCTTCATCTACGCCCGCCTGATGCGCAGCCAGGCCGACTGCGCCACCGGCTATACGCAGCCGGATCTGGCGCAGTGGGCCGAGCGCGTGCGCACCTGGCAGCAGGGCGGGCTGCCCGCCGACCTGCCGCTGATCGACGCAGATGGCGCGCGCCAGCTGGGCCGCGCGCGGCGCGATGTGTTCGTGCAGTTCATCAGCGGCGCGAAGGCGCGCAACCCGGCGGCCGCGCAGGCGCTGATCGGCTTGCTGGACGGCGCGGGCTGAACGCGGCGGCGCCGGTGGCCGAGGTGCGGGTGGCAGGGTGAGGTGCTGCGCGCGCCATGTTTCCAAGCCCCTGTGCGGCGCGCGTGTTGCCGCACGCGCGACCGCCTGGCGCTGCGGCCGGGCCTATGATTCGCCCTGTGCCGGCCCGCGGGCGGGCACATGCGTTCTCAGGGCGGGGTGGAAATCCCCACCGGCGGTATCTGCCTGACAAGGCAGCAGCCCGCGAGCGCCTGGATGGCCAGCAGGCCGCCCAGGGTCAGCAGATCTGGTGCGATGCCAGAGCCGACGGTCACAGTCCGGATGAAAGAGAGCGTGCGACGCGCGGCCCCTTGGCTGCGCGCGGCCGTTGGGCTGCGCGCAGCCTGGGCGTGGTGCGCGCCGTGTGCGCCCTGATTCTGTCCAAATCTCTTTTGTTGAGACCGTCATGAATCAGCCTGTGTCTTTGACTTCCTCCTCTTTGCCTGCGGCGCCCGCCGCCTTGCCGGTGGCGTGGATCGCCGCCAGCTGGCACGCCGACGTGGTGGCACGCGCCTATGAAGGCTTCACCGCCGAATGGGCGCGCCTGCCCGCGCAGGGCGCCGCGCCTGCGCCGGTGCAGCATTTCACCGTGCCGGGCGCGTTTGAAATTCCGCTGTTTGCCCAGCGCCTGGCGCGCAGCGGCCGCTTTGCCGCCGTGGTGGCCTGCGCGCTGGTGGTGGACGGCGGCATTTACCGCCACGACTTCGTCGCCCCCGCCGTGGTCGACGCGCTGATGCGCGTGCAGCTGGATTCGGGCGTGCCCGTGTTTTCGGTGGTGCTCACGCCCAAGGACTACCACGAGCACGCCACGCACCGCGATTTCTTCAGCCGCCACTTCGTCGAAAAAGGCGCCGAAGCCGCCCGAGCCTGCCACCAGACCCTGGCGGTGCATGCCGAGCTGGACGCGGCGGCCGATGCGGCTGTCGGCCTGACCACGGCGTAAGGCCGATGCGGCGCGAGCGCAGGCGGTGGCGGCGCCGCTGCGTCGTGCCGCAGCACCAGTGCGTGTTCGGTGGGTACCGCTGCCTGGGTTATGCGGGTGTGGGGTTTCAGGCCCGATCAACGCGACACAGCGGCGGGTGCGCGCAGCACCTTGACTATCAAAAAAATAGCTGACAGCGCTGGTGTGCCGGGCGCTGGCGGCCTATTTGACTTGAAGGGTCTTAGCGAGCACCCTGCGGGCCCACCTCGATGCGCAGGCCCTCGGGCTGCACGCGCAGCGCGTTCACTGCCCAGCCCAGGTTGCGCGCCATGCTCAGGTATTCGTCCGGGATGCGGTACAGCACCACGTTGGACAACAGCGTCTCCGCTGCGCGCGGCCCATAGCGCGACAGCAGTTCGCGTTGCGCGGGCGGCACCTGATCGACGTCGATGCGGTTGACCTTCACGTCGGCCATGCGGATCGCGCCTTCTTGCTCGTCAAAGCGCAGGCCGTAATCCAGATCCAGCCCGCCCGTGTAGCGGCTGCCGGTCAGGCGTTCGGACACCACCATGTCCACCGCCGTGCCCAGGCGGTTGGTCTGCGGCAGCAGCCGCAGGCGCGGCGACTGCAAGGACAGATCCGCCAAGCCCGAAAAATTGCGCGTGTACGGAAAGCGCTTGGCCAGCAACTCATTCAGTTTGGCCTGCGACAAGGTGATGCTGCGCATCCCGTTGGCGGCGTTGCCGCCTGCAGCGCACGCGCCCAGCGGCAGCAGCGCCGCCAGGCCGGCGCCCGTCAGCAGGCGCAGTGCGGCCTGGCGGGAAATGGGTCGGGTAGACATGAGGGTCACTGTAGCGCGCGCCGTGGCGTTACCGCCGCCAGCGCGCGGCGCCGGTATCAGCCGCCGTCGGAATGCGGGCGGTTGTAGGGCTGGATGGGCTGGCCGTTGGGGCCGAACCTGCGGCGATCCACGTCAAAGTCGTTGCGCGGTTCGCGGTCGTGCCGACGCCGGTCATAACCCTCGCGGTTGAAGCGATCCCGATCGTAGCGCTCGCGTTCGCGCTCCAGCCGGCGGCGCTCGGCACGCTCTTGAAACGACTCGCGGCGCCAATGGTTGTCGTGATTCGTGTTGCCGTTGGCGCGGCCCCAATAGTCAAAGCCCTTGGCTGCGCCGGGCGAGTCTTGTGCCATCGCGGCGCCTGTGGCGAGCACGGCCGCCGCCACCAGCAGGCCGGTGCGCGTGGCTTGGAACAGGTTGAACTTCATGGTGTTTCCTCTGGAATTCGGCTGCGGTCACGGCGCCTGTCTGGCCATCCGGCAAGCACCTTGGTGGTGGCCCCGCGCCGCACAAGCTGAGCTTAGGCGCACGGCGCGGCGGGGCTGTAGGACAGGGGCGCATTCCGGCGGCGCCGCCGTCTGAAAACGCACATGTTTTGGCGCAAAGTGCCGCAGTCGTGACGGCGTGTATGGTGGATGGACGGGCGTGTGCGCGCCACCTGTGGCGAACAACTTCACGCCGTGGCGTGGCGCAACCAGCCCAACCCGTCGCTGGTGCCTGCGGGCACGGCGCCGCGCTGCGGGCGGTATTCGCAACCCACCCAGCCTTGCCAGGCGCAGGCGGCGGCCACTTCGTCGATCACGTTGAAGAGGTACGGGTAGTTCAGCTCGCCCACGTCGGGCTCGTGCCGCTCGGGCACCCCGGCGATCTGGAAATGGCCTACGCGCCCGGTGGGCAGGTAGTGCCGGATCTTGGTGGCCACGTCGCCCTCCACGATCTGGCAGTGGTACAGGTCAAACTGCACCTTCAGGTTGGGCGCGCCGATCTTCTGCACGATGGCGTGGGCGTCGTCCTGCCGGTTGAGGAAGAAGCGCGGAATGTCGCGTGGGTTGATCGGCTCGATCAAAATCTCGCGCCCGGCAGCGGCCGCCTGCGCTGCGGCCCAGCGCAGGTTGCTCTCATAAACAGAGCTTGCGGCGCTGATCTGGTCTGCGCTGGCGGCCTCTGGAAGCAACCCAGCCATGCAGTGGATGCGGGGGCAATCCAGCGCGTCGGCGTAGCGCAGCGCCCATTGCACACCGGTGCGAAAGTCGGCCTCAGCCCCCACCACCGCTGCCGTGCCGCGCTGCCCGGCAGCCCAGGCGGCCTCGAAGCCTGCGGCGTCGCTGCCACCCGGCGGCGCGTTGAACAGCACCTGCTGCAAGCCGTTGCCCCGCAGGCGCGCCGCGATGTCTTCGGGCGCGAAGGCGTAGGGAAAGAGGAACTCCACGCCCTGAAAGCCATCGCGCGCGGCAGCTTCAAAGCGGTCGAGAAACGGCAGCTCCGTGTAGAGCATGCTGAGGTTGGCGGCGAAGCGTGGCATGGCGTGTTCAGCGTTAGCAGCTTGAGGCGGTGCGTTTGCGGCGGCGCGGGGAAGGCGAGCTGGCTTTGTTCCAACTGCGGCTGGCTTCAGCCGCGCGCTGGCCGCCCAATCGACTCATACGCCAGCCCGTGCCGCGCCACCACCGCCGGGTCGTACAGGTTGCGGCCGTCGAACACGATGCGGTCGCGCAGGGCCTGGGCGATGCGGTTGAAGTCGGGCACGCGGAACTGCTTCCACTCGGTCACGATGGCCAGGGCGTCGGCGCCTTCCAGCGCGGCCATGGGTGAATCGCACAAGGTCAGGTCGGCGCGCTCGCCGAAGATGCGGCGGGCCTCCGGCATGGCCACCGGGTCGTGCGCGCGCACCTGGGCGCCGGCGGCCCACAGCGCGGCCAGCAGGTTGCGGCTGGGCGCTTCGCGCATGTCGTCGGTTTCGGGCTTGAAGGCCAGGCCCCAGACGGCGATGGTCTTGCCGCGCAGGTCAGGGCCGTAGTGCGCCAGCACGCGTTCGGCCAGCACCTCGCGCTGGGCGTCGTTGCGGCGCTCTACGGCTTCCAGCACCTCGGGTGTGAAGCCGACGCTGCGCGCCGTGTGGATCAGCGCCTTGACGTCTTTGGGGAAGCAGCTGCCGCCATAGCCCGCACCGGGGTAGATGAAGTGGTAGCCGATGCGCGGGTCGCTGCCGATGCCGCGGCGCACCGCCTCGATGTCGGCGCCCAGGCGTTCGGCCAGGCCGGCGATTTCGTTGATGAAGCTGATCTTGGTGGCCAGCATGGCGTTGGCGGCGTACTTGGTCAGCTCGGCGCTCTTCACGTCCATCAGCACGATCTTGTCGTGGTTGCGGTTGAAGGGGGCGTACAGCTCGCGCAGCTGGCGTTCGGCGGTGGGGCTGCTGGTGCCGATGACGATGCGGTCGGGCCGCATGCAGTCGGCCACGGCGGCGCCTTCTTTCAGGAATTCGGGGTTGGACACCACTTCAAAAGCGATGTCGGCGCCGCGCTGGGCCAGCGCCTGGCGCACCTCGGCGGCCACCTTGTCGGCGGTGCCCACGGGCACGGTGGATTTGTTGACGATGGTCTTGGGCGCCGCCATGTGGGCGGCGATGGTGCGCGCCACGGCCAGCACGTGCTTGAGGTCGGCGCTGCCGTCTTCGTCGGGCGGCGTGCCGACGGCCAGAAAGATCAGGTCGCCGTGCGCCACGCCCGCCGCCGCGTCGGTGGTGAAGTGCAGGCGCCCGGCCGCGTGGTTGGCCTGCACCAGCGGCGTCAGGCCGGGCTCGTGGATGGGAATCCGCCCAGCCTGCAGCGCCGCCACTTTCGCGGCGTCGATATCGACGCACACCACGTCGTGCCCCACATCGGCCAGAACGGCCCCTTGAACCAGACCGACGTAGCCGGTGCCGAAGACGGTGACTTTCATGCTTGATAGAACTCGCGGTACCAATGGACGAAGCGCGCCACGCCTTCGCTAACCGGCGTGCTGGGCGAAAAACCCACCCAGGCGGCCAGGGCCGAGGTGTCGGCGGCGGTGCTGTGCATGTCGCCCGACTGAATGGGCAGCATGTTCTTGAGGGCCGTGGTGCCCAGCGCCGCCTCGATGGCAGCGATGTAGTCCATCAGCACCGTGGGCGCGCTGTTACCAATGTTGAAGATGCGGTAGGGCGCGCTGCTGGTGCCGGGGTTGGGCGCCAGCGGGTCGTAGGTCGGGTCGGGTGTGGCGGGCTTGTCCAGCACGCGCAGCACGCCTTCCACGATGTCGTCGATGTAGGTGAAGTCGCGCACCAGCTGGCCATTGCCATACACGTCGATCGCCTCGCCCGCCAGCATGGCGCGGGTGAACTTGAACAGCGCCATGTCGGGCCGGCCCCAGGGCCCGTACACGGTGAAGAAGCGCAGGCCGGTGGTGGGCATGCCGTACAGGTGGGCGTAGCTGTGCGCCATCACCTCGTTGGCTTTCTTGGTGGCGGCGTAGTAGCTCACGGGGTGGTCCACCGCGTCGCGTTCGCTGTAGGGCAGCTTGGCGTTGCCGCCGTACACGCTGGAGCTGCTGGCGAAAACCAGGTGCTGCACTTTCGCCTTGCGGCAGCCCTGCAGCACGTTGCCGAAGCCCAGCAGGTTGGCGTCGGTGTAGTCGTCGGGCTGGTCGATGGAGTAGCGCACGCCCGCCTGCGCGGCCAGATGCAGTACGCGAGTGGGCCGCACCTGATCGAACAGCATGTGCAGCGCGGTGCGGTCGGCCACGTCGAGCTTTTCAAAGCGAAAACGAGGGTGGTTTGCCACCCGCGCCAGCCGCGCGTGCTTGAGCGCTGGGTCGTAGTACGCGTTCAGGTTGTCGACGCCCACCACCGTGTCGCCGCGCGCCAGCAGGCGTTCGGTGCAGTGCATGCCGATGAAGCCGGCGCAGCCGGTGACGAGGATGGTGCTCATGGTTGGCGGGCGGCGGGGTGCCACACATAGTCATAGTGCGCGGGCGGGGTGCCGGCGCGCACCATGTGGAAGGGCAGCTCGATCACCTGCTGGTTCTGGGGGCCGATGGCGGCCAACACGGTGCTCCACCAGTGCGGCTCCAGCCGGTCGGCGCGGGAGATCAGCAGCCAGCCCTCGCCGCCGGCCTGCGCGCGGGCGGTGAGCCTGGCCACGCAGCGCGCCACGTCCTGCTCGTCGGCGTTGCAGGCGTACACCTCGGCCTGCGGAAACCGCGTGCGCAGCATGCCGCCCAGCATGTGGTCGGCCGCGATGATGGGGCTGCGGCGGTCGTAGCCCTTGTCCATCAGCTGGCCAGCCAGGGCGCGCGCATCGTGGTTCAGCTCGTCCGTGTCGCCGCGCGCGCCGCTGAACCAAGGCCGCACGCCGGCGGCCAGCAGCAGTACCAGGGCGATTGCCACAATGGCGCCGGTGTAGCGCCCGGCGCGCGGGTGCTGCTGCAGCTCGGGCCGCGCCGCAAACGCCGCCAGAGGCACCACGCACAGCAGGGGCAGCAGCCAGCGGCCCTTGAAGCTGGTCACCCCGGCCACCACCACCATGCCCAGCAGGGCCAGCAGCGTCAGCGCCAGGTAGCGCCACAGCACGCGCTGCGCCCAGGGTACGGCGGGCGCCGCGGGTTTTTTCCACCAGGACCGGCGAAACGCCCACAGCGCCACCAGTGCAAACAACGCGAACATGCCCGCCAGCCCGTCCACCAGCGCGATCAGGCCTTTGACCAGCCCGCGCTCGGGCTGAATCTGCATCTTGCTCAGCGTGCCGGCGGTGGCTTCGTGCAGGTGGTGAAGCAGCCACAGCGCATGCGGCGCCACCACCAGCGCGCCCACCAGCGGCGCCAGCCACCAGCCGCGCGACAGCAAGGCGCGGCGCGATTCGGCCACCGACAGCGCGGCCAGCAGCATCGCGCCGATCACCATCACATAGCTGTATTTGGCCAGCACGCCGCAGGCGCAGACCAGGCCCAGCCAGGCGAAATCCTGCGGGCGGGGGCGCCGCACGATGCGAAACAGCAGCCACCACGCGCCGCCCGTCATGGCGGTGACCAGGATGGTGTGCGTCTGGTCGCGCACCGAATACCAGCCCAGCGCGGGCAGCAGCAGCATGCTGGCCGACGCCCACCACGCGCCGCGCGGGCCCAGCAGCTCGCGCCCGGCCAAGTACATCAGCGCATAGGTCAGCGCCAGCAGCCCGTGCTTGAGCAGCGACAGCGACAGCACGCTGGGGCCAAAAACCTGGTTCATGCCCCACTGCAGCCAGGTGTACAGCGGCGGCTGCGCGCCGTAGCCCCAGGCCAGGTGTTGGGTCCACAGGATCTGCTCGGCCTCGTCCCACTTCAGGGCGGGCGAAACGGCCACGCGCGCCACGACGTGCGCCAGGCACAGGGCCAGCAACCACACCAACGGATGGGCCACGGGGGAGCGAAGCGAAGGCGCGGGCAGCGCGTTGGCTGAATTCATGCGGGTGGAAAAAACCGAAACCGCCGGCGGGGCGCGCGCAAAGGGCGCGCTGGGGTCCGGCAAACCGTGCAAGGCACAATCGCCGCATTATCCCGCCAGGCGCGCGCCCCTTTCATGAACGCTGACCGCACCCCGGCGCCCGATGTCTCCATCGTGGTGCCCATCTACAACGAAGTCGACAACCTGCCCGAGCTGGTGCGGCGCATTGGTGCGGCCATGCACGGGCAGCCGTTTAGCTTCGAGCTGCTGGCCGTGGACGATGGCTCCACCGACGGCAGCCGCGCCAAGCTGCGCGAGCTGGCCGCCGCCACGCCCTGGCTGCGCCCGGTGTTCCTGGCGCGCAACTATGGCCAGTCCAGCGCGCTGCAGGCCGGGTTTGACCGCGTGCGCGGCCGCTACGTCGTCACGCTGGACGCCGACCTGCAAAACGAGCCCGACGACATCCCGCTGCTGCTCAACCGGCTAGAGACCGACCCCGACGTGGACATGGTCAGCGGTTGGCGCAAAGACCGGCAAGACGCCGAACTGTCGCGCAAGCTGCCCTCGCGCATCGCCAACCGGCTGATCTCCAGCGCCACCGGCGTGCACCTGCACGACTACGGCTGCGCGTTGAAAGCCTACCGCCGCCCCATCATCGACCGCATCCGCCTGTATGGCGAGCTGCACCGTTTCATCCCCTCGCTGGCCAAGGATGCGGGCGCGCGCATCACCGAAGTGCCGGTGCGCCACCACGCGCGCACGGCGGGCGTGTCGAAGTACGGCATCGACCGCACCTTCCGCGTCATTCTTGACCTGATCCTGATCGTCTTCTTCATGCGCTACCGCCAGCGCCCGCTGCACGCCTTTGGCGGCCTGGGCCTGTGGCTGATGACGCCCGGCGGGCTGATTTTGATGTGGCTCTTGCTGGTCAAGCTGACGGGGCACGACATCGGCGGGCGCCCGCTGCTGCTGGTGGGCGTCATGCTGGTGCTGATGGGCGTGCAGCTGGTCGTGGCCGGCCTGATCGGCGAAATGCTGACCCGCGTGTACTACGAATCCAGCGGCACGCCGCAGTTTCATTCGCAGGAATACGCGGCTGAAGATTTTGAGCCAAATCGGCCTCCAGCGCAGCACCCACCAGCGCCGGCAGCTACTGAAATCATAGTGTGAAGCGCGCCCGCAAGGCCTTGTGGCGCGGCCTGCTCGGGCTGGCGCTGCTGGGCGCCGTGCTGTGGCTGGCCGACCCGGCGCGCGTGCTCGGCCAGCTGCGCCAGGCGCAGCCCGGCTGGCTGCTGGCCGGGCTGGCAGCGGCCATCGCATCCAACATCGTCTCGGCCCTGCGCTGGCGCGCGCTGGCGCGCTGGCTGGGCGCCGACATGGGGGTGCGCGACGCCAGCCGCTGGTACTTTCAAGCCATTGGCCTGAACGCCCTGCTGCCCGGCGCCGTGCTGGGCGGCGACTTGTACCGCGCCGTCGTGCTCAAGCGAGCGGGGCAAGACACGCTGGCCTCCAGCTGGTCGGTGGTGCTCGACCGTGTCAGCGGCCTGTGGATGCTGTGCGCCATCGGTGGCCTGGGCGCCGCCGCCTGCGCGCCGCAACTGGCGCCGGTGCTGCGCCTGCCCACGGGTGCCTTCGTTGCGCTGATGCTGGCAGGCACGACGGCTTGGTTGCTGCTGCCGCTGGCGCTGCCCTGGTTGTTGCGGGCCGGGCGGGGCGAACCTTCCGCTGGCGGCGCGGGCTGGCTGCATCGCGTTGCCGCCGTGCTGGCACCGCTGCGCGGCGCCGTGGAGCGCCCGGACTTCCTCGCCCAGCTGCTGCAACAAGCCACCGCCTCGGCCGCCGTGCAGGTGCTGTCTGCTGCGGCGCTGGCTGCGGGCGGGCTGGCGCTGGGCGTGCACATCGGCTGGGCGGCCTGGGCCTTCGCCATCGCCCCCATCTTTCTGATGGCGGCGCTGCCCGCCAGCGTGGGCGGCTGGGGCACACGCGAAGCCGCCGCCGTGGCGGCCCTGGCGCCGTTTGGCGTGCCTGCGGCTGCAGCGGTGGGCGTGGGGGTGATCTACGGGCTGTACCAGCTGGTGCAGGGCGCACTGGGGGCGCTGGCGTTTGGGTTGCCGGGGCGAAAGCCGTAGTGGCGCGGCTTTGGCTTGAGTGGCCCGCGCGGGTCGTCAACGGGTGGCCATCTGCGCACCCTTTTTGTGCGGGCCTATGATCGGCGGTGACACTGGCGGATGTCCGTCTGGCCCATGTTGCGTGGGGCCGGGCAGGGGAATGGCACCCGCCGCACCACTTCAAAGGTTTACATGTTGAAAAAAATCACCCGTTGCTTGATCGTTGCGCCGCTGGCGCTGGGCGTGACTTGCGCGTTGGCCGCTGGCCAGCCGGGCCCCGCGTGCGCGGCCAAGCAGGCCGAGATCGAATCGAACATCGCCGCGGCCCAGGCGCGCGGCAACGCGCGCGAAGTGGCTGGCCTGCAAAAGGCGCTAGAGGCCAACCAGCGCCATTGCACCGACGAAGGGCTGGCGCAGGAACACGCCCAGCGCGTGGAAAAGGCGCAAAAGAAAGTGGCAGAGCGCGAAGCCGAACTGGCCAAGGCCCAGTCCACGAACAAGCAGAAAAAGATCGACAAGGCGCAACAGAAGCTGGACCGCGCCCGCGCCGACCTGGACCAAGCCCGGCAGCGCCCCTTGGGCGGCTGAGTACGCCTGGGGCGATGCCGCCCCGGCGGCCACGAAGCGCGCCGCGAAGCCGTTGCGCGTGCAGGCACGCCTTGTGGCACACGGGCGCACGTCACCCGGCGCCCTGGCGCAGCCCACCGGCAACGCCCCTGATCATTGCCAAGGAGGATGGCCACCATGCCCATGTTCGTCGACACCTCGCCGCCCGGCCAATGCATCTTCTGCCGGTTGATTGCGGGCGAAATCCCTGCGGCGCGCGTGTTTGAGGACGCGCAGACCATCGCCTTCATGGACCTGGGCCAGGTCACACCCGGCCATGTGCTGGTGGCCAGCAAACGCCACGCGCCCACGCTGTACGAGCTGTCGCCCGAAGAGGCCGGTGCCGTGATGGCCACGGCCCAGCGCGTGGCCGTGGCCGTTCGCGCGGCGTTCGACCCGCCTGGGCTGACGCTGCTGCAAGCCAACGGCGCGCTGGGCGGGCAGACCGTGGGCCACTTTCACCTGCACGTGGTGCCGCGCTATGAAGGCGACGGCATCAGCTTCACCTGGCCGCGCCAGGAGCCAGGGCCGGACGTGCTGAACGCCTATGCCGAGCGGATGCGGCAAGCCTGGGGCCAAACGCCAGGGTGAAGCGCAAGACCGAAGCGCAATCCGCCGCGCCGATAGGCTAGGCGCCCCAATATGCTTCTAAAGTGATAGCTGCCAGCGCTGGTGGCGCGGGCGCCAGAGGCTGATTTGATTGGCAAATGCCAAGCCCCGCGCCGCGTGCCAGCCATGCAGCGCAGCCACCGGCGCTGCCGCCTGCGCGCTGCCTCCATCCACTGCCTCAGCCCGCCGTGGTGTCCTTCAACACCCCGCGGCGCATCTGATCGAGCTCCATCGTCTCGAACAAGGCCTTGAAGTTGCCTTCGCCAAAGCCTTCGTTGCCTTTGCGCTGGATGAACTCAAAGAAGATCGGGCCCAGCTGGTTCTCGCTGAAGATCTGCAGCAGCAGCTCGTTCTCGGCGCCGTCCACCAGGATGTTGCGCGACTGCAGCTCGCCAATCGGCTCTTTCAGCGCGGGAATGCGCTTGGGCAGCAGCTCGTAGTAGGTCTCGCTGGTGTTCAGCAGCTTCACGCCCGCCATCTGCAGCGCGTCCACCGTGTCGTACAGGTTGGTGCTGGCCAGTGCGATGTGCTGCACGCCTTCGCCTTGGTAGCGGTCCAGGTATTCCTGGATCTGGCCCTTCTGGTCGTTGCCTTCCTCGTTGATCGGAATGCGGATCTTGCCGCACGGGCTGGTCATGGCCTTGCTTTTCACGCCCGTGGCCTGGCCTTCGATGTCGAAGTAGCGCACCTCGCGGAAGTTGAACAGGCGCTCATAAAAGCCCGCCCATTCGGCCATGCGGCCCTTGTGCACGTTGTGCGTCAGGTGGTCGATCACCGTCATGCCGAAGCCTTCGGGGTTCACGGCGGCGGCGCCGGTGATGCCGGGCAGCGGCTCGAAGTCCACGTCGTAGAAGCCGATGTTGCCGATGTCGCCCGGCTGCGCGCCATTCTTGCCGCGCCAGCGGTCGATCAAGTAGATGATCGAGTCGCCAATGCCCTTGATGGCCGGAATGTTCAGCTCGCCCGGGCCGGCCTGGCCCGCGTAGCCCCACGCGCCCAGCGACAGGGCGCGCTCATGCGCGGCCTTGGCGTCCTGCACGCGAAACGCGATGGCGCAGATGCTGGGCCCGTGCAGGCGCGCAAAGCGCTGGGCAAAGCTGTCGGGCTCGGCGTTGATGATGAAGTTGATCTCGCCCTGGCGGTACAGCGTCACGTCTTTGTGGCGGTGCTTGGCCACGGCGGTGAAGCCCATGCGCTGGAACAGCTCGCCCATGGCCTTCGGGTCGGGTGCGGCGTATTCGATGAACTCAAAGCCGTCCGTGCCCATGGGGTTGTCCCAGGTGGTGCCCGCCTGGGCGGTGGCGGTGCTGGCGTTCGGGTCGGTGGTCATGGGGTGTCTCCTGTCGGTGCGCAGATGGATCGGGTCAAGTGCCTGACTCTAGGGTGCGCCCGGCCGCGCTTTTTGGCGTTGCGAGGGCTGTCTATGGCGGTTGGCGCAGAAAACGTGAGTCAAATCGGGGCTGCCCGCGCAAATCCTGCGTGAGTGGCTGTGCGATGGCGAAAACCCGCTTGGCTAGACCGATCGGCGCCGTAAAATTGCGCCATGGAAGACGCCGGCGCACTCGACCGCATCGACCGCGCCATCCTGCGCCGGTTGCAGGACGACGGCCGCGCCACCTGCGAGGCCTTGGGCGAGCAGATCGGCCTGTCGGCCAGCGCGGTGCTGCGGCGCATCAAAAAGCTGGAAGATGCGGGCGTGATCGACCGCTATGTGGCGCTGGTCAAGCCCGAAAGCCTTGGTCTGGGGCTGATCGCCTACGTGAACGTGCGCCTGGAAAAGCGCGCCGAAGGCAACAAGCGCAACCCGATGGACGAGTTTCGCGCCAGCGTGCAGGCCTGGCCCGAGGTGGTGGAATGCACGGCGCTGACAGGCGAGATGGATTTCTTGCTGCGCCTGGTGCTTCACGACATGAGCGCGTACTCACGCTTCATGATGGACACCCTGCTGCGCCACCCCGCCGTGCAGGATTGCAAGACCAGCTTCGTGATGGACCGCGTCAAGGCGACCACGGCGATGCCGATTTTGGGGTAAAAAGCGGGTCTGGCGCAGGTGGGTAGAGCGCTGGCAGCTATTAAATAGATAGTAATTCGGCGTTCGCGCTATGACCCTGCTGGCAACGCCGGGATCCGCCGGCGCGACATAAGTCCGATATTCTTTGCTGCACTGCACCAATTGTTCGCGATTGGACTTTTGACTCTAGGATCTGAGCCCAAAAATAGAGCTATGGAAAACCGCACGACCCCACGTCCGTCGGACAGCGGGCAAGTCAGCCCACTGCCTGCGCCCGCTGCCGCCGCCCGGCATTCGGCGATCGTCCCCATCCGGGAGATCGGCGAGCGCTACCGTGAGCAGATCGCGCGGCATTTGCTCGACCTGAACGAGCACGACCGCTATTTGCGCTTCGGCTACTCGGCGAACGACCGGCAGATCCAGAACTACGTCGACAAGCTGGATTTCAAGCGCGACCAGGTGTTTGGCATCTTCAACCGCAAGCTCGAGCTGATCGCCATGGCCCACGTGGCCTACCCCACCGACCTGGGCGTGGCCGCCTTTGCCGAGTTTGGCGTGTCGGTGTCGCACCATGCGCGCGGGCGCGGCTATGGATCGCGCCTGTTTGACCGCGCCGCCATCCACGCCGTGAACGACGACGTGAAGACGCTGTACATCCATGCCTTGTCGGAGAACAAGGCCATGCTGAAGATCGCCCGCAACGCCGGGGCGGTGGTCGAGCGCTCGGGCAGCGAAAGCGAAGCGCACCTTCAACTGCCCGAGGCGACCTTCAAGTCGCGCGTGAGCCAGCTGGTGGCCGGCCAGGTCGGGCAGGTCGACTACTGGCTCAAGAGCGAAGGCCGCCACCTGCGCAGCCTGGTCGCCACCGCGCGCGAAGTGCGCGAAGCCGTGCGCGACAACCCGCACCGGCCCGGCAGCTGAGCCCGCCGATGCGCCGGATGCGCTGCGCCCGCGTGCCCGTCCAGGTGGGGCGCACTGAAGGCATTTGCCGCGTTTGCTATCAGGCGCGCAGGGCAAAAACATCGGCATCCGGCCCGCTGCCGCACGGGCTGTCGCACAGTTCCGCTATCCTTGTCGCCTTGACCACTACCGCAGTTCTGCACCCCCACCGTGGCTGACCCCCACCCTGCGCGCGCTTCAGAGCGCGCCGCCGAGCGCGAAGATAAGCGCACCCTGTTTCAAAAACTGGTCGAATTCATCAAGCCGGGCCCCGACTCGACCGATGAGCTGATCGAAACCCTGGCCGAGGCCGAGGACAAAGAGCTCATCGACGCCGAGAGCCGGATCATGCTGGAGGGCGTGCTGCGCCTGGCCGACATGAGCGCCGGCGATGCGATGGTGGCGGCCCCGCGCATGGACCTGCTGGACATCGACTCGCCTTACGACGAGCTCCTGCACCACGTCATCAACACCGCGCATTCGCGCTTTCCGGTGTACCAGGGCGAGCGCGAGAACATCATTGGCATCTTGATGGCCAAAGATTTGCTGAAGCTGCAGCGCGCGCCGGAACTGAACGTGCGCACGCTGGTGCGCCCGGCGTATTTCGTGCCGGAAAGCAAGGGCCTGAACGAGCTGCTGCGCGCCTTCCGCGTCAACCGCAACCATTTGGCCATCGTGGTGGATGAGTTCGGCCGCACGGCCGGCCTGATCACCATCGAGGACGTGCTTGAGCAGATCGTTGGCGAGATCGAGGACGAGTTCGACATCGAAGGTGACGACGGCGACATCTTCGCGCTGGCCGACGACACCTGGCGCGTGGCCGGCGACACGCCGATCGAGCGCGTTGAAGAGCAGTTTGGCGTTGAGCTGGACCCCGAGCCGGACGGCGACCTGGAGGTGGATTTCGACACCATCGGCGGCCTGATCGCCCACCGCATGGGCCACGTGCCCAAGCGCGGCGAGCGGCACCATGTCGGCGGGCTGGAGTTTCTCACGCTGCACACCAAGGGCGGCGCGGTGCGCTGGTTCAAGGTCTCGCGCCTGCCGCTGGACGCGCAGAGCTGATCGCGCCTTCCGCCATGCAGGCCCTCGCTCGCCGCGTGGCTTTGCCCGCCGCCGCCTTGCTGGCCGGCTGGGTGCAGTCCCTGGCCATTGCCGACCCATTCACCGGGGGCGCGCACGGCTG
Source organism: Ottowia oryzae (assembly GCF_003008535.1). Taxonomy (NCBI): domain Bacteria; kingdom Pseudomonadati; phylum Pseudomonadota; class Betaproteobacteria; order Burkholderiales; family Comamonadaceae; genus Ottowia; species Ottowia oryzae. The sequence goes on from NZ_CP027666.1 coordinate 908,035, forward strand.
GTTGCAGGTGCTCAGCCTGGCCGCGCTCGTGTGGCTGGTGCTGCGCACCGCGTCGCCTACCGACGCCCACGACGCGATGGGCAAATCCGCGCGCCGCGCAGTCTGGCGTGCGGCGCTGCTGGGTTGGTTGTTCGGCTTGGGCTGGCTGACGGGCACCTTCTGGTGGCTGTTCATCTCCATGCACGTCTATGGCGGCCTGAATGCGGTGCTGACCCTGGCCGCCGTGCTGGCGCTGGCGGGCTTTCTGTCGATCTACTACGCGGCAGCGAGCGCCGCTTTTGCCGCATTCGCGTTGCGTGACGGCGCGCGGCAGCGGCCCTTTGCCCTGGCCTTGCTGTTCGCGGCCCTGTGGACTTTGGCCGAGCTGGCGCGCGGCAGCTGGTTCACCGGCTTTCCATGGGGCGCGGGCGGCTACGCGCACGTGGACGGCGTTCTGGCCTTCTTGCCGCGCTATGTGGGCGTCTATGGGCTGGGGTTGGTGGCTGCGGCCGTGGCCGCGCTGCTGGCCCTGGCCAACCATATTCCGTGGCGCAGCGCGCGCACCTGGGTTGGTGTGACGGTGGCGCTGCTGGTGAGCGCAGGTCTTTGGGCAGGGCGTGTGACGGCAATCGACGCCGACGCAGGGGCAGATCGTCCGGCTTCCCTGGTCATGGATGTGGCGCTGATGCAGGGCAACATCCCGCAGGACGAAAAATTCGTGCCAGGGCGCGGCATCGTCGATTCGCTGCGCTGGTACGGCGAGCAGCTGCAGGACAACACCGCCACCTTGATCGTCGGCCCTGAGACAGCGGTGCCACTGCTGCCACGTCAGTTGCCCGACGGGTATTGGGACGCGCTGGTGCAGCGCTACCAGCGGCCCGGTCAGGCGGCGTTGTTAGGCATCCCGCTGGGCGACCTGGAGACGGGCTACACCAATTCCGTCATCGGACTGGCGCCGGGGCAGGGCGCGCCGTACCGCTACGACAAGCACCATCTCGTGCCTTTTGGCGAATTCATCCCGCCGTTCTTTCGCTGGTTCACCGAGATGATGAACATCCCGCTGGGCGACTTTGCCCGCGGCGCCGTCGGTCAGCCTTCGTTCGCATGGCAAGGCCAGCGCCTGGCGCCGAACATCTGCTACGAAGATTTGTTTGGCGAAGAACTGGCGGCGCGCTTTGTCGATCCGGCCACGGCGCCGACTGCCTTCGTCAACGTCAGCAACATTGGCTGGTTCGGCGATTCGGTGGCCATTGACCAGCATTTGCTGATCAGCCGCATGCGCGCGCTGGAGTTCGAGCGGCCCATGCTGCGGGCGACCAATACCGGTGCGACGGCTATCATCGACCACAAAGGACAGGTCACGCGCTTGCTTCCCCGTTTGACGAGAGGGGTACTTCGGGGGGAAGTCCTAGGGCGCACCCATGTCACTCCGTTTGCTCACTGGGCCAGCTATGCTGGACTCTGGCCACTTTGGGCCATTTGCGGCCTGATCGTTTGCGCCATTTCGCTGCGCTTCCTTTGTTTTCCGGGGAAAAGCTAGAACGAGAATAACTGCAATGAATTACTACGAAGGTCTGAACGAGAAGCTTTACAAGGCGTTGCCAAACGCGAGGAGAGTCCTTGAGATTGGCTGCGCTGGTGGGAGATTGGGTGCCGCGTACAAGCAGGCCAATCCGAAAGCGTATTGGTGCGGCGTGGAAATGGTGCCAGAGATAGCCGAGCGTGCGGCACAGATGCTCGACAAGGTGATCTGCGGGGACGTTAATTCCATCAAGGCAGAGGATTTTGATGAGCCGTTCGATCTCGTGGTTTGCGGAGATGTCCTGGAGCATCTGATAGATCCAGAATTCACCCTTCGCAATCTGCGAAAACTGGTGTCGACCGGGGCGCGATTGGTTACGTGTGTCCCCAATATGGGACACATTTCGGTCATCGAGAAGCTGATATGTGGTGATCTTACGTATGAGCCCTCCGGCTTGCTCGACAAGACCCATCTCAGATTTTTTACGCCCAGTTCGATTCAAAAGGTATTGCTCGACGCTGGGTGGCTGCCGTCGATTGTTGACACCTACATGGCCGGTGTTTCGTATCTTCCAGTGGCGCAGGCCATTGGCGATGCCGCGACAAAAATGGGTGTTCCGGGCCCCATAGCGACCAGGAATTTGCAGATCTATCAGATGATAGTGTCTTGCAAACCTGCGCTTGTGCGTCCTGAGCTGTCAGATTCGGTGTCAGCCAACGAAGGCCCAAAGGTTTCCGTGGTTGTCCCAGCGACCAACCCCTGGCAGTTTGGTGCGAACATCAAACAGTCGCCCGGCATACTGGAGATGAAGAGTCCGATTGTCGTCGTTGAAGGCGCGACTTCTGCGGCCGATGGACTCAATAAAGGGCTCGCCAAGTCAAACACGGAGTGGATTCTTTACTGCCACCAAGACGTCTACCTTCCGAAGGGCAGCGGAGAGCTACTATTACATGAGTTAAGTAAGATTGACCCGTCTATCACACCGGTGGTGGGGTTCATGGGCATCGGTTCGGGCGATACCGGTCAAAAATCCGGGTTGTGCGTCGATCGGATGGATTTGCTGGATTTCCCTGCCTCATCGGACGCTTCTTCTCTAGATGAGTTTGCCATTCTGATCCATAGAGACAGTCCCTTGAAATTGGATTCAAGCTTGGGTTGGCATCTTTGGGCGACCGACTTGTGCCAGCAGGCGCGTTCGCATAAACCTGCGCCCATTCACATTCCTATTCTTAGAATCCCGCTGTTCCATAATTCTTACAACGATGGTCAGCTTTCTAGCGCTTACCATGAAAGCGCAAAGAAGATGGCGGCCAAGTACCCCGAAAATCTGCCGATCACAACGCTTTGCAGCACCATCCGATGACCGCCCCTGGCCGCTGGTTTACGCGGCCCTGCGGCCTTTGACCGTGGGCCAACCAATCAACATCGGCACTTTTTCTTGAATATGGCTGAATCCTTTTCCTACGAACAATTGATCGCCTCCGGCGAGGGCCGGCTTTTTGGGCCCGACAGCGGGCGCCTGCCGCTGCCCCCCATGCTGATGTTCGATCGCATCACCCACATTGACACGGCTGGCGGCGCGCATGGCCTGGGCCGGATCGTGGCCGAACTGGACGTTCGGCCCGACCTGTGGTTCTTTGAGTGCCATTTCCAGGGCGACCCCGTCATGCCCGGCTGCCTGGGGCTGGACGCCATGTGGCAGCTGATCGGCTTTTACCTGACTTGGCTGCGCCTGCCTGGCCGCGGTCGTGCCCTGGGTGCGGGTGAGGTCAAGTTCACCGGCGAGGTGGGCCCCGACGTCAAACGCGTGACATACGAAATTGATATCAAGCGCGTGATCAAGCGCAAGCTGACCATGGCCATCGGCGATGCGCGCCTGTTGGCCGACGGCAAGGAAATCTACGTGGCCAACGACCTGCGCGTGGGCCTGTTTCTGCGTGAACCCAACGCGGCGGTACCCGTCGCCTCACAGGAGAGTGCTTCGTCATGAAACGTCGCGTCGTCGTCACTGGCGCGGGCATCGTCTCGTGTATTGGCAACGACCTGGCCACGGTCGAAGCCGCCTTGCGCGCTGGCCGTTCCGGCATCAGCGCCGCGCCCGATTTCGCTGAAAAAGGCCTTCGCAGCCAGGTCGCGGGTATTCCGCAGATCGACCTGGAAGCGCGGCTGGACCGCAAGCAGCTGCGCTTCATGGGCGACGCGGCGGCCTACGCCCACATCGCGCTGGAAGACGCGATTGCCCAGGCCGGCCTTTCGCCCGAGCAGGTGTCCAGCCCGCGCACGGGCTTGATCATGGGCTCGGGCGGTGGATCGCCCGCCAACCAGATCGAGGCGGCCGACACGCTGCGCAGCAAGGGCATTCGCCGCGTGGGGCCCTACCAGGTCACGCGCTGCATGAGCAGCACGGTTTCGGCTTGCCTTTCGACGCACTTTCACATCAAGGGCATCAACTACTCCATCACCTCGGCGTGCAGCACCTCGGCGCACTGCATCGGGTCGGCCGCGCAGCAGATCGCGTGGGGCATGCAGGACGTGATGTTCGCCGGCGGCGGCGAAGAGGTCAGCTGGGGCATGGCGCTGCTGTTTGACGGCATGGGGGCGATGTCCAGCAAGCGCAACGATCAGCCCACCAAGGCGTCGCGGGCTTACGATGCCGACCGCGATGGCTTCGTCATTGCGGGTGGCGGTGGTGCGGTGGTGCTCGAATCGCTGGAGCACGCGCAGGCGCGCGGCGCCACCATCCTGGGCGAAGTCGTCGGCTTTGGCGCCACCAGCGACGGCGCGGACATGGTCGCTCCGTCGGGCGAAGGCGCGGTCGCCTGCATGCGCCAGGCGATGGACGGGCTCGACGGCCCCATCGACTACATCAACACCCACGGCACCTCCACCCCGGTGGGCGACGTGCCTGAGTTGAATGCGCTGCGCACCGTGTTTGGCGAGGGTCAGGTGCCGCCGTTCTCGTCCACCAAGTCGCTGACAGGGCATTCGCTGGGCGCCACGGGGGTGCAAGAGGCCATCTACTGCCTGCTGATGCTGCAAAAGGGCTTCATCGCCGGCTCGGCCAACGTGGAGGTGCCCGACGCCGCTGTCGGCGATCTGCCCCTGGTCACCGCCACGCGCGACGCGCCCTTGCGGCAGGTGCTGTCCAACAGCTTCGGCTTTGGTGGCACGAACGCCTGCTTGGTATTGCGCCGTTGGGATGGGGCGTGATGCGGGTGTCCGATGGGTGTGGAGCCGTTCTATGCGCGGCATGCGCACTGGGTAATTAAGTGGGTTTAAGTGAGTGGCTGCACTCGTGGTAATCCCCGTCTGGCGGCCTTCCAGGTCATTCCTATAATGCCTTTGCGTGACGCACGCGCGTCCGCGTTGAAGCACGTTTAACCAGTGGAGGGTAAGAACATGACATCGTCATCATTTTCTAGGCTTGCGTGGAGCAGCAAAGCGGGTCGCGGCGCCGCAGTCGCCGCTTTCGTTCTGATGTCGGCATCGGCTGCGATGGCGCAGGCGGTGACGCTTTCGTGCCCCACGCCTACCAGCACGGGCGTGACGGCCAACCTGTCGACCGCCGGTGGGCTCTGGGAAACGCAACAACCCGGTAGCGCCACGTGGACCACAGCGGCCGCGGCAAGCAACGGCAACTGGGTGGCTGTGCCTGGCGCCGCCTGGATTGGCGATGGCGCAACCGGTGCCTTGGGCGACTGGGGTTATCGCGTTCGCATTGACGCAAGCGATCCCAACATCGACCTTTCGTCGGCCACCCTGTCCTTCTCCTACCGTGCGGACAACACGATGTTGTCGGCGTCGCTCGGTTCGACGTCGTTGAATGTATTGCCCGCCGCCACGCACAATGGCCCTTCGGCAACGAGTGGCGGCCCCATCGCTACGCCGCTGGCTTCGGGCACCAACTACTTGACGGCATTGGTGAACAACGAGCCGCCCAACGCGAACCCCTACGGCCTTGCCATGCAGGCAAGCTTGACCTTCAACTGCCGCGCTGCCCCGGCGGTGGCGGTGCCTGCCAACGCGCCATGGGCGCTGGTCGGCATGGGTGGCCTGCTGGCGCTGGGCGCCGCGTTTGCCAACCGTCGTCGCAAGCGTTCCTGACGCGTTCGCGCTCGGCACCAAGGCTGCTTCGGCAGCCTTTTTTGCGTCCTAGGCACAGGCCTTTTACCGATGCCAACCAGTACGGCGCTGTGGCAACCGGGGGCGCGCTGATTAAACTCCTGCTTTTGCCACCTGAATCCGCTCGCTGCGCGCGCCGCAGGCGCGTGGGCGCAGGCCGTGTGCGCCGCTTTCCGAATCCATGCTGACCTTCCAACAAATCATCCTCACCCTCCAGCAATACTGGGGCGCCCAGGGCTGCGCGCTTTTGCAGCCGTACGACATGGAGGTGGGCGCCGGTACGTCGCATACTGCTACGTTTTTAAGAGCGATCGGCCCTGAGCCCTGGAAGGCCGCCTACGTGCAGCCCAGCCGTCGCCCCAAGGACGGCCGCTATGGCGAGAACCCCAACCGCGGCCAGCATTACTACCAGTTCCAGGTGGTGCTCAAGCCCGCGCCCAGCAACATCCTGGAGCTGTACCTGGGCAGCCTGGAAGCGCTGGGGTTTGACCTGAAGAGGAACGACATCCGTTTTGTCGAAGACGATTGGGAAAACCCCACGCTGGGCGCCTGGGGCCTGGGCTGGGAGGTCTGGCTCAACGGCATGGAAGTGACGCAATTCACCTACTTCCAGCAGGTGGGCGGCATCGACTGCAAGCCCGCCACCGGCGAAATCACCTACGGGCTGGAGCGCCTGGCCATGTACTTGCAGGGTGTTGAAAGCATGTTTGACTTGGTCTGGACCACCGACGGCGACGGCCGCCAGCTGACCTATGGCGACGTGTTCCACCAAAACGAGGTGGAACAGTCCGCCTACAACTTCGAGCACAGCGACGCCGACTTTTTGTTCACCGCCTTCGCCGCGCATGAAAAGCAGGCCAAGCACCTGATGGAGGCGCAACTGGCGCTGCCCGCGTACGAGCAGGTGCTCAAGGCCGCGCACAGCTTCAACCTGCTGGACGCGCGCGGCGCCATCAGCGTGACCGAACGCGCCGCCTACATCGGGCGCATCCGCAACCTGGCGCGCGCCGTGGCGCAAAGCTATTACGACAGCCGCGAACGCCTGGGTTTCCCCATGGCGCCGCGCGAATGGGTTGCACAGATTGAACCGAAGAAGGCCGCTTGAGCAGGCCGATGAGCATGAATACGTCGCAAAACCTTCTCGTTGAACTGTTCGTTGAAGAACTGCCGCCCAAGGCGCTGAAAAAGCTGGGCGATGCGTTCGCCAGCCAGCTGGCCGAGCAGCTGAAAAGCCAGGGCTTGCTGGCCGCCGATGCGGTGGTCACGCCCTACGCCAGCCCGCGCCGCCTGGCCGCGCACGTCACGCAGGTGGCGGCCAAGGCGGCCGACAAGGCCGTGCAGCAAAAGCTGATGCCCGTCACCGTGGGGCTGGACGCGGCGGGCAACGCCACGCCCGCGCTGCTGAAAAAGCTGCAGGCGCTGGGCGCTGACGCCAGCGTGGTGCCGCAGCTCAAGCGCGCGCCAGACGGCAAGGCCGAGGCCCTGTTCCTCGACACGGTGGTGCCTGGCGCCACCCTGGCGGCGGGCCTGCAAAAAGCCCTGCACGAAGCCATCGCCAAGCTGCCCATCCCCAAGGTGATGACCTACCAGCTTGAGCAGAACACGCCCCTGCCCGGCTGGGACAGCGTGCAGTTCGTGCGCCCCGCGCATGGGCTGGTCGCGCTGCACGGGGCCGACGTGGTGCCCGTCACCGCGCTGGGCCTGACGGCCGGGCGCGCCGCGCACGGCCACCGCTTCGAGGCCAAGGCCGCCCCGATCGAGCTGGCCAACGCCGACGCCTACGCCGCCACGCTGCGCGACGAAGGCGCTGTGATCGCCAGCTTTGATGAACGGCGCGCCGCCATTGAATCTCAGCTAAAAGCGGCTGCAGCGCAGGCTGGGCCAGCGCTGGCGGCTATCAAAGATGAAGCGTTGCTGGATGAGGTGACAGCCCTGGTCGAGCGGCCCAACGTGCTGACCTGCGCCTTCGACAAGGCGTTTCTGGACGTGCCGCAGGAATGCCTGATCCTGACCATGAAGGCCAACCAGAAGTACTTTCCGCTGCTGGACGCCGCGGGCAAGCTGACGCACCAGTTCCTGGTGGTCAGCAACATCTCGCCCGCCGACGCCAGCGCCGTGATCGAAGGCAATGAACGCGTGGTGCGCCCGCGCCTGGCCGACGCCAAGTTCTTCTTCGATCAAGACCGCAAGAAAACCCTGGAAAGCCGCGTCGACGGGCTGGCCAAGGTCGTGTACCACAACAAGCTGGGCACGCAGGGCGAGCGCGTCGAACGCGTGCGCGCCATCGCCCGCGCGATTGGCCAGCAGTTGGGCGGCGACGTGCTGGCCAAGTCCGCCGACGACGCGGCCAAGCTGGCCAAGGCCGATCTGCTGACCGACATGGTGGGCGAATTCCCTGAGCTGCAGGGCATCATGGGCGGCTACTACGCCCGCCACGACGGATGGAGCGAAGACATCGCCTTCGCCATCGAAGACCACTACAAACCGCGTTTTGCCGGCGACGATCTGCCGCGCGGCCAGACAGGCACCGTGGTGGCGCTGGCCGACAAGCTGGAAACGCTGGTCGGCATGTTCGGCATCGGCAACCTGCCGACGGGCGACAAGGATCCGTTTGCGCTACGCCGCCATGCGTTGGGGGTTATAAGGCTCATCGTGGAAAAGGGCTTGCCACTAGGTCTTCGTGAGCTAATTACTAACGTATATGAGATTTTTAACGACGTAGCCCTGCAGGAGGCATATCACAGCAAGCGTGCTGAATCGGTGGTAGCAGAGGGGTTGCAGCAGCAACGTCGTGACGGTATTTCGGGTATCCAAACAGTTGGATATGGTCACTCGCTGATCAAACTTGATCCGGCGACACCTGCGAAAGTTGAGGCGTTTGCATTTGATCGGCTCGCCGGTCTTTTGCGTGAACAAAGCTATTCCACACAGGATGTGGATGCCGTGCTTGCCATGCAGCCGCAGCGTCTTGTTGAGGTGCCACATCGGCTTAAAGCCGTGCGCGCCTTCGCCGAGCTGCCCGAAGCCCCCGCCCTGGCCGCCGCCAACAAACGCATTGGCAACATCCTCAAGAAAGCCGAGCCGGATGGCGCGCTGCAGGCCGCGGTGAACGCCGATTTGCTGCAAGAACCGGCCGAGCAGGCGCTGTACACCGCCCTGCAGCAGACCGTGCCGCAGGCCGACGCGCAGTTTGCTGCCGGTGACTACACCGGCTCGCTGAAAACGCTGGCCGCGCTGCGCGCGCCGGTCGACGCCTTCTTCGACGGCGTGATGGTCAACGCCGAAGACCCGGCGCTCAAGGCCAACCGCCTGGCGCTGTTGCAGCAGCTGCACCAGGCCATGAACCGCGTGGCCGACCTGTCGCGCCTGGCCGCATGACCAACACGCCCGCGCCCGCCATCCCTTGGCGGGCCTTGATGTGGACGGTGCTGCCGCCGGTCGGCGCACTGCTGCTGCGCGCCGCCCTGCGCGAACGCACCGACGAGGCCACCGCCAGCCTGCAGGCGCTGGGCGCGGCCGTGCAGGTCAGCACACCGGGCGAGGCGGTGTGGGCGGCGTCCAAGCCTTTCGTGTTCACCCTCGTCGTGCTGGGTGCCCTGATCGCCGCGCTGTACTTTGGCCTGCGCACCAGCATTCGTCGCCACGGCTGGCCGCGCGTGGTGCCGTGGGTGCAGCGGGGCTGGCTGGTGCTTTGGCTGGTGGTGGCCGCGGCGCTGCTGCTCAATCACCTGAACCGCACCGGCCGCCAGCCGCAAGTCCCGCAGCAGGCCGAAGTGATGCTGGTGCGCGAAGTGGCGCCCAGCCAGCGCAACCTGGGTGGCGCCGATTTGTACCTGAAAGTGCCCGGCGAGGCCGAACCGCTGCACGTGCTGGCCGAGGGCCAGCGCCCCGCCGCCTACCCGCTCAAGAGCCAGGTGCGCCTGCAGCCCGAGGTGGGGCGCTGGTGGGGCCGCTGGGGCAGCGTTGCGCCGCTGGGCGCGCCGGCAGCAGCTGGCGCGGCGGCGGGCGTGGCCCCTGCGCGCGAAAGTGCCCCGGGCGGATAATCCGTGCCCATGAAACTTGTCATCGTCGACCGCGACGGCACCGTGTGTGTCGAGCGCGAAGGCTACATCCAGACGCCCGACGAGTGGGAAGCGCTGCCCGGCGCGCTGGACGCGATCGCCCGCCTCAACCAGGCGGGCTACCACGTGGTGGTGGCCGCCAACATGCCCGGCCTGGGCCGTGGCCTGTTCGATTCGGCGGCGCTGAACGCCATCCACACCAAGATGGCCAAGCAGCTGGCGGCCGTGGGCGGGCGGGTGGAGGCGATTTTCTTTTGCCCGCACGCGCCCGAAGAAGCCTGCACCTGCCGCAAGCCCGCGCCCGGCCTTTTCCACAAAATTGGCGAGCGCTACAAGATCGATTTGAAGCAGGTGCACGCCGTGGGCAACAGCCTGAGCGACGCGCAGGCCGCCCACGCGGCAGGCTGCGTGCCTCACCTGGTGCTGACCGGGCGCCACGCGCCGCAGGCGGATGCGCCCCTGCCGCCCGATTACCCGGCCGCCACCCGCGTGCACGCCGACCTGGCCGCCTTCGCCACCGCGTTCATCGCCGAGCAGGAAGCACTGGCCGCGGCCACGCGCGCGCAGGCGGCCGAGGCAGGCGGTGCTTCCGATCCAATTTAATGCTATTGAATCAATAGCTTCCGGCGCTTGAGCAGTCTGCGCCAACGCCCTTTTTATCTATGAACTTCATTCGTTCCCTGCTGCACATGCTGTGGATGATCATCACGGTCATCCCCTGGGCGTTGCTGGTGGTCATCGTCGCGCCCTTTGCCAGCCAGAAGCTGGTCTACAAGCTGTGCTCTGGGTGGCTGCGGCACGCGGTCAATTCGGGGCAGCTGATCTTGGGCATTCGCAACCGCGTGACCGGGTTCGAGAACCTGCCCAAGGGTGAGCGCGACCCGGCGGTGCTGCTCGTCAAGCACCAGTCCACGTGGGAGACCTTCACCATGGTGGCGATCATGCCGCACCCGCTGGCCTTCGTTTTCAAGAAAGAGCTGCTGTACATCCCTTTCTTCGGCTGGGCCATGGGCCGGCTGGACATGATCCACATCGACCGCAGCCGCCGCACCGAAGCCTTCACGCGTGTGGTGCAGCAAGGGCGCGAGCTGCTGGCCAAGGGCGTGTGGGTGATCATGTTCCCCGAGGGCACGCGCATTCCGCGCGGTGAAAAGGGCCGCTACCAAAGCGGGGGCGCGCGCCTGGCCATCGAATGCGGCGCGCCCGTCATTCCCGTGGCCGTCACCTCGGCCAAATGCTGGCCGCGCAAGGCCTTCATCAAAAAGCCCGGCATCGTCGACATTTCCATCGGCCCGGCCATTCCCAGCAAGGGCCGCAAACCCACCGAGCTGATGCGCGAGGCAGAGGAATGGATCGAGGCCGAAATGGTGCGCCTGGATCCAGAGGCCTACCCCAGCGGCCAGGCCAAGCTGTACACCAAGGCCAAGCCAGAGTAACGCGGCCAAGGCAGGGCAAGCCATGCTTCAAATGCTGCTGGACCTGTTCGACGACGCACGGCGGGTGCGCGCGCCGCAGGCTGGCGCAGCGGAAGATTCCAAGCCAGAAACGCCGCTGGCGCAGGTGGTTAGGGCGCCAGGCGCTCCGCAAATCGTAGCGAGTGCGCCACCCGTTGCCTTGGCCGACGCGGTGGCGCCCGCGCAGTTTGCGCACCCGCGCGCCAACCAGAGCATCCGCTTTGCGCACGCGCAGGTGGCCTATGAGTTTCGGCGTGGCCAGCGCCGCACCATCGGCTTTCAGGTGGGGGCCGACGGTCTCACTGTCAGCGCCCCGCGCTGGACACCCATGGCCGAGGTCGAAGCCGTGCTGCGCGCCAAAGAGCGCTGGATCGTCACCAAGCTGAGCGAAGCGCGCGAGCGCCATGCGCGCCTGGAATCGGCCCGCATCGAATGGCGCGAAGGGGCGCAGCTGCCTTTTCTGGGCGAGCCCGTGGTGCTGGTGCTCGACCCGCGCCAGCGCCACGGCCGCGGCGGCGCCGTGCTCGTGCCGTCAGAGCCTGCGGGTGAAGGCGCAGGCGTCGCGCCCAGCCCGATGGCGCTGCACATCGGCCTGCCGCAGGCCGCTACCGCCCAGCAACTGCGCGACACCGTGCAGGCCTGGTTGATGCGCCAGGCGCGCCGCCTGTTCACCGAGCGGCTGGATCACTTTGCGCCCCAGCTGGGCGTGCAGTGGAAAAAGCTCAGCCTGTCTTCGGCCGACACCCGCTGGGGCAGCGCCAGCGCCGACGGCTCGATCCGCCTGAACTGGCGCCTGATCCACTTTCGCCTGCCGGTCATCGACTACGTGGTGGTGCACGAGTTGGCGCACCTGCGCGAGATGAACCACAGCCCGCGCTTTTGGCAGCACGTGGAAGACGTGCTGCCCGACTACGCTGACCGGCGCGAGCAGCTCAAGGGCGAACCGGTGCCGCGCTGGTAGGCGCGGGCTGGATGCGCGCGCGTCAGGTGTACTTGCCGGTGAGCCCGCCGTCCACCACCAGTTCGGTGCCGGTCACGTAGGCGGCGGCATCCGAGGCCAGGAAGGCGCAGGCGTGCGCCACGTCCCAGGCGCTGCCCATGCGGCCCAGGGGCACCTGCCGGCCGCGCGCCGCGCGCGCCTCCTCCAGGTTGTCGGAGAACATCTTGGCCACCGTGCCGGCGATGCGCGGCGTGTCTATCAGGCCGGGCACCACCGTGTTGGCGCGCACGCCCTGCGCCGCGTACTGCTGCGCCAGCATGCGTGTGAACTGCACCACCGCCGCCTTGGTCACGCTGTAGGCCAGATGCGGGTAGCCCACATAGCGCAGCCCGGCCACCGAGGAGATCGCGATGACCGCGCCGCGCCGGCGCGCCAGCATGTCCGGCAGCGCCTGCTGCACGCACAGCAGCAGGCTGCCCACGTTGGCCGCGTGGATGCGCGCGAAGTCGTCGGCGCTGGTCTCCAGCGGGCCACCGGTCTGGCCTATGCCGACGTTGTGGTGCAGCACGTCGATGGGCCCGAAATGCGCGCGTGCCTCGGCAAAGAGGCGCTGCACGTCGGCCTCGATCGCCACGTCGCCCACCAGGGTGTACGCATGACCGCCTTCGGCGCGGATCAGGGCCGTGGTCTCCTGTGCCGAGGCGGCGTCGCGGTCGGCCACGCACACGCGCGCGCCCTGGCGCGCGTAGGTCACGCAGGCGGCGCGGCCGATGCTCCAGCCGGGCGCGGCCGAGCCACCTCCGGCCACGAACACCACGCGGCCCGTGAGGTCGGTGGGCAGCGCGGGGGGCGGGTTGGCGCTCATGGCGCCAGCCCCACGGTCATGCCGCCGCACACGTAGAGCACCTGGCCCGTGGTGAAGCCCGCGCGCGCGTCCAGCAGCGAGGCCACCTGGTGCGCGACCTCCTGCGGCTGGCCCATGCGCCGCACCGGAATCGTGTCCAGGATGCGCTGCGTCGCGGGCGCGCCGGGCGGGTTCACGCGCTCGAACAGCGCGGTGGCGATGGGGCCGGGGCCGACGGCGTTGACCGTGATGCCGTCGGCCGCCAGCTCCAGCGCCAGCGTGCGCGTGAGACCGTGCAGCGCCGCCTTGCTGGCCGAGTAGGCGATGCGTTCGCCCTTGCCCAGCGCCGCGCGGCTGGAGATGTTGACGATGCGCCCGAAGCGCGCCGCGCGCATGGCCGGCACCACGGCCTGCACGCAGGCGATGGAGGCGGCCACGTTGAGCGCCATCACGGCCTGCAGATCGGCGCGGCGAACCGCATCGATCGCGGCCGGCCGCACGATGCCCGCGTTGTTGACCAGCCGCGTGATGGCCCGGCCCTGCGTGGCTTGTGCCAGGGCCTGGCCCAGCGCCGCCTCGTCCAGCAGGTCGACCGCGATATGGGTCTCGTGCGGGCTGGCCGCGGCGGGCGCGGCGATGTCCAGGTTGACCACGTGCAGCCCGTCCATGACCAGGCGCTCCAGGATGGCGCGGCCGATGCCGCTGCTGGCGCCCGTGACAAGGGCGACTTCGCGTCCGGTGCCGCTGTTCATGCCTGTGCCTTGCCGGCCTGGCCCACGTAGGGAATGGCATGCTCCACCGTGTCCCAGATGAAGCGCCCCGATGGGCTGCGCTGCTCTTCCACCACGTGCGCCACCAGGCCCGCCGCGCGCGAGATGACGGCAAAGCCGCGCATCACCTCGGTGGGCACGCCGATCTCGCCCAGCACCGCCGCGACGGCGCCGGTGGCGTTGATCGTGATCGGGCGGCCCCAGGCCGCGTCCACCGCGCCCGACAGCATGTGCAGCGCGCGCAGATGGCGCCCGGCCAGCTCCGGTTCGGCGCCGGCCAGCTCCAGCAGCTTGTAGGCGCGCGGGTCCACCGGCTTGTGCAGATGGTGGCCGAAGCCCGGCATGGCCTTCTTGTCGGCGCGGTGCTGGCGCGCGATGGCCAGCGCTTCGGCCTCGGGGTCCGGCGCGGCCAGGATGCGGTCGAGCAGGCGCGAACAGTTCTCCATCGTGCCCACGAAGGAGCTGCCCACCGCCAGCAGGCCCGCGCTCACCGCGCCCTGCAGGTTTTCGGGCGCGCTCATGTAGACCAGCCGGGTGGCGATGGCACTGGGCGTGAGGCCGTGCTCCATCAGCACGATCAGCACCACGTCGGTGATGCGCATGTCCACCGGGCGCGGCGTGCGCCCGAGGATCTGCATCAGCATCACCTCGGTGAACGTCTTCTTGCCCATCAGGTCCTGCACCAGGTCGGCGTCGCCGTAGTGCAGGCTGGTCAGCGTGTGCGTGCACAACCGGGTGGTCGGGGTGGCGCTGGTGTTCATTTCGGTCTCCTTCATGGGTTTTTCAGGGTTTGGCCAGTGCCAGTTCGCGCACCGCGGACTTGAGCACCTTGCCCACGGTCGAGCGCGGCAGACTGTCGTGGAAGTGGATGCGCTTGGGTGTCTGCACCGGGCCCAGGCGCTCGCGCACGAAGGCGATCAGCTCGGCCTCGCTGGCCTGCTGGCCGGGGCGCAGCTGCACGGCGGCCTGCACCGTTTCGCCCCACTTGTCGTCGGGCAGGCCGAACACCGCGCACTCGTGCACGGCCGGGTGCTGGCCCAGCGCGTTCTCCACGTCCACGGGGTAGACGTTGAAGCCGCCCGTGATCACCAGGTCCTTGAGCCGGTCCTTCAGGTACAGAAAGCCGCGTTCGTCGATCAGGCCGCGGTCGCCGGTGTGCAGCCAGCCATCGACCAGCGTCTCGGCGGTCTTGTCGGGCAGGCGCCAGTAGCCCGTCATCAGAAGGTCGCCGCGCGCCACCACTTCCCCGACTTCCCCTGCGGGCAGCAGCCGGCCGTCCGGCGCCATGACCGCCACGTCGCTGAACCAGGTGGCGCGGCCGACGGCGGCCAGGTTGCGTTCGTCGTCGAAATCTTCCGGCCGCAGCACGGTCAGAATCTGCGGCGCCTCGGTCTGGCCGTAGGTGGTGCCCAGCACCGGGCCGAAGAAGGCGCGCACTTCCCGGATCTTTTCGGCCGGCATGGGGGCGCCGCCGTAGATCAAGCGGCGCAGCTTCGGGTAGTCGGCGCGGCTGGCGCCGGGCAGCGCCATCAGCATGTAGACCAGCGTCGGCGGCATGAAGCAGACGGTGCCACCGCGTTCGCGGAACGTGGTGCGCACGGCCTCGGCGCCCGCGCCTTCCATCACGACGTGGCAACCGCCCTGGGCGAGGATCGGCAGGACATAGGTCGAGGTGCCGTGCGTGATCGGCGCGGCCAGCACGTAGCGGTCGTTCTCGTCGAAGCCCCAGGCATGGATCTGGTTGACGATGTTCGCCATCCAGGCGCGGTAGGGTTGCATCACGCCCTTGGGCGCGCCGGTGGTGCCGCCGGTGAACTTGATGGCCTGCGTCGCATCGCCCGGCAGGTCCAGCCGGGGCTGCGGCGCACCGGCGTGCCGGCTTTCCAGTTCGCGCAACGTGGTGGTGCCTGGCTGCGGCTCGGCCGCGGTGCGTACGCGCGCGCCCGGTGCCCCGTCCAGCAGCCCGGCATAGGCGTCGTCCAGCACGAGGATCGAGGGCTCGGTGGCGTCGATGATGCGGCGCAGCTCCGGCCGGGTGCTCTTGGGGTTCAGCGGCACCCAGACCTTGCCGCAGGCCAGCACGGCGAGCAGCACGGCCAGGTGCTCGGCGCTGTTGCCCGCGCAGACGCCCACGCGGCTTTGCGGGCTGGGGTCCAACGCGGTGAGTCCGGCGGCCAGCGCCGTCACGCGCGCGGCCAGCGTGTCGTAGCGGATGCGGCTGCCGGGCGCATCGATGGCGATGCGCTCGGGCCACCGCCGGGCCGCGCGCCAGAAGAAGTCGATGGGGTACATGAGGCTGCGTCCTTCCTGTCGTTATTGGGCAGAGACACCCGCCGCCTTGACCACCTCGCGCCAGCGCTGCAGCTCGGCGCCCGCGAACTTGCGCGCGTCTTCCGGGGTGCCGCCTGCGGGCGTGGCGGCCATCTCGGCGAGGCGCTGGCGCACGTCCGGCTGGGCCAGCACCTTGTTCAGGGCCGCGTTGAGCTGCTCGATGATGGCCGGCGGTGTGCCGGCCGGCGCCGACAGTGCAAACCAAGACTGCACATCGAAGCCAGGATAGCCGGACTCGATCATCGTCGGCACCTCCGGCAGCAGCGCCGAACGCTGCGCGCTCGTGATGGCGATGGCGCGCAGCTTGCCTGCCTTCACGTGGGGCAGGGCGGAGGGCGTGTTGTCGAACATCGAATCCACCTGGCCGCCGATCAGGTCGGTGACTGCGGGCGCACTGCCCTTGTAGGGCACGTGCAGCATGTTCAGCTTGGAGCGCATCTTGAACATCTCGCCCGACAGGTGAATCGACGAGCCGCTGCCCGAGGACGCGAAGGTGATGCCGTTCTTCGATTCCTTGGCATAGCGGATGTAGTCGGCCAGGCTGCGGATCGGCAGCGCCGGGTTAACCACCAGGATGTTGGGGATCTTGGCGATGAGACCGATCAGATCGAAATCCTTCACCGGGTCGTAGCCCAGCTTGCTGTACAGCGTCGCGTTGATGGTGTTGGCAATCGTGTAGACGTACAGCGTGTAGCCATCGGGCGCCGCGCGGGCCACCAGTTCGGCGCCCAGGTTGCTGTTGGCGCCGGCGCGGTTGTCCACGATCACGGGCTGGCCCAGCTGCTCGCCCAGCTTGACGGCGATCAGGCGCGCGATCACATCCGTGGCGCCGCCGGCCGCGTACCCGACGACCAGCCTGACAGGCTTGGTCGGCCAGGCGCCGGGCTGCGCCTGCAGCGGCAGCGCGACGGCGCATGCCGCGGCGGTGGCGGCGAGGGCGAGCACGCGGCGGCGTGCCGCCGAGGGGGCGGAAAAGGCGTTCATGAAAATGTCTCCGTTTATGGTGAGTAAGGAACGGTCTGGCGCCCGCCGTGCGTGCTGCGGCACACTGCGCAGCGATGGGCGTCCACGGAGAATTCTTCAAGATGCGGCAGGCAAACACGAACGAAAACGTCCACCAGGCGGACATTCCAGCGCCACCCGGCCTGGCCGAGGCGGCGGACGGGCGCACGCTCAGGCGCGGTCTGCGCCTGCTGGACGCGCTGCAGGCCGCCGGCGACGAGGGCTTGCGCGTGGTGGACCTGTGCCGCGCCACCGGGCTGGAACGCGCCACCGTGCACCGGCTGCTGGACATACTGCAGGACAGCGGCTACGCCCAGCGCAGCGGGCGCTTCCGCTACGGCCCCGGGGCCAGGCTTCAGGGCGGCGCGCCGGCGCGGGTGCTGCCGAACATGGCGGTGCGGCTGCTGCCCGTGCTGGCGCGCGTGAGCCAGACGTGCGGCGACGCCGCCTTTGCCGTGGTGCGCGAGGGCCCGCTCTCACACTGCATTGCGCGCCACGTGGGCACCCACCCGGTTCAGGTGCTGGTCATCCAGGTGGGCACGCGCCAGCCGCTGGGGGTGGGGGCTGCCGGCCTGGCGCTGCTGGCCGCCCTGCCCGATGCCGAGGTGCAGGCGGTGGTGGCGGCCAACGCGCCGCAGCTGCCACGCTATGGCGGCATGACGCCCGAGCGCCAGCACATCCTGGTGCGCGCGACGCGCGAGCGCGGCTGGTCGGTGGTGGGCAACCACGCCACGCGCGACGTGCTCGGCGTCGGCATGGCGGTGCACGACGAGCGCGGCGAGCCGGTGGCGGCGATCAGCGTGGCCTCCACGCTGGCGCGCATGCCGCGCCAGCGCCAGCAGATGATCGCGCGCGCCTGCCGCGAAGGGCTGCGCGCCCTGTACGGTGGCGCAAGCTGATCCCGGGCGCGGTGTTCTGCCGCCCGGCCGCAGCAGCCGTGTTTTGTTGCCAATTTGCGCCCCAGCGCCCGCTGGATGCGCGCCGGCAGCTATGTTTATGAGAGCATTACCTCGATCTCGGCAAAGCCGATGTCGATCTGGTCTGCGGGCGCCGAGCAGCGCGCGCGCAATGCCGCCAGCGGCGGCGGCGCGGCGGGGGCGGTGCGCGCCTGCCATTCGTCCAGCAGCACGCCGAAGGCGCGCACGTCCAGCGCGCGCAGCGCCGGGTGCAGCGCGGGCTGGGCGGGGGGCAGGAAGGCGGCGGCGCCCAGGTCGCTGAGCCAGGCGCGCGGCCCGCAGCGCAGCAGGTTGTGCGCGTACAGGTCGCCGTGCACCAGGCCGCGCGCGTGCAGCCGTGCCATGGCGCCGGCCACCTGCCGCGCCAGCGCCAGCGCCTCGCTGGCTTGCAGGCGCAGCCCGGGCGGGTAGACGTCGCGCGTGCAGCTGTCGAAACTGGGCGGCCCGGCCAGCGCCCGGGTGCCGGGCGGCAAGCGGGCCAGCACCAGGGCGTGCGCGCCGTCGTCCGCATCGTGGTCCGCGCCGCTGGCCACGCCGCCCTCCTGGGCGCGGGGCCCGGCGCCGGCCTGCACCGGCCCGAGCACGGGCACCAGCGACTCGTGCGCGCCCGCCGCCAGGGCCGCGGCCATTTCGCTGCGGGGCCAGCCGTCGCTGGTCACGCGGCCCTTGAACTGCTTGACCGCCACGGCCTGGTGCGCGCCTGCGTGCTGCCAGGTGGCGGCGCGGATCACGCCCGAAGCGCCTTCGCCCAGCCGCTCGCCCAGCGCCAGCGCTTCGGCGGGAATGGCGCGCGCACTGGCGGCGGCCAGGGCCCGCGCCTCGGGCTGCGCCGTGAGCGGGTTGCCGCCCCAGGCCAGCCAAGCTAGGCGCGGCAAGGCGGGCAGCCAGTCGGGCAGGCGCTGAAATTGGTTGGCGGCGATGCGCAGCAGCTCCAGCGCGGGGGCTTGCCGCAGGCTGTCGGGCAGCGTGGCCAGCCGGTTGCCGGCCAGCATCAGCTTTTGCAGCCGGGGGCGCTGGCCCAGCGAGTCGGGCAAGGTGGCGATGGCGTTGTCGGTCAGGATCAACCAGCGCAGCGGCTGGGGCAGCGCCTCGGCCGGTACGTGGGCGATGGCGTTGGCCTTGAACCCCACCATCTCCAGCGCGGGGCATTCGCCCAGCACGCGTGGCAGTTCGGTGAACCGGTTGTTGGACGCAAAAAGGATGCGCAGCCGCTTGAAGCGGTGCAAGTCGGGCGGCAGCTCAGACAGCGCGTTGCCGGATACGTCCAGCAGTTCCAGCGTGTCGGCGTGGTCGAACACCGCGCGGGGCAGCGCCGTCAGGCCCTGGCCTTTCAGGCGCAGCTCACGCATGGCGGGGCTCTGGTGGGCAAGCCAAGGGGCGCGCGTGCGGTTCGATCAGGTGCAGCATTGGCGGCGCTGGCGCTTTCACCGCCACATCAATCTGCGCAAGGCGAAAAGCGCCACACGCCTTGCGGGTCGCGCCGCCGCACCAGTTGCCCGCCGTACCAAAGCCGGTGCAGGTGGGCGACCGATTCACCCAGCGCAAACGTGATCTGGTGCAAATCCAGCGGGCGCTTGAAGAGCACCGGCAGCATGTCGTAGGCGGAAACGGCGCGGCCCTGCGCCGCGGCCATCACTTCGGCCAGCCGGTCGCGGTGGTGGTCCTGCAACTGCTGGATGCGCGTGTGCAGGCCCTTGAACGGCTTGCCGTGCGAAGGCAACACCAGCGTGTCGGCGGGCAGGGGCAGGTAGCGCTCCAGCGAGTCAAGAAACAGCGACAGCGCGTCGGCTTCGGGCTCCATCTCGTACACGCTCACGTTGGTCGAGATGCGGGGCAGCACCATGTCGCCGCTGATCAGCACGCCCAGCGCTTCGCAGTACAGCGCCATGTGTTCGGGCGCGTGGCCAAAGCCGGAAATGCAACGCCAGCCGTGCCTGCCGATGCGCACCTGCTGCCCGTCTTGCAGCCGCGCGTACGACGGCGGCACGTCGGGCACCAGGTTGCGGTAGTAGCTCTTGCGGTTGCGGATCTGGTCCAGATCGTCCGCCTGCGCCATGCCGTGGCTTTGAAAGTAATCCGCCAGGCGCTCGCCGCCAAAACTGTTGACCACCTGGCTGGCGTAGCGCGCGTTCATGTAGTCGGTGGCGCTCATCCACAGGCGGCATTCGTGCTCGGGCGTGCTCCAGCGGGCGCAGATCCAGTGCGCTAGCCCCACGTGGTCGGGGTGCATGTGCGTGACGATCACGCGCAGCACGGGCAGGCCATCCAGCTGGGTGGCAAAGACCTGTTCCCACAGCGCGCGCGATTCGGGGTGGTCGATGCAGGTGTCCACCACTGTCCAGCCATCGCGGCCATCCACCTGGTCGCGCAGCAGCCACAGGTTGATGTGGTCCAGCGCGAACGGCAGCGCCATGCGCACCCAGCGCACGCCCGGCGCCAGTTCGATCGAGCCGCCCGGCGCCGGCAGTTGGTCGGCCAGGGGGTAGAGCAGGGCGCGCTCAAGTTCGTCGGAAACAGACATGTGGAAAACGCTGAGGTAGGATGAGCCGGTTGACGTGCACGTCAACCTGAAAGTCCATTCTAGGGATGGCCAGCGCGCGTTGCACAGTACATCGGAGACACCCTCAATCCCCGCCATGGCGACCACTTACAGCATCAGCGATCTGGCGCAGGAATTCGACCTGACACCGCGCGCCATGCGTTTTTACGAAGACATGGGCCTGCTGCAACCCGAGCGCAGCGGCCCGGGCGGGCGCGTGCGGGTGTATTCCAACCGCGACCGCGCGCGCCTCAAGCTCACGCTGCGCGCCAAGCGCCTGGGCCTTTCGCTGAATGAGGCGAAAGAGCTGATCGAGATGTACGACAGCCCCCGCGACACGGGGCCGCAGCTGCGCAAGTACCTGCAGGTGCTGGTCGGGCACCGCGCGCAGCTGGAGGCGCAGCGCGCCGAGCTGGACGCCACACTGGCCGAGATCGCCGAGCAGGAAAAAGAGGCCCGCAAGCTGCTGGCGCGGCAGCAGCCCGGGCGCACACGGCGGGCGGCCTTGTGATTGACGTTGACGTAAACGTCAATCAGAATCCGGGCCTGCCAGCATGCCACCTTCCATGAGCACTCCTGCCCACCCGGACCTATTCGTACGCGTTGCAGACAGCCTGGCCCGACAGGGCCTGATGCAGCACCTGGGTGCCCAGCTGCGCCGTGTAGAGCCGGGCATGGTCGAGATATGGCTGCCGTATTCCGACAAGGTCACCCAACAGCAGAACGGCTTTCATGGCGGCGCCATGGGCGCGTTGGCCGACATTGCCGGCGGTTACGCGGGCCTGACCGTGGCCGAGCCCGGCATGGAAGTCGTGACGGCCGAGTACAAGATCAACTTTCTGGGTGCCTACCAGAGCGGCACGCTGCGCGCCGTGGGCCGCGTGCTCAAGCCGGGCCGGCGCCTGATCGTCACCACCGCCGACGTCACGCACGTTGACGACGCGGGCAAGGAATCGCCCTGTGCGCTGATGCAGCAAACCCTGGTGCCCGTGCCCAAAACCTACTGACCAACGCCGCCTACTTTCAATTCCAGGAGACAACGACATGAGCAACCTGCCCGGCCTGAACTTCAACCTTGGCGAAGACATCGACGCCCTGCGCGATGCCGTGCGCGATTTCGCGCAGGCTGAGATCGCTCCGCGCGCCGCCGAGGTAGACCGCAGCGACCAGTTCCCGATGGACTTGTGGCGCAAGATGGGCGAGCTGGGCGTGCTGGGCATCACCGTGCCCGAGGAATACGGCGGCGCCAACATGGGCTACCTGGCGCACATGATCGCCATGGAAGAGATCAGCCGCGCCAGCGCGTCGATCGGCCTCAGCTACGGCGCTCACAGCAACCTGTGCGTCAACCAGATCAAGCGCAACGGCAGCGACGCGCAAAAAGCCAAGTACCTGCCCAAGCTGATCAGCGGCGAGCACGTGGGCGCCCTGGCCATGAGCGAGCCTGGCGCGGGCAGCGACGTAATCAGCATGAAGCTGCGCGCCGAAGACAAGGGCGGCTACTACCTGCTCAACGGCACCAAGATGTGGATCACCAACGGCCCCGATGCCGACACGATGGTCGTCTACGCTAAGACCGAGCCCGAACTGGGCGCGCGCGGCGTGACCGCCTTCATCGTTGAAAAAGGCATGAAGGGCTTTTCCACCGCGCAAAAGCTGGACAAGCTGGGCATGCGCGGCAGCCACACGGGCGAGATGGTGTTCAACAACGTCGAGGTGCCTGAATCGCACATCTTGGGCGGGCTGAACCAGGGCGCCAGGGTTCTGATGAGCGGCCTGGATTACGAGCGCGCCGTGCTGGCGGGCGGGCCCGTCGGCATCATGCAGGCGGTGATGGACAACGTGGTGCCGTACATCCACGACCGCAAGCAATTTGGCCAGAGCATTGGCGAATTCCAGCTGGTGCAAGGCAAGGTGGCCGACATGTACACCGTGCTGCAGGCCGGCCGCGCGTTTCTGTACACCATCGGCAAGAACCTGGATGCGCTGGGCGCCGAGCACGTGCGCCAGGTGCGCAAGGACTGCGCCAGCGTCATCCTGTGGACGGCCGAGATGGCCACCAAGATGGCGGGTGACGGCATTCAGCTGTTTGGCGGCAACGGCTACATCAACGAATACCCGCTGGGCCGCCTGTGGCGCGACGCCAAGCTGTACGAGATCGGCGCGGGCACCAGCGAGATCCGCCGCATGCTGATCGGGCGCGAGTTGTTCGCCGAAACGATGTAAGCCGCGTGCCCACGCGGCGCGCTCTCAACCGACTCGTGCGCGCAACCAACGCGCACCCACGCCGATGCCTACAGCGCCTCTATACGCCGCCGGTGTACTCCATCGGCGAGTCAGCGCCGGTGATTGACCGCGCGGCCACAGGGGCTGTGCGCCCTGTGGCTGCATACTGCCCGTTTCCAGATTCACTGACGCCTTCTTCATGTCCTCATCGCTGCAGCACCTCATCGACGCCAACCACGCCTGGGCGGAAAAGGTTGAGCACGAAAACCCCGGCTTCTTCAAGACCCTGGCCGCCCAGCAGACGCCCGACTATCTGTGGATCGGCTGCTCTGACAGCCGCGTGCCCGCCAACCAGGTCATCGGGCTAGCGCCGGGTGAAGTGTTCGTGCACCGCAACGTGGCCAACGTGGTGGTGCCGTCCGATCTGAATGCGCTGTCCGTCATCCAGTTCGCCGTGGATGTGCTCAAGGTCAAGCACATCATGGTGGTCGGCCACTATGGTTGCGGTGGTGTGCTGGCCGTGCTGCATGAAAAGCGCGTGGGCCTGGCCGACAACTGGCTGCGCCACGTCAACGACGTGAAGATGCGCCACCGTGGCCGCCTGATGCACCTGTGCGGCGGCGAGCAGGAAGACGCGCTGTGCGAGATGAACGCCATCGAGCAGGTGGGCCACGTGGCGCAATCCACCGTTGTGCAAGACGCCTGGGCGCGCGGCCAGCCGCTGTCGGTGCATGGCTGGTGCTATGGCCTGAAAGACGGCAAGGTGAAGGATCTGCAGGTCACCATGTCGCGGCCCGAACATGTGGTGGATGTGTACCGCGCCGCCATCAAGCGCTACCCACGGTCGGCCAGTTTCGTGGCTGAGCTGGACGACACCGACGCCCAGCAGGACGAACAATAGGCATGCCCTTGAACGCCGTCGCCCCTTCGCTGGCAAGCGACATGGCGCAAGCCATGATCGACGGCTTCAACCGCCATTACCGGCTGTTTCGCACCGAATCGGCCCGCGCCAAGCACCGCTTTGAAACCTGCGACTGGGCCGCGCAGCAGCGCGCCCAGCGCGAACGCATCGAGTTCTACGACCTGCGCGTGCGCGAATGCCAGCGCCGCCTTGAGCGTGAATTTAAGGCCGCGCAGCAACCGATGGAAGTCTGGCAGCAGGCCAAGCTGTTCTATATCGGCCTGCTGGTGCAACACAAGCAGCCTGAGCTGGCCGAAACGTTCTTCAACTCGGTCACCACCAAGATCCTGCACCGCAGCTACTTCCAGAACGACTTCATCTTCGTGCGCCCCGCCATCAGCACGGAATACCTGGAAACCGACGACGCCGCGGCCAACCCCACCTTTCGCTCGTTCTACCCGCGCCTGGATGCGCTCGAAACCAGCTTGCGCGACATCCTGTTGTCGTACGGTCTGCGCGGACGCTTTGAAGACCTGGGCCGCGACGCCCAGCGCGTGGCCGACGCGCTGCGGCGCGAGCTGGCGGCCGACCGGCAGCGCCCCAACTTCCAGATCCAGGTGCTGGCCAGCCTGTTCTACCGCAACAAAGGCGCGTACCTGGTCGGCAAGCTGATCAATGGCTTCAAGGAAGTGCCCTTCGCGCTGCCCATCCTGCACCGCGCGCCCGGCGTGCTGTATGTGGACGCCGCGCTGTTTGGCGAGGAAGACCTGCTGATCCTGTTCAGCTTCTCGCGCGCCTATTTCATGGTGGACATGGAAATTCCGTCTGCCTATGTGCAGTTCCTGCGCAGCCTGATGCCGCGCAAGCCGCGCGCCGAGATCTACAACGCCCTGGGTCTGGCCAAGCAGGGCAAGAACCTGTTCTACCGCGACCTGCTCTGGCACCTGCGCCACAGCAGCGACCCATTTCGCATTGCGCCCGGCATCAAGGGCATGGTCATGCTGGTGTTCGACATGCCCAGCTTTCCGTACGTGTTCAAGGTCATCAAAGACCACTACCCCGCGCCCAAAGACACCTCGCGCGAGCAGATTCGCGGCAAGTACCAGCTGGTCAAGCGGCACGACCGCGTGGGCCGCATGGCCGACACCATGGAGTTTTCCATGCTGGCCTTCCCGCGTGAGCGCTTTACCGACGAGCTGATTGCCGAGATCGAACAGCACGCGCCCAGCCAGCTGGAGATTTCAGACCGCGACGGTGACGGCCAGGTCGAAGTCATCATCGCC
Organism: Ottowia oryzae; assembly: GCF_003008535.1. Classification (NCBI taxonomy): domain Bacteria; kingdom Pseudomonadati; phylum Pseudomonadota; class Betaproteobacteria; order Burkholderiales; family Comamonadaceae; genus Ottowia; species Ottowia oryzae. The sequence goes on from NZ_CP027666.1 coordinate 932,965, forward strand.
CACGCCTACATCGAGCGGCGCATGATCCCGCTCAACCTGTACCTGCAGGAAGCCTTCGACGCGGGCGAGGGCGACGCCGCCGCCAATGCGCAGCTGGAGCACGCCGTCATCGAATACGGCAACGCCATCAAGGACCTGGTGGCCGCCAACATCTTCCCGGGCGACATGCTGTGGAAGAACTTCGGCGTCACCCGCCATGGCAAGGTGGTGTTCTACGACTACGACGAGATCGAATACATCACCGACTGCAACTTCCGCGCCGTGCCCGCGCCGCGCAACGAAGAAGACGAGATGAGCGGCGAAATCTGGTACAGCGTCGCCCGAAACGACGTATTCCCCGAAACCTTCGGCCCCTTCCTGCTGGGCAACCCCCGCGTGCGCCAGGCCTTCATGCGCCACCACGCCGACTTGCTGGACCCGGCCTTCTGGCAGCAGACGCAGCAGCGCATACGGCAAGGCGAGGTGATCGATTTCTATCCCTACGGCACGCACCGGCGTTTTGACGTGAACGGCGGTGTGGCAGGCCTCGGCGAACTGGCCGACCCGGCTGCGGCCGACGGAGAGACGCCGGCTGATCAGCCGGATACGAGTGCGCCGGCGACGGCGGTGGAGCCGTCAGAATGAAAGCCAAGATAGGACGCCGCTAAGAATGGCTCGCAGGAAGAAGAATGGGGACGAGGGAAGCATTTGGCTGGTCATCGCTGTGGTGACGTTGCTGCTTGTCCCCATCGCGCTGGCCATCGGTCGGATCTATTTCGGTCGCAAGGTCGGGAACACCTGCGCAAGACTCGAGGGCGGGGAAAACTGCTTTGCGTTGAGCGAGGACGAGTCCATCGAGCTCAAATATAAGAAGGCCGAGCTTCATCGAATCACCAACCTGCTTCGCGCGGCGATGCAAAGAGGTGCTGACGCTAGTCTCGCGGTCAACAAGGACGGGTCGTTCTCGGCTCGGAGCAATCTGGGTAAATCTATCCGCGCCCTCGTGGGGAAGTACGAGCCTCTTCAGGCGTCGCTGGCTTCGGACGTGGACGAACTGGGGGAGCTTCCCCTGGCACGGTGGGAGTCCTTCAGGTCTGCTGTTCGGCAACAAGGTGCTTGCGAGTGGGGCTTGTGGGCGTGGGCCGTCGCTTTCGTCGGCTTTTACGGTTACGGTTGGACGAGGACTGAAGGCCCAACGGTGTGGGGCAGCCTGCTTTTCGCCGGCTTGCTGGCCGCCCTGGCCTATGTCGTCGGCTATTTCGCTTGGGCGCAAAAGGCGCGCCAACTGGTTCCTGCGATGAACGCGTCAATGGCCACAGATTGATTCACTAGGAGAATGCGAATGTCAGACCCCATCGTCATCGTTTCCGCCGCCCGCACCCCCATGGGCGCGTTCCAGGGCGACTTTGCCAACCTGGCCGCGCACGACCTGGGTGGCGTCGCCATCAAGGCGGCCGTGGAGCGCGCCGGCATTGCGCCCGAGTTGGTGACCGAGGTGCTGTTCGGCAACTGCTTGCTGGCGGGCCAGGGCCAGGCGCCGGCGCGGCAGGCGGCGTTCAAGGGCGGGCTGGCCAAGTCGGCGGGTGCGGTCACGCTCAGCAAGATGTGCGGCTCGGGCATGCGCGCGGCGATGTTCGCGCACGACATGCTGGTGGCGGGCAGCCACGACGTGCTGGTGGCCGGCGGCATGGAAAGCATGACCGGCGCGCCCTACCTGCTGCAAAAGGCGCGCGGCGGCTACCGCCTGGGGCACGACCGCATCTTTGACCACATGATGCTCGACGGCCTGGAAGACGCTTACGAGCCCGGCCGCAGCATGGGCACCTTTGGCGAAGACTGCGCCGCCAAGTACCACTTCACCCGAGAGCAACAAGACAACTTCGCGGTAGCCAGCGTGCAGCGTGCGCAGGCAGCTACGAATAACGGAGCGTTCAAGGATGAGATCGCCCCCGTCACGGTGAAAGACCGCAAGGGCGAGCGCGTGGTCAGCACAGACGAAGGCCCGGGCAAGATCAATGTGGACAAGATTCCCACGCTCAAGCCCGCGTTCAAGAAAGACGGCACGGTCACGGCGGCCAGCAGCTCCAGCATCAACGACGGCGCCGCCGCCATGGTGCTGATGCGCGAAAGCACGGCGCAGAAGCTGGGCGTGCAGCCGCTGGCGCGCATCGTCAGCCACGCCACGCACGCGCAAGAGCCGGAATGGTTCAGCACCGCGCCCATCGGCGCGACCGAAAAGGCGTTGGCCAAGGCGGGCTGGCAGGTGGGCGACGTGGACCTGTGGGAAATCAACGAAGCCTTTGCCGTGGTGCCCATGGCGCTGATGCACGATCTGAAGGTGCCGCACGACAAGGTGAACGTGAACGGCGGCGCCTGCGCGCTGGGCCACCCCATCGGCGCCAGCGGCGCGCGCATTCTCGTCACGCTGCTGTACGCGCTGAAGAACCGGGGCCTCAAGAAAGGCCTGGCCACGCTGTGCATCGGAGGCGGCGAGGCGACGGCGATGGCGGTTGAGTTGCTCTGATTTGAATAGCTGCTGGCGCTGGCCACACCAGCGCCGCAGGCCGATTTGGCTTGAAAAGAGGTTGCCATGATCGAATCCGTTGAAGCCTTGCGCCAGCTGTACCCGCAGGCATCGGCCCGCTCGCGCGCCAAGCAGCTGGACCGGCTGGACGAGGCCATGCGCCGCTTCGTCGCGCACGCGCCGCTGTGCGTGCTGGCCAGCGCGGGCGCGGCCGGCGGCCTGCTGGACGCATCGCCGCGCGGCGGCCCGCCGGGCTTTGTGCAGGTGGCGGATGAACGCACGCTGCTGATCCCCGACGCCACCGGCAACAACCGCCTGGACACGCTGGAAAACCTGGTGGCCGACCCGCGCATCGGCGTGCTGTTTCTGGTGCCCGGCGTGGACGAGGTGTTTCGCGTGAATGGCACGGCGCGCCTGCGCGATGAAGCGGCGTTCACCCAGCGCTTTGCCGCGCCCGGCGCCACGCGCCTGCCCGCCCTGGTGATTGAGGTGCAGGTGCAAGAGGCCTACCTGCACTGCCCCAAGGCGCTGATGCGTGCGCAGGTGTGGAACCCAACCGCGCGCGTGGCGCCGGGCACCTTCCCCAGCAAGCATGAACGCGATGCTGAAAAGCCAGCTGGGCAGCGCCATCGTCACCGAAACCGACGAAGAGGCCGCAGCGCGCTACCGCACGCAGCTGGCGGCCGAAGGTTTGTGACCGGGCTGGCGCGCTGTGTGCCGTTTGCGCTCTGAGACCCGATCCCATGAAATAAAACAGCCGCTGGCGCAGGTGCATAGAGCGCCAGCAGCTCACTATTCAATAGCAAATCGCCTGAAGACCCGGCTACGGAATCCGTCAACGCGCCGCCTCACCCGGCGCGGCCTCGCCCAACACTCCCCAAACCCACCATGAGCACTACCTTGATCATTGCCGCCTCGCGCGGTATCGGCCTGGAACTGGCGCGCCAGGCCATCGACGCGGGCGAACGCGTCATCGCCACCGCGCGCAGTGAGACGGCGCTGGCGCAGTTGCGCGAGCTGGGCGCCCAGGCCCTGCGGCTGGACGTGGCCGACGTGGCCAGCGTGAGCGGGCTGGCCTGGCAGCTGGATGGCGAGAAGATCGACACCGCCTGGTACGTGGCCGGCGTGATCTGCAGCCGCGCCAACGCTACCCAGCCGCCCACGCGCGAGCAGTTCGACAGCGTGATGCACACCAACGTGCTGGGGGCCATGCAGGTCATTCCGCAGGTGGTGCCGCTGGTGGAATCGGCGGGCGGGCGCATGGCCTTCATCTCCAGCGCGATGGGTTTGATTGGCGAGGTGGGCAGCTCGGGCGCGTGGCTTTACCGCGTGAGCAAGGCCGCGTTGAACATGGCGGTGAAGTCTGCCCAGGCCAGCTACCCCGGCGCCACGCTGGTGTGTCTGCACCCTGGCTGGGTGCAGACCGACATGGGCGGCAGCAGCGCGCCCGTCACCGCGGTACAAAGCGCCGCTGGCATGCGCCGCGTGATGGCGGCCGTCACGCCGCAGGACCAGGGCGCGTTTTTCTCGTACGACGGACAGCGCGCGTCAACATGGTGATTGGCGACGGGCGCGCTGGCGCATCAGCCCATTCGCCCAGCCCCGGCACGCGCGACACCCTGGGCTAAAGTGGTGGCATAAGTGACAGAACAAAACACGAGACAAATGATGCACGCCGGATTCGCCCGCCGCATGGGCTTCGCAGCCGTTACGCTGGCCTTGCTGATGACGGGGTGCGCGCACACCGCCGGCGCGCCCGGTGGGGCGGGCATGGCGGGCATGGCGGGTGGCGCACCCGCCGCCGTGGCGCCACTCGATCAGGCCCTGATGAACGCCGCGAAGGCAGAGCAGGCCGCCACGCTGCAAACGCTGCAGGCGCTGGTCAACATCGAAACCGGCACCGGCGATGCCGAAGGCCTGGCCGCCATGGGCGCGCTGCTGCAGCGCGAGCTGCAGGCGCTGGGCGCCACCGTCACGCGCCACCCGGCCGAGGCGGGCAAGGTGGGCGACAACATCGTCGGGCGCATCGCGGGGCGGGGCCAGCGCAAGCTGCTGCTGATCGCGCACATGGACACGGTGTACCCCCGGGGCACGCTGGCGCGGGCGCCGTTTCGGATCGACGGCGGGCGCGCCTACGGCCCTGGCATCGCCGACGACAAGAGCGGTGTGGCCGTGATCCTGCACACGCTGAAGCTGTTGAAGGCGCGCGGCTTCGACGGCTGGGGCGAAGTGGTGGTGATGTTCAACACCGATGAAGAGGGCGGCTCGTACGGGTCGCGGGCACTGATCCAGCGGCTGGCCGGCCAGGCGGACGTGGTGCTGTCGTTCGAGCCCACCACGGCGGGCGACGAGCTGCTGACCTGGGGCACGTCTGGCATCGTGTACTACAAGGTGGCCGTGCAAGGCCTGGCGGCCCACGCGGGCGCCAACCCCGAGCAGGGCGTGAACGCGCTGGTCGAAGCGGCCGACATCGTGCGGCGCACGCAGGATCTGGACGACCCCGAGCACAACCTGCGCTTCAACTGGACGCTGGGCAAGGCGGGCAGCGTGCACAACGTGGTGCCCGATCGGGCCGAGCTGCAGGCCGACATTCGCTACGCCGACAACGCCGCGCTGGAGCGCCTGCTGCGCACGCTGGAAAGCCGCATCCAGGGCGAAAAGAAGCTGGCCAAATCGGTGATCACCATCGAGGTGACGCGCGGGCGCCCCGCTTTCACCGCCACCGCCGAGGGCCGCGCGCTGGTGGACAAGGCCATTGCCATCTACAAGGAAGCGGGCGCGGTATTGACCATCCTGCCGCGCACCACCGCCGGTACCGACGCGGCGTACGCGGCGCTGTCGGGCAAGCCGGTGCTCGAAGGCCTGGGCCTGCCGGGCTTCGGCTACCACAGCGATCGCGAGGAGTACGTGGCGATCGACGCCATCCCGCGCCGCCTGTACCTGGTGTCGCGCCTCGTCATGGATCTGTCGCAGGGCCGCTGAGCCCGCGCACGGATTTCATCCACCCCTAGCCAACTGCCACCCTTCACCATGCTTCTCAGCCCCGACCATCAGGCCATCCGCGATGCGGTTCGCGTGTTCGCGCAGGAACAGCTGTGGCCGCACGCGCCCCAGTGGGACCGCGATCACCACTTTCCCAAGGCAGCGCACCAGGGCCTGGCCGAGCTGGGCGCCTACGGCATCTGCGTGCCCGAGGCCTACGGCGGCGCCGGGCTGGACTACCTCACGCTGGCGCTGGTGCTGGAGGAAATCGCTGCCGGCGACGGCGGCACCAGCACCGCCATCAGCGTCACCAATTGCCCCTACAACGCCATCCTGATGCGCTACGGCACCGAAGCGCAAAAGCAGCAATGGCTGGTGCCGGCCGCGCGCGGTGAGATGCTGGGCGCCTTCTGCCTGACCGAGCCGCACGTGGGCAGCGACGCCTCCAGCCTGCGCACCACGGCGGTGCGCGAGGGCGATGAGTACGTGATCAACGGCGTCAAGCAGTTCATCACCAGCGGGCAGAACGGCCACGTGGCGGTGGTGATCGCCGTGACCGACAAGGCGGCCGGCAAAAAGGGCATGAGCGCCTTCATCGTGCCCACGCACAACCTGGGCAACCCCGGCTGGGTGGTGGCGCGGCTGGAAGACAAGCTGGGCCAGCACAGCAGCGACACCGCGCAGATCAACCTGGAAAGCTGCCGCGTGCCGGCCGAGAACCTGATCGGTCAGGAAGGCGAGGGCTACAAGATCGCCCTCAGCGCGCTGGAAGGCGGGCGCATCGGCATCGCCGCGCAAAGCGTGGGCATGGCGCGCAGCGCGCTGGAGGTGGCCATTGGCTACGCCAAAGAGCGCGAGAGCTTTGGTACCGCCATCTTCAACCACCAAGCCGTGGGTTTTCGCCTGGCCGACTGCGCCACCCGGCTGGAGGCGGCGCGCCAGCTGATCTGGCACGCCGCCAGCCTGCGCGACGCGGGTCTACCATGCCTGAAGGAAGCGGCCATGGCCAAGCTGTTTGCCAGCGAGACGGCCGAAGCGGTGTGCAGCGCCGCTATTCAAACGCTGGGCGGCTACGGCTACGTGAACGACTTTCCGCTCGAGCGCATTTACCGCGATGTGCGCGTGTGTCAGATCTACGAAGGCACCAGCGACGTGCAGAAGATCATCATCCAGCGCGCCTTGTAAACCGGGCGTTGCCGGTAGCGGGCCCTAACATGAAGCGCCGCTGAAGTTGGCGCGAAAGTGTAAACACCGGCCATCCGCGGTAGGCGCACAGGCGTTGTCAGCATAGGCTTGGAACAAGCCGCTGACTGAAGCACGCCCCGTATGAAGCCCTCACTTTCCACGCTGCCCTTGCGCAGTGCCCGTTGGCCCGGCGTTGCCGGTTTGTTGCGCAACCAGGGCCAGCGCGGGCGATGGCTGGGTGGCTTGCTTGGTTTGGCGCTGGTCGGTGGCTGCGCGGCCGTGGGCACGTCCAGCGACCCGGCCACCGCGCTGCAAAGTGCCACCCGCTTGACCTGGGGCGCCAGCGTACCCGCCGTGGCGGCCTTGTCGCGCAGCTCTGCGCAGGCTTGGCTCGACGCGCAGCTTCGCCCATCGTCAGCGCCGCCCACGCTGCCCGGCCCGGTGCAGGCGCAGATCAATGCGATGACGATCTCGCAGCGCCCCGTGGCCGAACTGGTGGCCGACATGGTGCAGCAGCGCCAGGCCGCCAACGCGCTGCCTGACGATGCGGCCAAGCAGGCCGCGCGCAACGCCTGGCAGCAGGAGATGAACCGCCTGGCGCGCGAGGCCGCCCAGCGCCACCTGCTGCGCGCCGTGTATTCGCCCCGCCAGGTGCAAGAGCAGATGACCTGGTTCTGGCTGAACCACTTCAGCGTGTTCCAGGGCAAGGGCGAAATCCGCGCCATGCTGGGCGACTACGAAGACAGCGCCATCCGCCCGCATGCGCTGGGGCGTTTCCGCGATCTGCTGGGGGCCGTGGTGCGCCACCCGGCCATGCTGCAGTTTCTGGACAACGCCCAGAACGCTTCGGGCCGCCTCAACGAAAACTACGCGCGCGAGCTGATGGAGCTGCACACCCTGGGCGTGGACGCGGGCTACACGCAGCGCGACGTGCAGGAGCTCGCCCGGGTGCTGACCGGCGTGGGCGTGCAGACCAAATTGGGCGGCGATCAGCCGCGCCTGCCAGCGGCGCAGCAGGCCCTGTACGTGCGCCAGGGTTTGTTTGAATTCAACCCGCGCCGCCACGACTTCGGGCCCAAGGTATTCCTGGGCCAGCCCGTGCCCGGCCAGGGCCTGGCCGAGGTGGATCAGGCGCTGGACCGCCTGGCCCGCGCGCCCGCCACCGCGCGCTTCATCAGCGGCAAGCTGGCCCACTACTGGCTGTCAGACGACGCGCCGCGTGCGCTGGTCGACCGCATGGCGCAAACCTTCCAGCGCAGCGATGGCGACATCGCCGCCACGTTGCGTACGCTGTTCACTTCCAATGAGTTCCAGCGCGGCGCCGGTGGCAAGTTCAAGGACCCGATGCGCTACGTGGTGTCGGCACTGCGCCTGAGTTATGGCGACACGCCGATCCTCAACACCGCGCCCGCGCTGGGCTGGCTGAATCGCCTGGGCGAGCCGCTGTACGGCCGCCAGACGCCCGACGGCTACCCGCTGAACGACAGCGCCTGGTCCAGCTCGGGCCAGATGGAAACGCGCTTCGAGCTGGCCCGGGCCATTGGCGCGGCGCGGCCCGATCTGCGCCAGGCCGTCGAACCACCGGTGCCCGGCAGCCCCGCCGCTGCGCCCACGCCGCCCGCTGCACCCTTGCCCGCACCCGACGGTGCGCATGCGCTGTACGGCCAACCCCCGGGCGCCGACGCGCTGGGTGCGCGCACCCGCCAGGCGTTGGGCCAGGCCAAGTCGCCGGCCGAGTGGAATGCCCTGCTGCTCTCGTCGCCCGAATTCATGCGCCGCTGAAAGCGCGCCCCCTTCTTAGCCAAGGAATCTGTCATGCAACGCCGTCGTCTTTTGCAAACCCTGGGCATGTTGCCTATCGCCGGTGGCGCGGGTGCGCTGCTGGCCGCCCCTGCGGCCTCGTCCAAGCTGCTCATCGTCTTTTTGCGCGGCGCGTACGACTGCTGCAACCTGCTGGTGCCCACGGCCAGCAACTTCTATTACGAAAGCCGCCCAGACATCGCCATCGCACGGCCGCCTGCTGCTGGCGCCGCCGCCGATCCGGCCAACCCCACGGCCATCGCGCTGGACGCCAACTGGGGCCTGCACCCTGCGCTGGCAGGCAACCTGTGGCCGCTGTACCAGAAAGGCGAGCTGGCTTTCGTGCCCTTTGCGGGCACGGACGACACCTCGCGCAGCCACTTTGAAACGCAGGACGGCATCGAGCTGGGTCAGCCGCTGGACCGGCGGCGCGACTACCGGTCGGGCTTCCTGAACCGCCTGGCCGAAGTGGTCAACGGCGCCGCGCCCATGGCCTTCACCGACCAGCTGCCGCTGTCCATGCAGGGCCGCGCGCAGGTGCCCAACATGGCGCTGCGCTCTGTGGGCAAATCCGCGCTGGACGCGCGGCAAAGCCGCCTGATCGCCGACATGTACGAAGACACCCCGCTGGCCGCGCCCGTGCAGGAAGGCTTTGCCGTGCGCGCCAACGTCGCCCGCCAGCTGAGCGCCGAGATGGACGCCGCCGGTCGCGGCGCCGTCAGCGCGCGCGGCTTCAGCGCCGAGGCGCAGCGCATCGGCCGCCTGATGGCGCAGGGCTACAACCTGGGTTTTGTCGACGTGGGCGGCTGGGACACCCACGTCAACCAGGGCGGCGTGAAGGGCGACCTGGCCACGCGCCTGGGCAACCTGGGCGACGGCCTGGCGCAGTTGCCCGCCGCCATGGGCCCCGCGTGGCGCGACACCACGGTGGTGGTCATCAGCGAATTTGGCCGCACCTTCCGCCAGAACGGCAACCGCGGCACCGACCACGGCCACGGCACGGTGTACTGGGTGTTGGGCGGCGGCGTGCGCGGCGGCAAGGTGTTGGGCGAGCAGGTGGTGGTGGACCAGGCGCACTTGTTCCAGAACCGCGACCTGCGCGTGCTCAACGAATACCGCGCGGTGCTGGGCGGCCTGTTCGCCCGCCAGTTCGGCCTGCGCCCGGCGCAGCTGGCCAAGGTGTTCGACGGCGTGGCGCCGCGCGATCTGGGTCTGGTGTAACGCGGGTTAGGGATGAAAACCCGCCCTGGCGCAGTTGAGTCGTGCGCCGGCAGCTATTGAAAATATAGTGCAAGTGCTGCTGAACCGTGACGCGCGCTGCGCCCGCTCAGGCGCTTGGCACCACCGTCAAATGTTTTCCCAGCGCCGCCAGTCCGTGTTGGCTGGCCCGGGCTGGTAGGCACTGCGGTCGTTGTGCGCCATCGCGCGGGCCAGGCTTTGCCAGCTGGCCAGTTCGCCGGGCTTCTGTTCGTTGGCGAGGTCGGGGTGCTCCCATTCGTACAGCGTCATGAAGTGCGGGGGCAGGCCGCCTTCAAAAAAGACAGCCACTTCTTGCGGCAGCGCCCACAGTTTTTCGCGGTGCTGCTCGATGAACGCCAAAGCGTAGGCGGGCACGATGCCTTCGCTGGCGTTGCTGCGCGCCAGTTGCTGCAGTTCGGCCAATTCGGCTGCGCTCACCGGCTGGCCGCGCACCTGGGCGGCCCGGGGCAGGCCGTGCTCCAGCTCGTCGTCGCCGGCGTAATCCATCTCGATCTCGGCCGGGTGCAGAAACTTGTCTTCTTCCGAAGGCCCTTCGCTTTTCACGGACTGGTGATAGTGCTGGACCATGTCCTGCACCTGGTTCATCCGCTCGGCCACGAAGCCCTGGCCTAGCGCCGCGCCTTCCATCAAGGCCTGCGCCAGCGCGAGTGGGTCGTCGGCGTGGGCGCCCAGCTCGCGCTGCGCGTCGGCCTGCCACTCGCTGTGCCGGGCGTTCATGTAGCCCATCCAGGTGCGCATGCGCATGCGCGGGCCCAGCGGGTGGATTTGCGTGTGCACGTCCTGGTCCCAGCCCACCATGTTGAAGACGATGGCCCAACGCGTGTCGTCGCGAAACACGTCCAGCCGGGGCGCGACGAAGGCAGCGCCCGCGTCGAACATCGGGATGTCGTCCAGCCCGGCCTGGTCCAGCGTGTTCAGAATGTCTTGGGCGGTGTAGTTCATGGGCGCGGATGTTAAGGGCGGCGCACGCCAGGCCGGCTGGTGCGGCCTGCCGCGTCAAACGCCGGTGTCGGCCGTGCGCAGGGAATCGCGGTTGCGCAGCACCACGGTGATCTGCCCGTTGGTTTCGATGGTGGCTTTTTGCACCTCGTGCGTCTGCAGGCAGCCCGCCGCGCGCAGCGCCGCGTGCACGTCGTCGGCGGTCAGGCGCTGGTCGCGCATGACGTTGGCATCCAGCTGGCCGTCGCTGATCAGCGTTTCCGGGCGGCCGTCCACCCAGTGCGCCAGGCGCGGGTGCCGCCACATCAGGTGCGCCATCAGCGTGTGGCAGCCAATCAGCGTCAGCGCCGAAATCAGCCCGCCCACCAGCGAGTTGTCGCCTGCGTTCATGCTGTTTTGCACCGCGTTGGACAGCAGCATCAGCAAGATCAGATCGAACGGGTCGTACTGCCCGATCTGCCGCCGCCCGGTCAGGCGCAGGAACAGCAGCAGCAAGGCGTATACGACCAGGCCGCGCGCGACAAACTCCCACCAGGGCACGCTCAGATGAAACATGGGCAATCTCCGACAATAGCTTTCAAACCCCGCGATATTGCCCCAAGCCATGCCCTCCCGTGACAGCGCACCATGCCCCTGCGGCCGCCAGAATGCCCGCCGCCAGCCCTTGAGCTGGGGCGCCTGCTGCGGCCGCTACGTCGACCACTGGGGCAGCACCCCCGCGCCCGATGCCGAAAGCCTGATGCGGTCGCGCTACAGCGCTTTCACGCAAGAAAGGGCAGACTACCTGCTGGCCACCTGGGCCGCCGAGCACCGGCCGGCTGCGCTGGATTTCGACCCCGGCGCGCGTTGGCTGGGGCTGGAGGTGCGGGCGCAGCAGGCCACTGGCGATGACCGTGCCGAAGTGGAATTCGTCGCCCGCTGGCGGGTGGCCGGGCGCGCCGTGCGCCTGCACGAACGCAGCCGCTTCGTGCGCGCGGCCGACGCGCAGGGCGTGTCGCGCTGGTGGTATCTGGACGGTGACCAGATTTGAAGTGTTTTTGGTCTTCGGCGCCCTACACACCAGCGCCATCAGCTATGAAAACAGAAGCAAAAGAGTGCCCGCACCCGCGCGGCTGACAACATGAGAATCATCATTTTGGGCGCTGGCCGCGTGGGTGAAAGCGTGGCCGAGACGCTGGCTTCCGAAGCCAACGACATCACCGTGGTCGACCCGGACCCGGAGCGCCTGCACGCCCTGGAAGACCGGGTGGAACTGCGCGGCGTGACCGGCAACGGCATTCAGCCGTCGGTGCTGCGCGGCGCGGGGGCCGAGGACTGCGACCTGTTCATCGCCTGCACGTCGGCCGACGAAACCAACCTGGTGGCCTGCAAGATCGCGCACGACGTGTTTGGCATACCCAACACCATCGCGCGGCTGCGCTCGCCCGAATTCGTGGCGGGCGACAAGCTGCTGGCCAAGGACGGCTTTGCGGTCGACCATGTGATCTGCCCCGAGGCCTCCGTCACCCGCTACATCCACCTGCTGATCGAATACCCCGAGGCGCTGCAGGTGCTGCAGTTCTCGCAGGGCAAGGCGCACCTGGTGGCTGTGCGCGTGGCGCCCGACAGCCTGCTGGCCAACCACAGCATCGCCGAGTTTCGCGCGATGAACCCCGACCTGCCGGTGCGCATCGTGGCCCTGTACCGGGGCGACCGCGACCAGGCGTTTGACCGCGACACCCGCGTGTTCGCGGGCGACGAGATCTTCGTGCTGGTGCCGCGCGAGGGCGTGCGCGCCACGCTGCACGCCATCGGCAACCCCGACCGGCCCGTGCGCCGCGTGATGATCGCCGGCGGCGGCCGCGTGGGCTTGCGGCTGGCGCGCAGCCTGATCGGCAAGTGCGAGGTCAAGCTGATCGAGCGCGACCGCGCACGCTGCGAATACCTGGCGTGCGAGCTGCCGCCGGAGATGCTGGTGCTGCAGGGCGACGGCGTGGACGAAGAGCTGCTGATGGACGAGAACGTGGCCGACATGGACTTGTTCATCGCCATCACCAGCGACGACGAAGACAACATCATGGCCGCCATGCTGGCCAAGCGCCTGGGCGCGCGGCGCGTGATGGCGCTGATCAACCGCCGCGCCTACGCCGACATGATGCAGGGCAGCACCATCGACATTGCCATATCGCCATCGAACGCCGTCATTGGCGAGCTGCTGATGCACGTGCGCCGCGGCGCGGTGGCGGCGGTGCACAGCCTGCGCCGTGGCACGGCCGAAGCGCTGGAGGGCGTAGCCCATGGCGATGCGCGCACGTCGCGCCTGGTGGGGCGGCGCGTGGAGCAGATCACCTTGCCCGCGGGCGCGCGCATTGCGGGCATCGTGCGCGGCACGGGCAACGACGCGCGCGTGGTCAACCCGACGCACGACGCGGTGATCGAGACGGACGACCACGTCATCATCTTCCTGCCGCACAAGCGCATGGTGCGCGAGGTGGAGAAGCTGTTCCAGGTGCGCGCCACCTTCTTCTGATCGTCACCGCCGCCGATCGCCGCCTGTCCCGTTTGCTGCCTGCCGTATGAAGCGCTTTGCCGCCACCTTTCTCGTGCTCTCGTGGGTGATCATGGGGTTCTCGTTCGCCTTCCTGGTGCCCATGGCGTGGGACTGGCTGGGTGAGGGCGGCCAGAACACGCGCGTGTGGTCGTGGTGCTTTCTGTTCACGCTGCTGAGCGGCACGTGGCTGTGGCTGCGCACGCGCCACACCTCGCGCGAGCTGTCGGTGCGCGACGGCTTCTTGCTGGTCACGCTGGTGTGGGTGGTGCTGCCTTTCTATGCCGCGCTGCCCTTGCTGTTCGTGGTGCACGGCATCAGCTTTACCGACGCGTACTTTGAAGCCATGAGCGGGCTGACCGCCACCGGCGCCACCACCCTGGCGGGGCTGGACCTGCTGGCCCCGTCGGTCAACATCTGGCGCTGCTTCCTGCAGCTGATCGGCGGGCTGGGCATCATGCTGCTGGCCGTGGCGGTGCTGCCTCTGCTGGGCCTGGGCGGCACGCAGCTGTACAAGGCCGAGATGCCCGGCCCCATGAAAGAGCAGCGCCTGACGCCGCGCGTGGCCGAAACTGCGCGCGGGCTGTGGGGTGTGTACTTCGTGCTGTCGCTGGCGTGCTTTCTGGCCTACCGCTGGTTTGGCATGAGCTGGCCCGACGCCTTCATGCACATGTGCACCACCGTCGGCCTGGGCGGCCTGTCGTCGCACGACCAGAGCTTTGGCTACTGGAATTCGCCTGCGCTGGAGTGGACGGCCGTGCTGTTCATGACGCTGGCGGGCGTGAGCTTTGCGCGCTACTTCCTGATGTGGCGCCTGCATTCGCTGCAGCCGCTCACGCGCGACGCCGAGGTGCGCGCCTACGCCTGGGTGCTGGTGCTCAGCACGGTGGTCATCACGGCCATGCTGCTGGTCAACGGTGTGTACCCCGACTTCGCCACCGCGCTGCGCCAGGCGGCGTTTCAGGTGGTGTCGGTGGCCACGACCACCGGCTACGCCACCACCGACTACCTGCTGTGGCCCACCTTCGTGCCGGTGCTGCTGCTGTTTCTGGGCTGCTTCGTGTCGTGCGCGGGCTCGACCGGCGGTGGCATCAAGATGGTGCGCATGCTGGTGCTGGTCAAGCTGGCGCAGCGCGAGCTGGTGCGCATCCTGCACCCGCGCGTGGTGCGGCCGGTCACGCTGGGCCGCGTGACGGTGCCGCCCGACGTCATCTGGGCCGTGATGGCCTTCATGCTGATCTACGGCGGCGTGATGGTGGGGCTGACCATGGCGATGCTGGCCACGGGGCTGGACGTGGTGACCTCGTTCACCGCCGTCGTCGGCAGCCTGAACAACATCGGGCCCGGCATGGGCAAGGTGGGGCCGTCGGGCAACTTTGGCGGGCTGACGAACGTGCAGATCTGGGTGTGCACGCTGGCCATGCTGCTGGGGCGGCTGGAGCTGCTGTCGGTGCTGGTGCTGTTCACGCCACAGTTCTGGAGGAGATAAGTCCACCCCCAGACTTCAGTCGCTGCGCGATGTTTCGTCACCCCCTCAGGGGGCACGGCCAGTGGCCGGTGCAAGCTTGGCCACGGCGGTTGCTTGCTGGCCTGCTCCGCCGCCGCTCGCTCGGCTTTGTGCGCAGGGCGCTGGGCACATCGGGTCACAACGTGGTCGCCGCTTGCATCGAACTTACCTCGCTCCGATCCGCTTGGTTACTGGGAAACTCTGCCGTATGACGATGACTTTTGAAGCCGTTCTTTTTGATTGCGATGGCGTGCTGGTGGACAGCGAGCCCATCACCATGGCCGTGCTGCGCGACATGCTGGCGGATGCGGGTTGGGACATGCCGCTGGCTGCATGCATGGCCGAATTCGTCGGCGTCACCGTGCGCAGCAAGGCCGCGCTGATCGAAGCGCGCACCGGCCGGCCGCTGACCGATGCGTGGATGGCCGAGTTTTACGACCGGCGCAACGCCGCTCTGCAGGCCGATCTGAAGGCGATCGCCGGCGCCGACGTGGCGGTGCAGGCGGCGCACGCGGCCACGGGCGGTCGCATTGCCTGCGCATCGGGCGCCGACCGCTTCAAGGTGGAAATGCAGCTGGCGCAGGTCGGCCTGGCGCGGTGGTTTGGGGGCGCGGTGTTCAGCGGCCACGAGTTGCCCCGCACCAAGCCCGCGCCCGACGTGTACCTGGCCGCGGCGGCACACCTGGGCGTGCCGCCCGCGCGCTGCCTGGTGGTGGAAGACACGCCCACGGGCATCCAGGCTGGCGTGGCGGCCGGGGCGACGGTGTGGGCCTACGCGCCGCCGGGCGTTGACGCTACGCCGCTCTTGGCGACCGGGGCGCAGCGCGTGTTCGCGCACATGGCGGACCTGGCGACACTGCTCGGGCGCTGAGCTGGCCGGTTGCTGGGCCGCAGAGGCTGCGTCCTGGCGTGTTCGTCCATTGACCAATCTACTTCAAAATTGATAGCTGCTAGCGCTTGTAGGGACTGCGCTAGCGGTCGGAAGTGCTTGTAAACAATCGGATCGCCGGTGCGCGGCTGGCACGCCGGGTCAGCGTGCGAATGGGTCAAGCTGGCGCAGCGCGCACGCCGCGTGGCGGCCAGCGCCTTGTCGCCGCAGGGGCAGGGCCTTCGGCGGCACCCCGAAAAGCCTGAACAGCCGCTACCATGCCGCGATGACCGACACCGCCACCTTGCAAGCCGCCCTGTCCGACTACTTCGCGCCCTGGGTGCAGGCGCTGCATCTGCAGGTGGAGCCGGCGCAGCCCGAAGGTGCGGTGCTGCTGCGCCTGCCACACAGCGACCAGTTGGCGCGCACCGGCGGCATGCTGTGTGGCCAGGCCATGATGGCCGCTGCCGACACGGCGATGGTGCTGGCGCTGATCGCGCATTTCGGCGAATTTCGCCCCTGCACCACGGTGCAGCTGAGCACCAGCTTTCTCAAGCCGCTTTCCGGGCAGGACGCGCTGATCCACGCGCGCGTGCTGCGCGCAGGCAAGACCATGGCGTTCGGTGAGATTGACCTGAGCAGCGCCGCCGACGGCAAAAGCGTGTGCCGCGCCAGCACCACTTACGCGCTGCTGTAACAGCCTAGTCGGCCAGCGCGGCTTCCACCGCTTCGCCCAGCGCCAGGATGCGCGCATCGGCCATGGCGGGTCCGGCCAACATCAGGCCCACGGGGGCTTGCCCGCGCGCGTGGCAGGGCAGCGACAGGGCGCAGCCGTCCAGAAAGTTGATCAGCGTGGGGTTGCGCAAGATGAGGCCGTTAGCTGCGGTGTAGGCGTCGTCGCTGGCTTGCAGCTCAGCGATGGGCGGGGCGACGACGGGCACGGTGGGCATGACGAGCGCATCGAACGCGGCGATGCGCGCTTCCATCCGCGCGATCCAGCGGCGGCGCGCGTGCAGCAGGTCGATGTAGTCGGCCGCGCCCATGGCTTGCGCGCCCCGGATGCGGCTGGCCACGCGCGGGTCGTAGCCGTCGCCGCGCTCGCTCAGCAGCGCGCGGTGCCAGGCCCACGCCTCAGCGGCAGCCAGCGTGCCGCGCGCGTGCAGGGCAGGCAGCTCGGCGAATTCGGGGATGTCCACCCGGATGACGTGGGCGCCCGCGTCGGCCAGGCGCTGCAGGGCGCGCTCGAACGTGGCGGCCACCGTGGCGTCCATGCCATCCAGCACCACCGTCTGCGGCACGGCCAGGCGCGCGTGGCGCAGCGGGCGCTCCGCCCCGCTGGGCGCGGGCGAGCCTGCCAGCACGGCATCCACCAGCGCGCAGCAGCGCACGCTGGCCGCCAGCGGGCCCAGCGAATCGAGCGAGGTGGACAGCGGCAGCACGCCATCGTTGGGCACGCGCCGCTGCGTGGGCTTGAAGCCGGTCAGCCCGCACAAGGCGGACGGGATGCGCACCGAGCCGCCCGTGTCGCTGCCGATGCCCAGCACCGCCATGCCGTCGCTCACCGACACGGCTGCGCCGGATGAAGAGCCGCCCGGAATGCGGCCGGTGGTGCGGTCCCACGGGTTCTTCGGCGTGCCGTAGTGCGGGTTCAGGCCCAGGCCGGAGAACGCGAACTCGGTCATGTTGGTGCGCCCCACGATCACGGCGCCTGCGGCGATCAGCCGGTCGATCACCGGTGCGTTGCGCGCGGCTGGCGCCGCGCCTTTCAAGACAGCAGAGCCTGCGGTCGTGACCTGCCCGGCCACGTCGAACAAATCCTTGACCGATATCGGCAGGCCTTCCAGCGGCGAGCGCACGATGCCTGCCGCGCGCAGCGTGTCGGACGCCTGCGCAGCGGCGCGGGCGCGGTCGGCGTCCAGCCGGGTGAACACGCGGGCGCCTTCACCCGCCGGGTCTTGCGCGCGCGCCAGCGCGGCTTCGGTCAGTTGCAGGGACGTGGTGCGGCCAGCGGCCAGATCGGCGGCCAGCGCGGTGACGGTGGGCAGGGCGTTCATGGTGGGCCGATGGTAGCGGCGCCCTGCGGCGTGGCGGCGCGCCGGCCCAACCGGTTGGTTCGGCGGCCCCCTGCCTGCCGCGCGCGGAGAGGGTCAGCCCGCGCGAGCCGCCGCCAGCTTGAACACAGCCGTGGCGGCCATCAGGTTGGGCAGCATCCGCACCTCTTGCCCATGCTGCAGGCCGAAAGAATCCAGCACTTTCAGCCCGTTCTTGCGCGCCAGCGCGTCAAAGTCCTTGTACGTGCCCACGCGGATGTTCGGCGTGTCGTACCACTGGTAAGGCAGCCGCCGCGTGACCGGCATGCGCCCGCGCGCCACGCTCAGGCGGTTGGGCCAGTGCGCGAAGTTGGGAAAGGCGACGATGCCCACACGCCCCACGCGCGCGGTTTCGCGCAGCATGGTTTCGGCATTGCGCAGGTGCTGCAGCGTATCGATCTGCAGCACCACGTCAAAGCTCTGGTCCTGGAACGCCTTCAGCCCCTGGTGCAGGTTGAGTTGCAGCACGTTGATGCCGCGCTGCACGCAGGCCAGCACATTGGCGTCGTCGATCTCGATGCCGTAGCCCGTGCAGCCTTTCTGGCGCGTGAGCAAATCGAGCAAGGCGCCGTCGCCGCAGCCCAGGTCAAGCACGCGAGAACCCTCGGGCACCAAGCGGGCGATGGATTGAAGCAGTGCGGTGTCGCTCATGCGCCTGCTCCTGCGGGTGGGTTTTCAAGCGTTTTGGTGCTCTGGCGACCGTCCAGCGTGCGCGAGATGCTATCAAAATAGGACTTCACGACGTTCATGTAGCGGGGGTCTTCCAGCAGGAAGGCGTCGTGGCCGTGGGGCGCGTCGATCTCGGCGTAGCTCACGTCGCGGCGGTTTTCCAGCAGCGCCTTGACGATCTCGCGGCTGCGCGCGGGCGAAAAACGCCAGTCGGTGGTGAAGCTGACCAGCAAAAACTTGGCCGCAGCCCGTGCCAGGGCCTGCGTCAAATCGCCACCGTAGGCGCGCGCGGGGTCGAAGTAATCGAGCGCGCGGGTGATCAGCAGGTAGGTGTTGGCGTCGAAATAGTCGCTGAACTTGTCGCCCTGGTGGCGCAGATAGCTTTCGATCTGAAACTCGACATCCTGCGTGCTGTACAAGTAATCGCGGAGATCCGGCGCCGGGCCGCCCCGAGCCGGATCAGCCCCCGCGGGGGGCAGCGAAACACGCGAAGCGGGGAGCGTGGGGGTACGCAGACTGCGGCCGAACTTGTCGTTCATTACGTCGTCGCTGAGGTAGGTGATGTGGCCAATCATCCGCGCGATGCGCAGGCCCCGCTTGGGCACCACGCCGTGGCGGTAGAAGTGACCGCCGAAGAAGTCGGGGTCGGTCACGATGGCGCGGCGCGCCACCTCGTTGAAGGCGATGTTCTCGGCCGACAGGTTGGGCGCGCTGGCCACCACCACCGCGTGGCGCACGCGCTGCGGAAACTGTAGCGTCCAGCTCAGGGCCTGCATGCCGCCCAGGCTGCCGCCCATCACAGCGGCCAGCTGCTCGATGCCCAGCGCGTCAAGCAGCCTGGCCTGCGCGTTGACCCAGTCTTCCACCGTGACCACCGGGAAGTCGGCGCCATAGACTTCGCCGGTATCTGGGTTGGTGTCCATCGGGCCGGTGGAGCCGAAGCACGAGCCCAGGTTGTTGATGCCGATGACGAAAAAGCGATTGGTATCCACCGGCTTGCCGGGGCCGATCATGTTGTCCCACCAGCCTTCGCTGCGGTCCTGGCCCTCGTAGCTGCCCGCCACGTGGTGCGACGCGTTCAGCGCGTGGCAGATTAGCACGGCGTTGTCGCGCCCCGCATTCAGCTGGCCATAGGTTTCGTAGGTGAGCGCGTAGCCGCGAAGCTGCGCGCCGCTTTGCAGCTGCAGCGGCGCGTCGAACGACATCGACTGCGGGGTGACAAAGAAGCTCATGATGGCAACAAAAAACCCGGGCCGCCAAAACGGCGCCGGGTTTCGTTGCGCTCGGTTTTAGCGGAATTTATTGAGCGCCCGCAAGCTGAGGCAAATCGGCGCTGAAGAACCAGTATAGCGCGCAGCCGGCAGCGAGGTGCGCCTGCCAGCCCCAGCGGCGGGCCTTTGCCGATCTCAACAGCGTCGGTGGCGGACTCGGGGCGCCCTTCGCCCATTTTGGGTGGCTTCGTCCCACATAGTCGTCGCCAGTGCTGACCTGCTGGGGATGCGCGGCGAAGGTGCATCTTGTTAGAGCATGTGTCTTTTAAGGGCGAAAACCGGTGTTGTCGTATCTTGCGCGCAACAAAGTGCCTGTTCAATAGCCGTTTAATTTGGTCGGGGATTTTCCGGATGCTTGACTTTGGGGGTTCTGCCGCATAATTCTTCGCGTGTGCGTTTGGCACATCTTGTGGTCTTTGCGGTGAACACAGTCAGTCTCCCTTCCTTGCCGGCCCAGCACAGCTTCGTCGAAGGCGGTTTGCGGACTCCATCGCTTTTCTTTGGTCTTTGAGGAGTCCCTGTTTAATGGGCAACAAACTGTACGTCGGCAACTTGCCGTACTCGGTGCGCGACGCCGATCTGGAGCAAGCATTTGCCGAATTTGGCTCGGTCACGAGCGCGAAAGTCATGATGGAGCGCGATACCGGTCGCTCCAAAGGCTTTGGCTTCGTTGAAATGGGCAGCGACGACGAGGCGCAGGCAGCCATCAACGGCATGAACGGCCAATCGCTGGGCGGCCGCAATGTGGTGGTCAACGAAGCGCGTCCGATGGAATCGCGTCCCCCTCGCACCGGTGGTTTCGGTGGTGGTGGCGGCGGCTACGGCGGCGGCGGTGGTGGTTACGGCGGCGGTGGCGGCGGCTACGGTGGCGGTCGTCGCGAAGGCGGCGGCGGTGGCTACGGTGGCGGTGGCCGTCGTGAAGGCGGTGGTGGCTACGGCGGCGGCGGCAATGCTGGCGGCGACGGCAGCTTCCGCAGCCCCTACGGCGCAGGCCCCCGTGGCGGTGGCGGCGGTCGTCGTGAAGGCGGTGGCGGTGGCGGCTACGGCGGTGGCCGTCGCGACGACCGTTACGACGGTGGCCGCGATGGCGGCGGCGACGACTATTGATCTGCCGAGTCGTTGACTCAAACTTGGCGCCTTAGGGCGTTAATCAAAAAAGGCCCCGTTTTCGGGGCCTTTTTCATGGGATTTTCGGGAGGGGCCGTCTTCGCGAGATCTAGCTGTTGAGTTGCAATAGGTTGTTCCCGCAGAGGCGGGAGGCTGGCGTCTTGTAGCCCAAAGCCGAGTGCGGCCTTCGTGTGTTGTAGTAGCTCAGGAACGCCGGCAGCCACTCAGTGCGCTCGGCGCTATTGGCCCAGATGCGGCCGTAGGCCCACTCGCGCAGGCATGTCTGGATGAACCGCTCGGCTTTGCCATTGGTCTGTGGGCGGTAAGGCTTGGTGAACGTGTGTTTGATGCCCAGGGCCTTGCAGGTCTTGGCAAACAACTGTGAGCGGTAGGCCGACCCGTTGTCCGTGATCAGGCGCTTGATCTTCACTCCGAGCGCCTCGTAGTGCGCCACTGCTGCCAGCAGAAAGCTCACGGCCGAGCTCTTGCGCTCGTCGGCGTGCATCTGCACGAAGCTCACGCGCGAGTGGTCGTCGATCGCCACATGGGCGAACTCCCAGCCTGCGCCGTCCACCGAATCGCGTCGATCGCCCGTCACCCGATGGCCGGGACGAACAATGCGCCCGAGCTTCTTGGTGTCGATATGCAGTAGCTCGCCGGGCGCTTCGCGCTCGTAGCGCACCGCCGGCGCCGCCGCATCGAGCGCCTTGAGGCTGGACAGGCCCAGCTGGGCGAGCAACCGGCAGACGGTGGCGACACTGCGCCCCACCACCGTGGCGATGTGCCGCATGGGCATACGCGCGCGGCGCAGCAGCTCGATGCGCTGGCACAGTGCCTGATCCAGGCTCGTGCGGATCTTGGCCGGGCGCGAGCTGCGGTCCAGCAGGCCCTGCTCACCGTGTTCCTCGAAGCGCTTGCGCCATTTGAGTGCAGTGCGCGCGCTGATGCCGGCGGCCTCAGCGGCCGCCATCAGCCCCATCACAGCAATGCGTTGGACAAGCAACTTGCGTCCTTCAAGGGTCAATCTGGCATTCTTGTGGGTGTTCACTCGGTTGTTCCTTGTGGTGACTGAAGCTTGGTAACTCCAGTCTCCCAGATACTTCCGGGTGAACAACCTATTGAAACATCACATCTAGCGATGCTCGCCTTCGCGCGCCTTGCGTCCACGGCCCTGCAGGGCGCGGTCGAACCAGCTGTTCGGCAACATGCGCAGCAGCTTCGCGACAACGCCCATCTGCCACGGGATGACGAAGTAGCTGCGGCCGGCCTGAATCGCGCGAAACGCGCGGTCAGCGAAATCCGGCGCTGACATCAGAAACGGCATGGGGTAGCGATTTCCTCGCGTGAGCGCCGTATCGATGAACCCTGGCAACACCGTCAATACCCGCACGCCCGTGCCGCGCAGCTCGCCCCGCAGGCTTTCGCAGTAGCTAACCACGCCCGCCTTGCTGGCGCAGTACGCGCCGTGCCCTGGCAAGCCGCGAATAGCCGCGACGCTCGCAATGCCTACCAAGGTGCCGCTGCCGCGTTCACGCATCAGGCGAATGAAGGCGTGAAACGTCGCCGCCATACCGACGTTGTTCACGGCGAACGTGCGCGCCATCACGTCAAGATCGCCTCGCTCGGCGGTGTCCATGCCGATGCTGATACCTGCGCTGGCGATCACCAGATCAGGAAGCCCTTGCTGAGCCAGGCACGCGTGCGCGGCGGCGATGACGCTGTCAGGCACCGCCACATCGGCTGAATAGACTTGGCAGCGCTCAGTCGGCCATCCTTGTGCCTGCACCCAGGCCCGCAGTTCGTCGGCGCGGCGAACGACCAGCGCCAACCGCCAGCCCGCCTGGTGGTAGCGGCAGGCCAGCGCCTGCCCGATGCCGCTGGATGCGCCAGTGATGAAGGCCAAGGGCGCATTAGCCCGCTCCGAGCGCGGCGAAGGTGGGAGACTGGAGGTGTCAGCCATGTCGCAACGGCCGGCTGCTCTGCGCTACGGCTCGGGTCAGGCTGCGCATACCGAAGGCTACTTCGCTGGTTGGAGCATGCCCCGCACGCGCCCTTTCAGCACCGCTACACCTGTGCGGTTGTCGTAGTCGAGCTGATCGCCGACGAATCGATCCGCCCCGCGCAGCAGCTCGACAGGTTTGTCGGAGCTCACCCGGTCTTCGTTCACGAACGCATGCAGGTATTCGCCGCGAAACTCCATGCGCGGCACCGCCGTGCCGTCGGGGCGCTTCGTCGCCTCCCGCACGATGACGGCATTGCCAAACAGCTGGATCTCCGACCCGTCACCGTTGGAAACTCCGCGCAGCGCGGTGGCCACGGTTACACGCCCATCGTCGTCCACCGATCGCATGTGCGGGTCTTTCACCTCGAGCGTGTCGGTGACCGGGAAGTGGTGGCCTTCCACGCCGGTCAGGTCCGAGGTCAGGCGGCCCGTGGCGTCGAAGTCGCGCACCCTGAACTGGTTCATGAAGTAATCGGGCTCTTTCGAAACCACCGCCGCGGCGCCGTCGGTCGGGAACTTGGGTGCGCTGCGCACCAGCCACCAGGTGCCCAGGGCGAACAGCATCATCATCAGTGCGGGCAGCCAGGTGGAAAGCTGGTCGCGGCCGATGCGGGCCAGGCGCGATTCGCTCATGGCGCGCCTTTCTCGGCAGGGGCCTGGCCCATCGTGGTTTGCAGCAGGCGATCGTATTGGCCGTTGGCTACCAGCAGCAGGTCGCACAGTTCACGTGCCGCGCCGGCGCCGGCCTCGGCGGTCGTGATGTACTGCGCGGTGGCCTTGGCCTCGGCGTGGGCCTTGGGCGGCGCGCAGGCGAAGGCCACGCGTGCCATGACAGGCAGGTCAGGCCAATCGTCGCCCATGGCGGCAGCCTGTGACCAGGTCAGGCCCGTTTCGCCCAGCAGCGCTTGCGCGGCGGGCAGTTTGTCTTCGGTGCCCAGGCGCAGGTGCGTCACGCCCAGTGCGGCCAGCCGCAGGCGCAGCGGGGCGGAGTCGCGCCCAGAAATTACTGCGGGAATGATCCCGGCCTGCGCCAGCAGCTTGATGCCGTGGCCATCCAGTGTGTGAAAGCGCTTGAGCGTTTCACCCTCAGCGGAAAAGTACAGGCCGCCATCCGTCAGAACGCCGTCCACGTCAAAGAAAACGATGCGAACGCCCTGCGCTTGCAGCAGGGTTTCGGCGGGCCAGGTCAGTGTAGGGCGCATCAGATGACCTTCGCCCGCATCAGGTCGTTGCTGTTCAGCGCGCCCACCAGCCGCCCGTCCTGGCCTTGCACCAGCAGCACGGTCACGCGGTGCTGCTCCATCAGCTTGGCTGCTTCGGCGGCCAGCGCGTCGTCGCGAATCTGCCGGGGGTTGGCGTGCATGACTTCGCGCGCCGTCAGCGCCCGCAGATCGCGCCCCGTTTCCACCAAGCGGCGCAGGTCGCCGTCGGTAAAGATGCCGAGCGCGTGGGCGTCGCCATCCACCACGGCAGAGGCGCCCAGGCCCTTGTGGGTCATCTCGCGCATCAGCTCGCCAAACGTGGCATCGGGCGAAACCTTCGGGACGGCATCGCCGCTGCGCATGATGTCCATGACGCGCGTCAGCAGGCGCCGCCCCAGCGCGCCGCCAGGGTGCGAGCGGGCGAAATCCTCGGCGCGAAAGCCGCGCGCGTCCAGCAGCGCCATGGCCAGCGCGTCGCCCAGCGCCATTTGCGCGGTGGTGCTGGCGGTGGGGGCCAGGTTCAGGGGGCAGGCTTCTTTTTCCACCCCGCTGTCCAGCACCAGATCGGCGTTGCGCGCCAGGGTGGACTGCGGGTGGCCGGTCATACCGATCAAAGGGGCGCCCATGCGGCGGATCAAGGGCAGCAGCGTGGTCAGCTCATCGGCTTCGCCGCTGTTGGAAATCGCCAGCACCACGTCGATGGGCATCACCATGCCCAGATCGCCGTGGCTGGCCTCGGCCGGGTGCACGAACATGGCCGGCGTGCCGGTGGAGGCCAGCGTCGCCGCGATCTTGCGGCCGATGTGGCCGCTTTTGCCCATGCCCATCACCACCACGCGGCCGCTGGCGTTCAGCACCAGCGACACGGCGCGCGCGAAATCGTCGTTCAGCCGGCGTTGCAGGCCGTGGATGGCGGCCGCCTCGATGTCCAGCGTCTCTCGGGCCAGGCGCAGGGCTTGGGCGGGGTCGAAACTCATGGCTTGATTTTATAGAGTGCCTTCGTCCGCTAGCATCGGCCGATGGATGCCCTTGAGTTGACGCTGCTGTACCTGCTGGCCGCAGTGTTGGCCGTCACGGCTTGCCGCGGGCTCAAGCTGCCGGCCATCCTGGGCTACCTGGTGGCCGGCGTGCTGATGGAGCCGCACACCCTGGGCCTGGCCTACGGGCAGGACGCCGAGAGCATCCGCCACCTGGCCGAGTACGGCGTGGTCTTCCTGATGTTCGTGATCGGGCTGGAATTCAACCTGCCCAAGCTGCGCGCCATGCGCCAGCACGTGTTCGGCCTGGGCTTCGCGCAAGTTGGTTTGACCGTGCTGCTGGTCACTGTGGGGGGCGCAGCCCTGAACGCGCTGGTCCCGCACATTTGGCCACTGGGCTGGCAAGCCTCGCTGGCCCTGGGCGGCGCCATGGCGATGAGCAGCACCGCCATCGTCGTCAAGATGATGGCCGACCGGCTGGAGTTGGACAGCGCCTATGGTCAGCGCATCATGGGCGTGCTGTTGTTTCAGGATCTGGCCGTGGTCTGGCTGCTGGTGCTGGTGCCCGCGCTGGGGGCTGAACCTGAAAAGCTGTTCACCGCGCTGCTGTTCGCGGCCGTGAAGGCCACGGCGCTGATCACGCTGCTGCTGTGGGGCGGGCAGCGCGTGATGCGCTGGTGGCTCACGCTGGTGGCGCGGGTCAAGAGCGAAGAACTGTTCGTGCTCAACCTGCTGTTGATGGCGCTGGGCCTGGCCTGGCTGACCGAGCAGGCGGGCCTGAGTCTGGCATTGGGCGCCTTCATCTGTGGCGTGCTGATCTCCGAAACCGAGTTCAAGGTTCAGGTCGAGGCCGAGATCCGGCCATTCCACGACGTGCTGCTGGGCCTTTTTTTCATCACCATCGGCATGATGCTGGACTGGCGGCAGGTGTTCGTGCAGTGGCATCTGGTGCTGCTGTTGCTGGCGCTGCCCGTGCTGTTCAAGCTGCTGCTGGTCACCGGGCTGGCGCGCGGCATGGGCGCCAGCGGCGGCGTGGCGCTGCGCACCGGCCTGTACCTGGCGCAGGCGGGTGAATTCGGCTTCGTGCTGCTGTCCATCGCCCGGCGCGATGCGCTGGTGCCGCCCGAGCTTTTCACGCCCGTGCTCGCGGCCATGGTGCTGTCGATGCTGGCCACGCCCTTCATCATCCTGGCCAGCAACCGCATCGTGATGCGGCTGGTGTCCAGCGAATGGTTGCAGCAGTCGCTGCAGATGACGTCGATCGCCCAATCCACCATCAACACGCGCGCCCACGTGCTGATCTGCGGCTACGGGCGCAGCGGCCAAGCCATGGCGCGACTGCTGGAGCGCGAAGGCATTCCCTACGTCGCGTTGGATCTGGACCCCGACCGCGTGCGGCAGGCGCGCGCGGCGGGCCACACCGTGGCGTTTGGCGATGCGGGCAAGCTGCAGGCGCTGGTCGCCGCGGGGCTGGGGCGCGCCAGCGCGGTGGCCATCACCTACCTGGAAACGCACGCCGTGATGAAGGCGCTGCACACCATCCGCACCCATGCGCCCACGCTGCCCGTGCTGGTGCGCACGCAGACCGACCGCGACCTGGATGCGCTGCGCGCCGCCGGCGCCACCGAGGTGGTGCCCGAATCGCTGGAGGGCTCGCTCATGTTGGCCAGCCACGCGCTGGTGCTGATGGGCGTGCCCGTGCGCCGCGTGATCCGCGTGGTGCAGGACCAGCGCGAGGCGCGCTACGGCCTGCTGCGCGGCTTCTTCCACGGCGCCGACGATGTCAGCGAAGAAGACCTCGCGCACGAGCGCCTGGCCACCTTCATCATCCCAGCGCGCCTGGCCGGCCTGCGCCTGTCCGAGCTACTGGATGAAAGCGGTGGCGGCCTGCGCGCCGTCAGCCTGCGCCGCCGGGGCGGTGACGCGGCCGCCACCGATGACGACCCGAAGATCGGCGCGGGCGACACGGTGGTGCTGTCGGGCAACGCCGAGGCGCTGGCGCGGGCCGAGCTGGCCCTGGCCGCCTGATCGCGGCGCTACGGCCTGCCCGCCGCGGGGCGCATCCACGCTGCTATTGGCCGCTCAACTTTGTCTGTCGCCACTGGCCGCCAGCGCGGCACAATCGCCCCATGACCACGCCTTTGTCCGTCAGCCAATACCTGCGCCAGCACATCCGCACCGTGCCCGACTGGCCGGCCCCCGGCGTGCAGTTTCGCGACATCACCCCGCTGCTGCAGGACCCGCGTGTCTTCCGCGTGCTGATCGACGCCTTCGTGCACCGCTACATGGCGCCCGAGCTGCGCCCCGACGTGGTGGCTGGGTTGGACGCGCGCGGCTTCATCGTCGGCGCCGTGGTCGCGTATGAGCTGAACGTCGGCTTCGTGCCCATCCGCAAGAAAGGCAAGCTGCCTTTCACCACCGTGGAAGAAACCTACGAGCTGGAATACGGCAGTGCCACGGTGGAGCTGCACACCGACGCCGTGCGGCCCGGCCAGCGCGTGCTGCTGATCGACGATCTGATCGCCACCGGAGGCACCATGATGGCCGGCAAGCGGCTGCTGGAAAAGCAGGGCGCGGTGGTCACCGAAGGCGCCGCCATCGTGGACTTGCCCGAGCTGGGCGGCTCGGAGCGCTTGCGTGCGGCGGGATTGAACCTGTTCACGCTGGTCGATTTCGAAGGCGCGTGACTTCGTCTTTTAATATGATTTTGATAGCTGCTTGTGCAGATGGGGTAAGCGCTAGGTCCTGATTTGGCTCAAAAAAAGCGCTTCGCCTCACGCGGCGCAACGCCTTCGCACGCCCCGCTATTTGCCGATGCAAAAGCGCGAAAAGATCACGCCCAGCAAATCGTCGGCAGAAAACTCGCCCGTGATCTCGCCCAGCGCCACCTGCGTCAGGCGCAGCTCTTCGGCCAGCAGATCCAGCGCGGGATAGGGCGCCCGCAGCAGCGCCGCCGCCGCTTCCAGGTGCTCGCCCGCGCGCGCCAGCGCCTGCAGGTGCCGCTGGCGGGCGATGAACACGTCGCCCTCCGCGCCCGGCTGCCAGCCCGCCAGCGCCAGCAAACGCTGGCGCAGCGCCTGCAGCCCCTCACCCGTCTTGGCCGACAGCGCAATGCCTTCGCCCTGAATGGTGGGCAGCGGGCCGGGCGCCGCGTCGTGCTTGTTCCACACGTGCAGCAGCGGCACGGCGCGCGGCAGCTGGCGCGCCAGCTCGGCCGCGATGTGCGCATCCTCGCGCTGGTAATCCGCCGTGTTCAGGCGCGTCAAATCGTGCAGCAGCAGCACGGCGTCGGCGCTGGCGATGTGCGCCCAGGCGCGCTCGATGCCGATGCGCTCCACCTCGTCATCGCTTTCGCGCAGGCCAGCCGTGTCCAGCACGTGCAGCGGCACGCCTTCGATCTGAATGGTTTGCTGCACCACGTCGCGCGTGGTGCCGGCAATCGGGGTGACGATGGCCAGCTCGGCTCCCGCCAGCGCGTTCAGCAGGCTGCTCTTGCCCGCGTTCGGCTGGCCCGCGATGACTACCTTGATGCCTTCGCGCAGCAGCGCGCCCTGGCGTGCACGCGCCTGCACGCTGGCCAGAGATTGCTGCAGGTTTGATAGCTGCCCGCGCACGTCCTGCACGCGCAAGACGTCGATTTCTTCCTCGGGAAAGTCCAGCGTCGCCTCGATCAGCATGCGCAGGTGAATCAGCCCGTCGCGCAGCGCATGGATGGCGCCCGAGAACTCGCCCGCCAGCGAACGGCTGGCCGAGCGCGCAGCCGCTTCGGTGCTGGCGTCGATCAGGTCCATCACCGCTTCGGCCTGGGCCAGGTCCAGCTTGTCGTTCAGAAAGGCGCGTTCGGTGAATTCACCTGGGCGCGCCAGGCGCAGGCGCGGCAGGCGCGGCGCGCCCGTGGCGGGGTCGGTCTCGGCAGCGGCTTGCAGGCAGCGGGCCAGCAACAGCTGCATCACCACCGGGCCGCCGTGCGCCTGCAGCTCCAGCACGTCTTCGCCGGTGTAGGAATGCGGCGCCGGAAAATGCAGCGCCAGGCCCTGGTCGATGGGTTGGCCGTCGCTGCCGCGCAGTGCGCCATAGGTGGCCACGCGCGGCAGCAGGTCGCGCCCGGTGATGGCGCGCGCCAGCGCCCGCACGTCTGGCCCCGACACCCGCACGATGCCCACCGCACCGCGCCCGGCGGGCGTGGCGATGGCGACGATCGGGTCGGGCTGGGGCGCGGTGGGCTGGGCGTGCATGGCATGATTGTCCGCCACCCCTGCGCTGCGGCGTCGTGAATGGGCTGTGCGCTGGATCCTGCTGCCCGACGTTGTCTTGGACGTACGTTTGGGAAGCTCTGCACGAATCATCCCGAGATGTGCATGCAGGAGGCCAAGACAATACAGGGATGAAGCAAAGCAGCCTGGGCCTGAGCAACACAGTCAAGCGCACACGCAAGCGAGAATTCCTCGATGCGATGGAACGGGTTGAGCTGGTTGCGCTGGTAGAGCCCTACGCGCCCCAGAGCGGGCGGCGGGGCCAGCAGCCCTTTGCGGTGAGCACGCTGCTGCGCATCCATTTCATGCGGCAATGGTTCAAGCTCAGCGACCCGGCGATGGAAGAGGCCTTGCACGACGTGCCCGCCTTCCGCGATTTCGCAGGCCTGTCCCACTGGGATGAACAGATTCCCAGCGAGTCGAGCATCTTGCGCTTTAGGCATCTGCTGGAGCGCCACAAGCTGGCCGAGCAGATCCTGGCCACCGTGAATGCGCTGCTGCAAGCCAAGGGGCTGCAGTTGAAGGCGGGCACCGTGGTCGATGCCACGCTGATTGCCGCGCCCAGTTCCACCAAGAACCAAAGTGGCGAGCGCGATCCCGAGATGCACCAAAGCAAGAAGGGCAAGCAGTGGTACTTTGGCATGAAGGCCCACATCGGGGTGGATGCCGACTCGGGCCTGGTGCACACGGTGCGGTGCACCAGCGGCAACGTCAGCGACGTGGTGCAAGCCAACAGTTTGCTGCACGGGCAGGAGACAGACGCCTTTGGTGACGCGGGCTACCAGGGGGTGGACAAACGGCCCGATGCCAAGCAGGACGTGTGTTGGCATGTGGCCATGCGCCCGGGCTTGCGCCGGGCGCTGGACAAGGACAAGCCTCTCGATGACCTGATCGACCAACTGGAGCGCACCAAGGCGCGCATCCGGGCCAGGGTGGAGCATCCGTTTCGGGTGCTCAAGCAGCAGTTCGGGTATGTGAAGGTGCGCTACCGGGGCCTGAAGAAGAACACGGCGCAGATCGTCACGCTGTTTGCGCTGAGCAACCTGTGGATGGCAAGGCACAAGTTGCTGGCCATGGGGCAGGTGCGTCCGCAGCGGGCGTGAGGCCCTGAAATCGAGGGAGGACTGCCTCTATCCAACCCTTGGGCGGGGCTGTAGACCTATTTGCGCAATCACAGCTTCTTCAAATGGCTTAGCGCATTCGAAAGTGATTAGTGCAGACCTTCCTTAGCGCGATGGATGCGCGTGGACCTGCGGGTTGGGCGCTTTCCGGTTGCCGCCTCGCTCCGCCGCCAGGCCTGCGTGCTCAAACCTCCCCGATCATGCCGCTTCGCACTTCGAGCAGGTGCTGGCGCACGGCGGCACTGGCTGCGTCGGCGTTACGCTGGCGCAAGGCATCCACCAGCGCGCGGTGCTGGGCGCGGTAGCGCGCCAGACGCGCGGGCGTCAGGCTGCGTTGCTTGAGCGACTCCCATTCGGGTTGCTTGCGCACGCCGTTGATGGCCTCATAGAGATCGGTCAGCAGGTTGTTGTGGGCCGCGCTGAGGATGGCCTGGTGCAGCATGCCGTCCCAGTGTTCGAAGTCCAGTACGGTGGTGGCCTTTTCGCTCTCCTCCAGACAATGTGTGATCTGCTGTAAGTCGCGCCCTGACGCGCGGGTGGCCGCCAGTTCGACGAACTGCGGCTCGATCAGCAGGCGCAGCTCCATGACCTCGGCTGGACTGGCGCCATGAATGCGTTGCAGCAGGGATTGCGCGTCGTTGCTGGCCGGCGCTGGCGTCTGGGCAACGAAGGTGCCGCGCCCGACGTGGCGCGTGATCAAGCCCTCGTCACCCAGTTGATCCATCACCTTGCGCAGCGTGTTGCGCGCGATGCCGAACTGGTCAACCAGGTCGCGCTCGGCGGGGAGGCGGTAGCCCGCCGGCCACGTGCCATCCGCAATGCGTTTGCGCACATGCTGCATCAACGCGGCGCTGCCGTGTTGGGCCTTGCTGCGCAGCCCATGTCCTGCGGCGGTGTTCCCCATGTTCTACCTCCTCTTTAGTGAACCAATCATAGTCCAATTTATGGTATTGAGTCTAGTGTTTTCCCTGTATGTCATGTGAGAGCCGACAACGTTGGGTGTATTGTGTGGAATAATGGTTCACGTTTTTGGATATTGGTTCACATTTGGATTAAAGACATGAAGCTACTCACTTTCCGCACGACCTCGGGCCAGACCCGCGTGGCCCAATTGAACTCATCTGGCGCGGTGCAGCCGCTGGCCTATGCCGACGGCCGCGCCGTGGACGATCTGGTTGCGCTGATCGCCAGCCATGTTGCCCTCGATTCGCTCCTGGCCGACGGGCCGGTACAGGCGCTGGAAGCGGTCAAGCTGCTGGCGCCCATCCCCCGACCTGCGCGCAACATCTTCTGCGTGGGCAAGAACTACAAGAACCACGCGCAGGAGTTCACCAAGAGCGGCTTTGACGCCGGGCAGACCGCTGCCGACGCCATCCCGACCGATCCGATCGTGTTCTCCAAAACGCCCGAGACCGTGATCGCCCATGGCCAACGCATCTGGGATGCAGCCGGCGTGAGCGATGCGCTCGACTACGAGGCCGAGCTGGCCGTCATCATCGGCAAGGGCGGACGCGGCATTGCCAAGGCCGACGCGCTGAACCACGTCTGGGGCTACACCATCATCAACGACGTGACCGCGCGCGACTGGCAAAAACGCCACAAGCAGTGGCACTTGGGCAAGTCCTTCGATACTTTCGGGCCGCTCGGACCCGTTGCTGTGACTGCGGACGAGATCGATGGCGGCAACCTCGAGCTCAAGGCCTGGGTCAATGGCGAACTGCGCCAGCACGCCAGCACGCGCGATCTGATCTTCGACATCCCGACCCTGATCGAAACCATCTCCAAGGGCATCACCCTGCTGCCCGGCGACATCATCGCCACCGGCACGCCCGAGGGCGTGGGCATTGGCTTTGACCCGCCGCGCTTCCTTCAGCGCGGTGATGTGGTCGCCATCGAGATTTCCGGCATCGGCCACCTGGAAAACGAGGTGGGTGCGATCGGCGAGGTGGGCGCATGAGTTCGGTGCAGATCAATGGCCTGTGGGTCGAGGACTCTGGCGGCGCCGGCGAGGCCGTGCTGTGCATTCATGGATTGGGCGGCACGTCCAACTTCTGGTCGCCGGTTCTTCCGGCGTTCGGCGAACGGCGCGTCATCCGCCCGGATCTCGCGGGGGCAGGGCGCAGCGAGGCAGCGCCCGAGGGCTTGAGCATCGCGCACCACGTCGAACGGCTGGTGGGCGTGCTGGACGCGCTGGGCATCGACCAGGTTCACGTGACGGCGCACTCGATGGGCACCATCATCGCCCAGCACCTAGCGGTTGAACACCCGCAGCGGGTGCGCTCGCTGGCGCTGTTCGGCGCGCTCGCCGCGCCAGCCGAAGCGGCGCGCGAGCCCACGCGCAACCGCGCAAGGCAGGCGCGCTCAGGCCCCGCCGCGCTGCAGGAGATCGCCGATGCCATCGTCAAGGCCGCCACCAGCGCCGAGACCAAGGCCGAACGCCCCGTGGCACTGGCGCTGGTGCGCGAATCGGTGATGCGCCAGCCGCCCGAGGGCTACGCCCACAACTGCGAGGCGCTGGCCGAAGCGCAGCCCGCCGAGGTCGAGCGGTTGAAGGTTCCCGTGCTGCTGGTCACGGGTGACGAAGATGGCGTGGGCACGCCCGCAGGCGTGGCGGCGCTGGCAGCACGGTTGGCCGATCAGCGCTCCTATGTGCTGCAGGGCAGTGGCCACTGGACGACCTACGAAAAGCCGTTCGAGTGCATCCGCATCCTCACGGATTTCTACAACAAGCAGTGAGGCATTTCATTCTTCTGGAGACAACATCATGAACACGATCGCCATCACCAATGTGTCCATCTTCGACGGCAGCGGCGCCGACCCATATCCGGGTGAGGTGCTCGTCGAGGGCAACCGGATCAAGTCGATTGCCCGCCGCGGCGAATACCTCGAAACCGGCGACGCCAGGATCATCGACGGCCACGGCGCCTTTCTCATGCCAGGCATGACCGAGGGCCACACCCACTTCTCGTGGAACGATCAGCCCAGCCTCTCGGCGATTCAGTTCATGCCGCCCGAGGAACACATCCTGTGGTGCGTGCGCGTGGCCAAGCGCTACCTGGAGATGGGCTGGACCAGCGCGCTGGGCGCGGCCACCGCGAAGCCGCGGCTGGACGTGGTCACGCGCAACGTGATCGAAGCGGGCGCCTTTCCCGGCCCGCGCTACCTTGCAGGCAGCCAGGAAATCACCACCGCGGGCGGCCTGGGCGACAACACGCTGCCACACCTGCCAGATCCGGCCATGAACTTCGGCGCTGTCTGCAGCGGCCCCGAGGACATGCGCCGGATCGCACGCATGTTCGTCAAGCTCGGCGTGGACCATCTCAAGATCAACCTCTCGGGCGAATACATCGCCGGCATCCCCGCCGAAACCAACCCGTTTTCGGAGGAGGAGATCGCCATGCTGGCGGCCGAGGCCCGCATCGCGGGCAAGCGCGTGGCGGCGCATGCGCGCTCCAACGAGTCGGTGAAGACCTGCGTGAAGCACGGCTTCGAGCTGGTGTTCCACGCCAGCTTTGCCGACGAGGAGGCGCTGGACATGCTGGAGGCCAACAAGCACAAGCACTTCGTGGTGCCCGGTCTGGGCTGGCTGGTCAACACGCTCTACAACGCCGCGGAATTCGGCGTGACGGAGGAGATCGCCACCAAGATGGGCTATAAGCGCGAGCTCGAAGTCGCCGCCGAAAGCCTGAGCAAGATGCACAAGCGCGGCATCCGCGTGCTGCCCGGCGGCGACTACGGCTTCGCCTGGATGCCGCACGGCACCAATGCGCGCGACCTCGAATACCTGGTCAAGTACGTCGGCATGACCCCCAAGGAAGCCCTGGTTGCGGCCACTAGGTATGGCGGCGAGCTGATGCAGCGGCCCCACGAGCTCGGGCAGGTCAAGGAGGGGTTTCTGGCCGACATCGTCCTGGTCGACGGCAATCCTATCGAGAGCCTGGCCTTGCTGCAGGATCCGCAGAAGATTCTGCTGGTCATGAAGGATGGCGAGATCTACAAGAATCAGCGCACCTTGCTGCCCCCGCGCGGCGTCATCCGCTCCGTTTACGGCGGAAATCCGTTGGTCGAAGCCGGCGTGCGCAGGGAGGCGCCGACGGACCCGATGAACTCGACCACAGCCGATCTGGTCGCCAAGTAAAAGCGGCTGCCGCTGGCCCAGGTCCGCGCCGGGCGCCGGACACATGCCGGGCCGCCGGCGATCTAGACGCGAGTGCACAGCGTGGCGCTCGCGCCGGCACTGCCGTCGAACGAAGAAACCCCGGCACACGCGCCGGGGTTATTGAGGGTGAAAATAGGCGTTTGCGCGTGCCGGTTGTGCGCGACGCGCTAGTTATTTGATAGTCGTCCAGGTGGGCATCGGGCGGTCGTCCGCGCGGTGCACCGTGGTCACGCTCTTGCGCATGGCCCAGGGGCGGATCTGGTCGTGCAGGGGCAGGTAGTTGTAGTCGTCCTTCACGATCTTCAGCGCCTCGTGGATCATGGCGTCGCGCTTGCTGGCGTCCATCTCGGTCTTGATCTGCTGGATCAGTGAATCGACGATCGGGTTGCTCATGCGGCCGCAGTTGAAGTTGCCGGCCGCGCCGCCTTTCGGGTCCACGGTGCTGATCAGCGAATCCAGCGAATACAGCGCGTCGAACGTGGCCACGCCCCAGCCCAGCATGTAGGCGCTGACGTCGAACTTCTGGATCTTGGCCGAGTGGATGGCCATCGGGTTGGTCTGCAGCTTGGTCTTCACGCCGATGCGCGTCCACATGGCGGTGACGGCCTGGCAGATCTGCTCGTCGTTCACGTAGCGGTCGTTGGGGCAGTCCAGCACCAGCTCGAAGCCGCTGGGGTAGCCCGCGTCGGCCAGCAGTTTCTTGGCGGCTTCCACGTCGTACTTGGCGGCGCGCGTGCCCAGCTCTTTCGTCCAGCCGTTGACCATCGGCGCGATCATGGTGCCGGTGGGTTTGCCCAGGCCTCGCATCACGTTCTTCTCGATGGCAGCCATGTCCACGGCCTGGTACAGCGCCTGGCGTACGCGCTTGTCCTTCAGCGGGTTCTTGCCCTTGATGTTGGAGCCCGGCAGCTCGTCGCGGAACTGGTCAAAGCCCAGGAAGATGGTGCGGTTCTCGGCGCCTTCCACCACCTTGATGTTGGGGTCGCGCTTGGTGCGCTCCAGATCCTGCACGGGTGGGTCCACCACCATGTCGACCTGGCCGGAGATCAGCGCGGCAGAGCGCGTGGCGGCCGACTTGATGGGGGTGAAAACGACTTCGTCGATGTTGCCCTTGGGTTTGTCCCACCAGTTGGGGTTTTTCTTCAGCGTGGTCTTGGTGTCGGGCTGCCAGGCCACCAGCATGAAGGGGCCGGTGCCGTTGGCGTTGCGCGCGGCGAAGTTCTCTTCCTTGGCCTTGTAGTCCTGCGCCTTGGTGGCGTTGTTCT
Source organism: Ottowia oryzae (assembly GCF_003008535.1). Taxonomy (NCBI): domain Bacteria; kingdom Pseudomonadati; phylum Pseudomonadota; class Betaproteobacteria; order Burkholderiales; family Comamonadaceae; genus Ottowia; species Ottowia oryzae. Next base: position 968,652 of record NZ_CP027666.1, read on the forward strand.
TCTCGGCCCAGGTCTTGTTCATGATGCGTGCTTCCACCAGCTCGCGCAGCACCACGGGGCTCGGGCCCTTGAGGATCACGTCCACCGTGTGGTCGTCCACCTTCTTGACTTCCTTGACGCTTTGCGTGGACGAGGTCAGGTTGGACGGGGGCGTCATCGTGCGGTTGATCGAGAACACCACGTCGTCGGCGGTCAGCGGCGCGCCGTCGTGGAATTTGACGCCCTTGCGCAGTTCAAAGCGCAATTGGGTGGGCGACACGAAAGTCCATTTGGTGGCCAGCGCGGGCTGGATCTGAAACTTCTCGTCGTAGCGCACCAGGGCTTCGTACACCATCTGCTGATAAGCCAGCGTGGTTTGGTGGTTCTGACCGGCCGGGTCGAAGGTCAGGATGTCGTTGGCGCCAGCGATGCGCAGCGTGGCGGCCTGCGCCAGCCCAACGGCGGTCATCACCGCCAGCGCGAGGGCGCCGCGGACAAAAAGAGGACGAGCCATGTGGAGAACCTTTCCTTAAGGTGTGCTGAAACTACCAATGCTACAAAAGTTTGTGGCGCGCATGGACTTTGTTTTTCGCCAACCGGACAGGGGCCCAAAAAAAACGCCGCGCCCGGGGCCCCGGACGCGGCGTGGATTGGAGGGGCGCTGCCCGCGCTTACCTGAACTTGGGCAGGTTGAACTGCGGCGGCACGCCCATGCGGGTGTTGATCAGCCACTGCTGCGCGATGGTCAGGATGTTGTTCGTCACCCAGTACACGACGAGGCCGGCGGGGAAGAAGAAGAACATCACGCTGAAGATCAGCGGCATCAGCCACATCAGCTTGGCCTGCATGGGGTCGGGCGGTGCGGGGTTCAGCGCCGTCTGCAGCAGGGTGGTGAGCGTCATCACGATGGGCAGGATGAAGTACGGGTCGCGCACCGACAAGTCCTTGATCCACAGGATCCAGGGCGCGCCGCGCATTTCAACCGAGGACAGCAGCACCCAGTACAGCGCGATGAACACGGGGATCTGGATGATGATGGGCAGGCAGCCGCCCATGGGGTTGACCTTTTCTTCGCGGTAGATGCGCATCATCTCCATCTGCATCTGCTGCGGGTTGTCCTTGTAGCGCTCGCGCAGTTCGGTGATTTTCGGGTTGATGGCTTTCATCTTCGCCATGCTCTGGTACGCCTTGGCGTTGAACCAGTAGAAGGCGATCTTCAGCAGCACCACCAGCGCGACGATCGACCAGCCCCAGTTGCCCAGCACACCGTGCAGCTTGTCCAGCAGCCAGTACAGCGGCTTGGACAGGATGGTGAAGAAGCCGTAGTCCTTCACCAGCTCCAGCCCGGGGGCGATGCTTTCAAGCATCTTCTCTTCCTGCGGGCCAACGAAGAGGCGGCTGTCCACGGCCAACGTGGCGCCCGGCGCCACGGCGCCCACGGGGGCGATCAGGCCGGCGGCGTACAGGTTGTCACCCACCTTGCGAGCGAAGTTCTCGTGCTCCTTGCCCGGTGTCGGCAGCCAAGCGCTGGCGAAGTAGTGCTGCACCATGGCTACCCAGCCATCGGGTGACTGTTTGACGAAATCGGCCTTGCCTTTTTCGATGTCGGTGAACGCGACCTTCTGGAATTTCTTGGCGTCGGTGTAGAAGGCCGGGCCGGTGAAGGTGGTATAGAACGAAGACTCACCCGGGCCCTTGTTGCCGTCGCGCACAAGCTGCATGTAAAGCTGCGGGTTGACGGCCTGGCCGCTGGCATTCACCACTTCATGGCGCACATCGACCACGTAGGACCCGCGCTTGAGCGTGTAGGTCTTGACCAAGCGCACGCCACCGACCGGGTCGGATTCGAAGCGCAGCACCAGCTCGTTCGTGCCGTCCGGCAGCGTGCGCTCGCCGCTGAACTTCATCGGCGTCTTGTGGTTGGGGAAGTTGCCGCCGATCAGGCCCGTCTGCGCCTGGTAGACGCGGTTGCCGCTGGTGTCGAACAGCACGAACGGTGCGCCCGCGTGTTCCATGTCCTTGTGCTTGAGGAACTCGCTGTGCACGATGGTGCCGCCTTCGGTGTCGAAGGTGAGCTTGAGCACGTCGGTGGCCACTTCGACGCGCTCGCGCGGCGTGGCGGACGGGGCGCCGGCTGGCACTTCACCTGGCACGGCAGCGGACGAGGTGCCCGCGTTGGACGTGGGCACGGCGGAGGGTGTCGAGCCAGCCGCCTGCGCCGCCGATGCCGGTGCGCTGGCACTCGCCGCGGGCGCGCTGCTGGGCAGGAAGGTGGGCTTCTTGCCGTTGTGAACCTGCCACTGATCCCAGAGCATGATCAGGGAAAAGGCAAAGATCACCCAGAGGATCGTGCGGCGTATGTCGTTCATGAGGGATGACGAGGAGAAGTCGGATTCGCATCCCGGCTGACCAGCAGACCGGAAAACGGCTTGTAAGGGGCTTCAGGCACCGGGTCGCAGCCGCCGGTGCACCAGGGCTGGCAACGTGCCAGACGCCTCAGCGTCAGGTAAGTGCCCACGGCACTGCCATGGCGCTCCAGTGCGCCGATGGCGTAGACGGAACAGGTGGGCTCGAACCGGCAGGCCGACCCCAACCAGGGGGACAGCAGCAGACGATAGCCCTTGACCAGGGCGATCAGTGCGGCGCGCATGGCTTGTCGCGGCCCCGTTCAAAAAGCTGGGTGAGTTCGGTGCGCACCGCGAGGCGCAGCGCATCAGAGCAGGCGCTGGGGAACTGTTCGCGCGCATAGGGCGCGCGCAAGCGCACCAGATACGCCATTCCTTCGGCGGGCAAATTGACTTGCGGGCCCAAGGCGTACACCTGACGGCGAATGGCGTTGCGGGTGACCGCACGGCGCGCGCTGCGCTTGGGCGTCATCGCGCCCAGCCAAGTCATGCCAGCCGGCGCGAAAAGCGCATTGGAAGACGCGACAGAACCGGTGGCTGCGCCATCGGGCTCAGGCAGAGCCACGCAGAGCCCGTGAAGCGCGAAATGCTGCGTACGCGCAATGGGCGGCGTACGCAGCAGGGCCTGAAACTGGGGGCGATGGCGCAAACGCCGCATGTCCCAGCCTAGTGCGGCCCGAGCCGTCAGCGTCCGAGGTGTTTCGACAGAGCGAAAGAGGCGTTCAGACGGCCAGGCGCTTGCGGCCTTTGGCGCGACGCGCGTTGATCACGGCGCGGCCGCCGCGGGTCTTCATGCGAACCAGAAAGCCGTGCGTGCGGGCGCGGCGGGTCTTGGAAGGTTGGTAAGTGCGTTTCATGACAAGGTCGTCCTTGATTCGATGGGCTGAGCGTTTTGGCTTTTGGGCGGCCGAATGCGCGCCCAGCATCCCTCGGCGCAGCGGCTCGCTTTTGCAAAGGCCGCCTTGGTGCCGGCCGACAAGGTTTTCTTGACGCCAAGCCCGAACGCACACAGGGGAACCCCGCATTATCGCAGAGATTGGCGTGCGCTTCAATTGTCGGCGTTTGGGGGCGGCTCGCGCCTTTGCGACGGCCGCCTATGCGTGCGATGCGCAGGTGTGGAAAACCCCGATCCGTGCCACAATCACGGATTGCAAAATATCGATTTATCCACAGTGTTTGAGCATCGGGTAATGGACGAAACTGAAGCCGCCGAAGGGCTGGGCGGCGCCCCATCTGCCCCCGCTGCCGGGTTGTGGCCCGCCTGCCAGGAGGCGCTGGCGCAAGAGTTGCCAGAGCAGCAGTTCAACACCTGGATCAAGCCCCTGACGGCCCAGTTCGCCCCCACTGAGTCGCGCCTGACGCTCTTCATTGCCAATCGCTTCAAGATGGATTGGGTTCGCGCGCAGTACGCGGGCCGGATCGTCGCTGCGCTGGAACGGTTGCATGGCCAGCCTGTTGCTCTGGAGTTAGCGCTTGCTCCGCGTTCGGTGCCGGTGAAATCTCAATCTTCGTCTGCAGTGCAAGCGGGCGGCGCCCCAGAAGCCGTGGAGTCTGAGTCCGTTGCGCGCGCAACGGCAAGCGAGCCGGCGGACACCGCGCCGGCGCAGGCCCCGCGCCATCGGCTGAATACGGCCTTGACTTTCGACACGCTGGTGGAAGGCTCGGCCAACCGCATGGCGCGCGCGGCCGCGCTGCATGTGGCGGGCGCCCCCGGGCGGCTGTACAACCCGCTGTTCATCTATGGCGGCGTGGGCTTGGGCAAGACCCACCTGATGCATGCCGTGGGCAACAAGCTTCTGGTCAGCAAGCCGGAGGCCAAAGTTCTCTACATCCATGCGGAGCAGTTTGTCTCCGATGTGGTCAAGGCTTACCAACGCAAGGCGTTCGATGAGTTCAAGGGCCGTTACCACTCGCTGGATCTGCTGCTGATCGACGATGTGCAGTTCTTTGCCAACAAGGATCGCACGCAAGAAGAATTCTTCAACGCGTTCGAAGCGCTGCTGGCCAAGAAGAGCCACATCGTGATGACCAGCGACACCTACCCGAAGGGCCTGCCGGACATCCATGAGCGGCTGATCTCGCGCTTCGACTCCGGGCTGACCGTCGCGCTGGAGCCGCCAGAGCTGGAAATGCGCGTGGCCATCCTGATCAACAAGGCTGCCAGCGAAGGCGCCGACATGGCCGAGGATGTGGCTTTTTTCGTCGCCAAGAACGTGCGCTCGAACGTGCGCGAGTTGGAAGGCGCTCTGCGCAAGATCCTGGCCTATTCGCGCTTCAACCAGAAAGAGATTTCCATCCCTCTGGCGCGCGAGGCGCTGCGCGATCTGCTGTCGATCCAGAACCGCCAGATCAGCGTGGAGAACATCCAGAAAACCGTGGCCGATTTCTACAAGATCAAGGTGTCGGACATGTACAGCAAGAAGCGGCCGGCCTCGATCGTGCGGCCGCGGCAGATTGCGATGTACCTGGCCAAGGAATTGACTCAAAAAAGCCTGCCCGAGATCGGCGAGTTGTTTGGCGGGCGCGATCACACCACCGTGCTGCACGCCGTGCGCAAGATCGCGGGCGAGCGGCAGCAACTGACCGAGCTCAACCAGCAACTGCATGTGCTGGAGCAGACGCTGAAGGGGTGAATCTGCCCGTCACAAAAGCGGCGACAATACGGGGTTGCCATTCGCGCACACGCGCGCGCGACAAGGCGGTAGCCAAAAGACCCCAACATCGACCTGAGCGGCGTCGTGCCGCCCCAAGACAAGCCCTGACGAGGAAGACATGATTGTTCTGAAGACCACACAAAACCAATTGCTGGCGGCGCTTCAGTCCGTGGCAGGCATTGTCGAGCGTCGGCACACCCTGCCAGTGCTGGCCAACGTGCTGCTGCGCAAGTCGGGCGAAACCATGCAGCTGACCACCAGCGATCTGGAGATCCAGATCCGCACCGCTGCTGAATTGGGCGGCGACAGCGGCAACTTCGCCACCACGGTGGGCGCACGCAAGCTGATCGACATCCTGCGCACCATGCCGGCCGACCAGACCGTCAGCCTGGAATCGCAAGGGGCCAAGCTGATCCTGAAGGGTGGCAAGAGCCGGTTCACGCTGCAGACCTTGCCGGCCGAAGACTTTCCGCTGGTTCAAGAGGCGCCCAATTTCGGCCCCGCGTTCAAGGTGCCGCAAAAGACCCTCAAGCAGCTGCTGGACCAGGTGGCGTTTGCGATGGCGGTGCACGACATTCGCTATTACCTGAACGGCATCCTCTTCGTGGCCGAAGGCCGCCAGCTGAGCCTGGTTGCCACGGACGGCCACCGCCTGGCCTTCACCGGCGCCACGCTGGACGTCGAAGTGCCCAAGCAAGAGGTGATTCTGCCGCGCAAGACCGTGATCGAGCTGCAGCGCCTGCTGTCCGACGCCAGCGTGCCCGAAGGGCAAGAGGCGCCGATGATCGAAATGCAATTCGCGGGCAACCAGGCCAAGTTCAGCTTCGGCCACATGGAGTTCGTGACCAAGCTGGTCGAGGGCAAGTTCCCCGACTACAACCGCGTCATCCCGAAAAGCCACAAGAACTCGGTGACGCTGGGGCGCGCGCCCTTGCTGGCCAGCCTCCAGCGCACGGCCATCCTGACCAGCGAGAAGTTCAAGGGCGTGCGTCTGAACTTCGAGCCCGGCCTGCTGCGCATCGCGTCCAACAACGCCGAGCAGGAAGAGGCCGTGGACGAGCTCGACATCGACTACGGCGGTGATTCGATCGAGATCGGTTTCAACGTCACCTACCTCATCGACGCGCTAGCCAACATGGGCCAGGACATGGTGAAGATCGAGCTGCAGGATTCCAACAGCTCGGCGCTGGTCAGCATCCCCGACAACGAGCAGTTCAAGTATGTGGTGATGCCGATGCGCATTTGATTGCGCTAGCAAAATAATAGCTGACTGCGCTCTGAACCCGCCGGCCAAGGCGGGTTTTGACCCTTTAATGTGCGAAAGATTGATATGACCGAACCTACCCAGCTTCCAGACCCCGAGCGCCAACCGCAGGCGCCAGGCGGTGCCGACGGGTACGGTGAGGGCGCCATCCAGATCCTGGAGGGCCTGGAGGCCGTGCGCAAGCGCCCTGGTATGTACATCGGCGACACCAGTGACGGCACCGGCCTGCACCACCTGGTGTTCGAGGTGGTCGACAACTCGATCGACGAGGCGCTGGCGGGGTATTGCGACGACATCGTCGTGACCATCCACAGCGACAACTCGCTGAGCGTGGTCGACAACGGCCGCGGCATTCCCACCGGCGTGAAGATGGACGACAAGCACGAGCCCAAGCGCTCGGCTGCCGAGATCGCCCTGACCGAGCTGCACGCGGGCGGCAAGTTCAACCAGAACAGCTACAAAGTTTCAGGCGGCCTGCACGGCGTGGGCGTGAGCTGCGTGAACGCGCTGTCCAGCACGCTGCGCCTGACGGTGCGCCGCGACGGCAAGAAGCACGAGCTGGAATTCAGTCGCGGCTTCGTGCAGGGCCGTATTCTGGAGGTGGTGGACGGCGTGGAAATCTCGCCGATGAAGATCACGGGCGACACGGATAAGCGCGGCACCGAGGTGCGCTTTCTGCCCGACACCGAGATCTTCAAAGAGAACAACGATTTCCACTACGAAATCCTCAGCAAGCGCCTGCGCGAGCTGAGCTTTCTGAACAACGGCGTGCGCATTCGCCTGGCGGACGAGCGCACCGGCAAGGAAGACGACTTCTCTGGCGCCGACGGCGTCAAGGGCTTCGTCGACTTCATCAACGGCGGCAAGCGCGTGCTGCACCCCAACGCGTTTTACGCCACCGGCTCGCGCCCGGCGGATTCCTACGGCGGCATTCCCGACACCGAGATCGGGGTCGAGGTGGCCATGCAGTGGAACGATGGCTACAACGAGCAGGTGCTCTGCTTCACCAACAACATCCCTCAGCGCGACGGCGGTACCCACCTGACCGGCCTGCGCGCGGCGATGACGCGGGTGATCAGCAAGTACATCGCCGACAACGATCTGGCCAAGAAAGCCAAGGTCGACGTGTCGGGCGACGACATGCGCGAAGGGCTGACCTGCGTGCTCAGCGTGAAGGTGCCCGAGCCCAAGTTCAGCAGCCAGACCAAGGACAAGCTGGTCAGCAGCGAAGTGCGCGCGCCGGTTGAAGACATCGTGGCCAAGGCGCTCACCGACTACCTGCAAGAGCGCCCGAACGACGCCAAGATCATCACCGGCAAGATTGTCGAAGCTGCCCGCGCCCGCGAAGCCGCCCGCCGTGCCCGCGAGATGACGCGCCGCAAAGGCGTGCTGGACGGCTTCGGCCTGCCCGGCAAGCTGGCCGACTGCCAGGAAAAAGACCCGTCGATGTGCGAGATCTACATCGTCGAGGGCGATTCCGCCGGCGGCTCGGCCAAGCAGGGGCGCGACCGCAAGTTCCAGGCCATCCTGCCGCTGCGCGGCAAGATCCTGAACGTGGAGCGCGCGCGCTACGAGAAGCTGCTGACCAGCAACGAAATCGTCACGCTGATCACCGCCCTCGGCACCGGCATCGGCAAGACCGCAGCCGATTCAGGCAAGAGCGCGGCGGACGATTTCAACATCGACAAGCTGCGCTACCACCGCGTCATCATCATGACCGACGCGGACGTCGACGGCGCGCACATCCGCACCCTGCTGCTCACCTTCTTCTACCGCCAGATGGCCGAGCTGGTCGAGCGCGGGCACATCTACATCGCCCAGCCGCCGCTGTACAAGGTCAAGGCCGGCAAGGAAGAGCTGTACCTGAAAGACGATGCCGCGCTGGAAGGCTTCCTGATGCGCATTGCGCTGAAAGACGCCGTGGTGCACACGGGCGGTGACCACCCGCAGGCGCTTTCCGGCGACACCCTGGCCGAGCTGGCCCGCAAGTACCAGCTGACCGAATCCGTCATCGGCCGCTTGTCTGCTTTTATGGACGTGGAAGCCCTGCGTGCCATCACCGGCGGCGTGGCGCTCAATCTGGACAACGCCGCGAACGCCGAAGTCAGCGCCGTTGCGCTGCAGCAGCTGCTGGCAGCGCTGCACACCAACGGCAGCGTGCCGGAAGTGGCCAGCGAATTCGACGCCCGCACCGACAAGCCTATCCTGCGCATCAGCCGCGCGCACCACGGCAACATCAAGAGCAGCGTGATCACGCAAGACTTCGTGCTGGGCGTTGACTACGCCGCCTTGGCCGAGGCCGCGCAGACCTTCAAAGGCCTGCTGGGCGCCGGCGCCCGCGTGACCCGTGGCGAAGGCGAGCGCCAGCGCGAGCAGGACGTGAGCAGCTTCCGCGAAGCGATGCAGTGGCTGCTGGGCGAGGCCGAGCGCACCACCAGCCGCCAGCGCTACAAAGGCCTGGGCGAGATGAACCCCGAGCAGCTGTGGGAAACCACCATGGATCCCGAAGTGCGCCGCCTGCTGCGCGTGCAGATCGACGATGCCATCGAAGCCGACCGCGTGTTCACCACGCTGATGGGTGACGAGGTGGAGCCCCGCCGCGATTTCATCGAGACGAACGCGCTGCGCGCCTCGAACATCGACGCCTGAGTTGGCCCGGGCTCCTAGCGGGGCCACGGAAGCGGGCTAGCGAAGCACTTCTTCGGCACGAAGCGCCGCCAGCGAACACGCGAAGGCTGCGTCCACGGTGGCCGAGCGCGCAGCCCAATCAGCAGCGGCCGGCGGCGCGCAACAAGGCATTGCAGGGTGTGCCAGGGGCGCGATTGCCCGCGCCGGGCGTGGCCGTCGGCGATGTGTTGCGTCGGTTGCCTGCGCCGCCGACCATCGCGGTGCAGATCGCATCAGAGTGCGGGGTCTGGCCAAAACTCATCGACTGCTGGAAGCCGGTGGCACCGTAGAGGTAGCAGCGGTAGACGGCGCCGTCACGCGTGCTGGCGGTGTAGTTGATGCGGCCGCCGGTTTCCTCGCTGCGGTCCGATATCGTGAACTGCCCGACAGGCCTGCCCAATGCCTGCGCTGTGCGCTGCTCCAGGCCGTTCTGGTCTAGTGTGGAGGCGCATCCACTCAAGAGCGAAAGCAGGGTGGCGGCAAAAATGGGGGCGGCGGATCGCATGGCTGGTTTCATGGGTGGTGGTGAGGTGAGGTGAGGGCAAAACGATGGGGGTGGCCGCGCAGCGGCGCCCAGGGCCACGCCGCGCCATCAGGGCGCGCGCGTTGTCAGACGAATCAGTCAGTCGGCCTTGCGAGCCACCAGAAACGCCCGGATGTCCTTGCGTTGCGTGCCGTGGCGCTCTGAGATCACCACGGCCAATCCCTGCTTGGCCATGGCGGCTTGAAGCTGGTGCTCGTGCAGGCATTTGAGGGCGGGCGCCTGGCCCACCAGGCGCATCAAAGGCACGGCCACGTGGCCGATCAACGGGTTCATCTCGGCAATGCACGGCGTCTTGGAGATGAGCAAGCCGCCAGGGCGCAGCGCCTGCGCCGCCACCCTGAGCACCAGCTCAAGGTCGCTGGCCAGGTGCAGCAGATTGAAAGCCAGCACGGCGTCGTACAGGCCTTGCCCAAAGCCGTGCGTTTCGGCGTCTGCCACGGCGAAACTCAAGGCTGGCGTGGGCTGCTGCGCGTGCCGGGCGTGGGCTATGGCGATCATTTGCGATGAGACGTCGGTTGCCACGTAGCGGCGCGTGAGCGGCGCCAGCTGCAGTGCCGTGATGCCGGTGCCGCAACCCAGCTCCAGCACGTGGTGTTCCGGGCGCAGCATCGCCTGCACGCGCTGCAACGTGTGCCGGTAGCCGGCCATGTCGGCGATGGGGTCGGTCGCGTACTTCGGCGCAATGCGGTCCCAGAAAGCGGCTTTGGCGGCGCTGGGGCCGCAACGGGCGCCGCGGTGTCCGCGTGCGGCGCGAGAGCAGGAGGTGGCATGGACGTAGGGCGAGTGAGGTGCGTTGATCGACACGGGCGATGCTATCCATGCATGGATGCGCGGAAAACTGCGGTAAATTGCAGTGAACATATACGTATTCGTATGGATAACCTCGACTGGAACCAGCTGAAGGCGTTTCTTGAGACGGCCGAGACCGGCTCTCTGTCGGCTGCAGCGCGCAAGCTGGGGCTGACGCAGCCCACGCTGAGCCGCCAGGTGGCCGCCATAGAGCAGCACATGGGCGTGACCTTGTTCGAGCGCGTTGGCAAGACCATGGCGCTCACTTCCACCGGTCTGGATCTGCTGGAACACGCGCGCGCCATGGGGGCCGCCGCTGCGGCCTTGCGGATGGCGGCCAGCGGGCGGTCGCAGGCGGTGGGCGGCGTGGTGTCGGTATCGGCCAGCGACGCGGTGGCGGCTTACCTGCTGCCGCGGTTGCTGCGGCGCTTGCGCGCGCAGCAACCGGGCATCGCGGTGGAGGTGATCTCATCCAACGCCATGAGCGACCTGCTGCGGCGCGAGGCCGACATCGCCATCCGCCACGTCAAGCCCGAGCAGCCCGATCTGATCGCGCGGCTGGTTCGCGAGGCGCAGGCGCACTTCTATGCCTCGCAAAGCTGGGTGCAGGCGCATGGGCATCCGCGCGATGCGCAAGCCGCGGCGCACGTCGCGTTCGTGGGCTCGGATCGGTCTGGCCAGTACCTGCATTACCTCGCCCAACACGGGCTGCACCTGAGCGAAGACAACTTCAGCTGCTACGCCAACCACACCGTCGCGCACTGGGCCCTGGTCTGCCAGGGGCTGGGCATTGGCGCCATGATGGACGAGATCGCCCAAGGCACCCCGGGCATCGTGCGCGTGCTGGACGATCTGCCGCCCGTGCGCTTTCCGATCTGGCTGGTCACCCACCGAGAGCTGCGCACCTCACGGCCTATCCGCACCGTGTTCGAGGCGCTGGCGCAAGGCCTGGCCCAGGCGCCGGGCGACGGCGAAGACTGAGCGCGTCAGCCGCGCAGCTGCCGGCCTTGACTAAGGCGCGCCAGCCGGGCCGCGCCCTTCGGCCACATCCATCGCCAAACACAAATCCTGCCAGGCCTTGGCCTTTTCATTCAGCGCGCGCAGCAGGTAGGCGGGGTGGTAGGTGACGATGACGGGCACGCCCTGGTAGTGGTGCACGCGCCCGCGCAGGCGGCCGATGGGTTCGGTGGTTTGCAGCAGCGACTGCACGGCAAAGCGGCCCATGGCCAGGATGATGCGCGGCTGCACCAGCGCGACCTGGCGGCGCAGGTACGGCTCGCACTGCGCGATTTCGCCCGGCAGCGGGTTGCGGTTGGCGGGCGGGCGGCACTTGAGCACGTTGGCGATGTACACGTCGCTTTTAAGGTGTTTTGGGCCGCTGGCGCCCGCTGCGCCTGCGCCAGCAGCTTCTGAATCTGTAGCAGATGGCGCATCGCGCGTCAGGCTCAGGGCGGCCAGCATTTGGTCCAGCAGCTTGCCGGCCTGGCCGACGAAGGGCTCGCCGCGCCGGTCTTCCTGCTCGCCGGGTGCTTCGCCCACCACCATCCAGCCCGCCGTGGGCGCGCCCACGCCGAACACGGTTTGGGTGCGAGTGGCGCACAGCGCGCAGGCGCGGCAGCTGGCCACGGTGGCTTGCAGCGTGGGCCAGTCCATCTGGTCAACGCCTTCGGGGCGCGGCGTCAGCGCGATGGCGGTGGCCGGCGCTGGCGCGCCGCTGCGCGAGGTGGTGCGTGAGGCCGGTGCGGGTGGGCGAGCGCTGGGCGCCGGCGCTGACGTTGGCGCTGGGGAAGTGGCCCGCTCTTCCGTTGGTGCGGTGACCGCTGCTGCGGCCACAGATGTTGGCGCCGCAGGCGCGCCAGCCGATTCGCCAATGCGTGCAGTGTGGTTTGCAGGGTATTTTGGGGCGCGAGCGCCGGCCGTGACTACGCCGGCAGCTTCGGATTCGATAGCATTCGGCGCAGCGGCGGGCGCAGCCACGCCAGGCCGTGCCCACAGCTTGATGCCCATCTCGGCCAGCATGGCGCGCTGGCGTGCGTCCAGGTGCAGGCTCATGGCGTGGCCAGCCGCAGGCTCATGACCACGGCGTCTTCGCGCTCGCCGTGCGCGGCGGGGTAATAGCGTTTGCGCATGCCCACGCGCACGTAGCCGTGGCGCAGGTACAGGTGTTGCGCGCGCACGTTGCTCAGCCGCACCTCCAGCCACACCCAGTCGGCGTGCTGCCCGCGCGCCCACAGCGCCAGCGCGTCCAGCAGCAGGCGCGCCCAGCCCTGGCGCTGGTGTTCGGGCGCGATGGTGATGTTCAGCAAATGCACTTCCTGGTAGCCGGGCATGGCGACGAAGTAGCCCAGCAGCGTGTCGCCCGCCCACAGGCATTGCGCCAGGTGGCCGGCGGCGATGGTGTCGACGAAGTTGCCGCGCGTCCAGGGGTGGCTGTAGCAGCGCTGCTCGATGGCCAGCACGGCGTCGACCGTGTCGGGCGCCATCGGCTCAAGGCGCGCCTCGGCCGCGTCGTTGGCGGCAGGCAGCTGCGCGGTGGGCGGCGTGGGGGGCGAGGGCAGGGCGCTCATGGCGGGGGCGTGGCGGCTTCGGGGCGTGCGGCGGTTTGCGGCTTACTTCAGGCCGCCGTTGGCCAGCCGTTCGGCGGTGGTTTGCGCCACTTTATCGCGGATGTACAGGGGCAGGGCCTGCGCGGCGTCTACCGCGCCGCCAGCGGCCAGCAGCGGCGGCGCAAGGTCGAGCAGCGCGGTGGCGGTGGGCCAGGCTTCCACGCGCGCCAGCCCGGCCAGGGCCGCGGGCAGGCGCTGGCCGTAGGTCGCGAAGGCGTTGCCGGCCAACACCCAGGGGGCGGCGTCGGCCGGGCTGTCGGGCGGGCTGAGGGCTTCGGGTGCGCTGACCCGCATGTCGCCTTGCGCCAGCCAGTGGTCGCCCTGCCAGGCGTAGGGCGCGCTGTAGACCTCGTTCATGCGCGCGTCCAGCAGCGCCAGCACGCGCGTGGCGCCGCTGCGGGTGCGAGCTTCTTGCGCGACGGCCAGCAGGGTGTCAACCGGCAGCACTGGCACGCCAGCGCCGTAGGCAAAGCCTTGCGCAACCGAGCACGCCGTGCGCAGTCCGGTGAACGAGCCGGGCCCGCGCCCGAAGACGATGGCGTCCACGCTGCGCAGCGTCAAACCGGCCTGGGCCAGCAGTTGCCGCACGGCGGGGATCAGCGCGGCAGATGCTTGCGCGCCGCCTTCGCCTTCGTGCACGAAGCGCTGCTCGCCATGCTGCACGGCGATGCTCAGGCGGTCGGTGCTGGTGTCGAAAGCCAGCAGGCGAGTCGGGTGGGCGGAAGGTGAAGAATTAGGCATGAAATCAGCCTCTGGCGCTGGTTGCGACTGCGCTGGCAGCTTCTATTTTGATAGTGCTTGGCGCCTGAGCGGCGCGCACACCCAGCAGTATGCCGGCCGTGACCAGGGCCAGCCCGGCCAGCAGGTTCCAGCCCAGCGGCTCGCCCAGCAGCAGCACCGCGCCCAGCGCCGACAGGCCGGGCACCAGCGCGGTGATCATGGTGGACCGCACCGGGCCAAACGCGCGCACCATCTGCACAAAGGCGATGCCCGATATCACCACCGAGCCCACGCCCTGAAACAGCGTCTGAAAAACGATCTCGCGCCACGGCGCCTCGCCCAGCCGGGTGGGCAGCACGCCCGCCTGCACCAGCAGCGCGAATACCGGCACGTAGGTCAGGCACGCGAAGGCGGTGACGGCGATGGTGGCCAGCACCGGGTTCAGCTGGTGCCGGCGCGCCAGCACGCTGTACACCGACCAGCAGAGCGCAGCGGCCATGAAGATCAAATCGCCCTTCCACACCTCGCCGCCGTTCAGCGACGCCAGCAGGCTGCTGCCGCCCACCAGCAGTCCGCCCGCCACGATGCAGGCCAGGCCCAGCGCCCGCGCGGCGGTGATGCGGTCGTGCAGCAGCGCGGCGGCCAGCAGCGCCGTCCACAGCGGCAGGCTGCCCGGCATCAGCACCGAGGCGTGCGCTGCGGGCGCGTAGAAAAAACCGGCGTAACAAAGCACCGCGTACAGCGGCCCGCCCACCAGGCCGCACACCACCGTCACGCGCAGCGGCAGGGGCGACAGCCCGCCCAGCGATGTTTCAAGTGAGCCGCGCCGCCCGCGCGTCAGCCACAGGCCCCAGGGCAGCAGTACGGCGCTGGCGCCCAGGATGCGCAGCAGGGCGATGTCCAGCGGCAGCAGCGTGCGCCCGGCCGAGGCGCGGCCGATGATGATGAAGCCCGTCCAGATGGCGACCGTGACCACGGCGGCCACGGCGCCCAGCTGGCGAGGTGTCAAACGCATTGGCCGAATTATCGGGGCTGGCGCGCCGCCGGCATACCGGGCGCGCCTGGCGCGGCCTTACCCGCGGCGTGCGCACTGCGTTGAGGGCGCGCGCATTGGGGTGAGCGCCGTCACATCGGCCGTGCGCGGCCACCACCCATGCGCCGCACTCCACCCGAGGGCGATGGCCGTGGTCTGCCCCATTCACCCCAGCTTGCGACGCACGCCCAGGCTCACCACCATCAAACCAGCCAGCAGGGCCATTGCAGGCCAGCCCAGCGCCGGCACGGCCGCTGCGGGGGTGATGTCCCGCTGCGTCCACGTGCCGATCACACTGGAGCCGGGCGATGCATACCCCATCGTCGGGCTGTTGGCCAAGCCCGTGCACTGACCGCCGGTAACAGCGTTGCAGATCATGTTGTCCTGTGCAGAGGTGGTGGCGGAGCCCGCCAGCATGATGTGAACGGTCTGCCCCACGGTGTGTGTGGGCCCGGGGGACATCAGGTAGAACTGCGCGGAGGTGAGGGTGCCCGTGGCGTCGGTGCTGACATACATGTCGCTCAGCGCACCGAAGACCCGCGCCGAATTGGCATCGGTGAAGTTGCGCACGCCATCGTTGAACGACCAGGTGACCGGGTAGGCGGTGCCGGGCCCCACGGGCACATTGCTCAGGTTGGCGGGCAGCGGGGTGGCAGAGGTAAAGCTGCCGCTTAGCTGCATCGCCGTGGTGAAGTCGCCGCTGGCGCTGGTGTAGTTCGGGGATGTGTAGGTGTACACGGTCTGGGCCCCAGCACTCGCTGCGGCCAGGCAGCCGGCCAATAGCGTGAGCAGGGCGATGTGGCGCTTCATGTGAACTCTCCTCCGGGCTCTGAAAAGCGCCATTGTGATGCGTTTGTGCTACCAAATGCAATATGGATCCCTAAAGGATTTAAATGGATCGCATTGGCTTGCCTTGGCACGCAGTGGCGCCCCCACCCGCCGGTGCGCTGCGGTAGCCGGCCGTGGCCCGCTGCGGTCTACACTTGAACTCATGATCCTGAGACTGAAGTGGGCGGCGCTGTGCACGGCTGCAGCCGCGGCCGCCCCGGCGTGGGTGGCGGCGCAAGGGGTGGCGGCCGGCGCCCTGCCGCCCGACATCGCCCAGGTGCTGGCCCGCGCCGATGTGCCCGCCAGCGCCGTGGCCATGGTGGTGGCGCCGCTGCCACCGCCGCCCGGCACCGTCAGCCGCGTCCCGGAGCCGGTCAACCCTTCGGGTGAACGCAACCCGGCGCCCGCGCCCCAGCCGCTGCCGGCCCCGCGCCTGGCCTGGCAGCCGGACGTGCCGATGAACCCCGCGTCGGTGATGAAGCTGGTCACCACCTACGCCGGGCTGGACATGCTGGGCCCCAGCTATTTCTGGAAAACGCGCGTCTTCACCCAGGGCTACGTGCAAAACGGCGTGCTGAACGGCAACCTGGTCATCCAGGGCAGCGGCGACCCCAAGCTGGTGGTCGAGCGCCTGCAGGACCTGATTCGCGCCATCCAGGACAAGGGCGTGCGCCAGATCAAGGGCGACATCCTGCTGGACAACAGCATTTTTCGCCTGCCGGCGCACAACGCCGCCGCTTTTGACGACGACCCGCTGCGCCCCTACAACGTGGGGCCGGACGGCCTGCTGCTCAACTTCAAGGCGGTGGTGCTCAAGTTCTTCCCCGACGCGGGCGGGCGCCGCGTGCGCGTGGAAAGCGAGCCGCCCATCGCGGGGCTGAACATTCCGCCCGAGATCGCGGGCACCGCCGGCGCCTGCGGCAACTGGAAGTCGCGCGTGGCGGCCGATTTCACCCACCCCAACCAGTTCACCTTCGCGGGCCGCTACCCGGTCAGCTGCGGTGAACAGACCTGGAGCGTGGCCTACGTTGACCCCGCCAGCTACGCCCCCCGCGTGATCGACGCCATGTGGCGCAACGCGGGCGGCACGCTGACGGGCCAGGTCAAGATGACCGAGCGGCCTGCCAGCGGCCAGCCGCTCATCACCGGCTTTTCGCTGCCGCTGACGGAAATCATTGCCGACATCAACAAATACTCGAACAACGTGATGGCGCAGCAGCTGTTCCTGACGCTGTCTGCTGCGGGCGACCGCCACGGCAGCTTTGCCGAATCGCGCAACACCCTGGCGCGCTGGTGGCGCCAGCGTTTTGGCCTGCGCACCACGCCGGTGGTGGAAAACGGCTCGGGCCTGTCGCGCAACGAACGCGTGACCGCCGCCTCGCTCACCGCGCTGCTTCAGCAGGCGGGCACCGGGCCCGCTGCGGCGGCGTACGAGCAATCGCTGTCAATCGCGGGCATCGACGGCACTGCCCGCCGCATGCGCGCACGCAACCCCAACTCCGACGCCATCGGCAACGCCACACTCAAGACCGGCACCCTGCGCGACGTGACGGCCATCGCCGGGTACGCCTACGGCCGCTCGGGCGCGAAATACGCGGTGGTCGGCATCATCAACCACCCCAACGCCGCCGCTGCGCGCCCCGCATTGGACAAGCTGGTGGAATGGGCGGTGAGGGACGCGCCCTGAGCGCCGGTGAACCGGGCCGCCGGCCTGCCCACTCGCCGGCAGTCAGACAGTCAGGCAGCCTGCCACCGCACGGGTCATGGCCAGGTGACGCAGCTGATCGCGCCGCGCCCGCTTGACGGTGGCGTTGCAGCGGCCCGGTGCCCGCCGCCCAACCGGTTGAACCAAACCGGCGCTGCCCCATCCCACTGTGGGTGCGCGCCCCGGTGGCGCTGCGCTGCCAAGCGGCAAGATATTCAAAAAAGATAGCGGCCAGCGCAGGTTGGGCTTGCGCTGGAGCCCGATTTCATTTCAATCGCCGCGGCGTCTCAGGCGAGACGGCGCGGCGCGCTCGGGCTGAATATCATCCCCCGCGGGCGAGCAGCGCCCCTGTGCGCCGCCGCACCCATCACACCCATAAAAGGAGACCTGCATGCAACCCCCCAGCCTGATGATGTACCAGCCGATGACGATTTCCGGCGTGCTGCACCACGGCATGACCCAGTACGGCGACCAGGAAATCGTCTCGCGTGAAACGCACGGCCCGCTGCACCGCTACACCTACCGCGACATGGGCGCGCGCGCCGCGCAACTGGCGCACGCGCTGCGCGGCCTGGGGCTGCAGCCGGGGGCGGTGGTGGGCTCCATCGCCTGGAACAACCACCGGCACATGGAGGCGTACTACGCCGTCTCGGGTGGCGGCATGGTCATGCACACCTGCAACCCGCGCCTGCACCCTGAGCAGCTGGCCTACATCGTCAACCACGCCGAGGACGAGGTGGTGCTGTTCGACGCCACCTTCGCGCCGCTCATCAAGGCCATCGCCCCGCATTGCCCCCGCGTGAAAGCCTGGGTGTGCCTGAGCGACGCCGAGCACACGCCCGCCATCGAAGGCGGCCCCGAGGTGCTGCGCTACGAAGCATTGATCGCACCCCAGCCCACCACGTTCGACTGGCCCGCGGTGGACGAAACCGCGGGCGCCGCGCTGTGCTACACGTCCGGCACCACCGGCAACCCCAAGGGCGTGCTGTATTCGCACCGCGCCATCGTGCTGAATGCGCTCACCTCGTGCACCGGCGGGGTGCTGAACCTGTCCCCGCAGGAAGTGGCGCTGCCCGTGGTGCCCATGTTCCACATCAATGCGTGGTGCATTCCGTATTCGGCCCTGGTGGCCGGCGCCAAGCTGGTGTTGCCGGGCCCCAAGCTGGACGGCGCCAGCCTGTACGAGCTGCTGGAGGCTGAGCAGGTCACCATGACCGCGGGCGTGCCCACCATCTGGATGGGGCTGATCCAGCACGTCGAGCAGAACGGCCTGCGCTTTAACCACCTCAAGCGCACGCTGGTGGGCGGCACCGCCATGCCGCAGGCGCTGATCGCCAAGTTTGTCGACCAATACGGTGTGGAAGTGCGCCACGGCTGGGGCATGACGGAGACCACCGCTGTCGCCACGCTGAGCGTGCTCAGCCGCCAGGACATGGCCCGCCCGGTCGCTGAGCGCCACGCCATCATTGCGCGCCAGGGCAAGCCGGTGCCGGGTATCGAGATCAAGGTGGTGGACGAAAACGGCCACACGCTGCCGCGCGACGACAAATCGCAGGGCGAGCTGATGGTGCGCGGCCACTGGATCATGGAGCGCTATTACAAAGCAGACCGCACCGCGCTGGCGGACGGCTGGTTTCCCACCGGCGACATCGCCACCATCAGCGCCGACGGCGTGCTGACCATCCGCGACCGCACCAAGGACGTGATCAAGAGCGGCGGCGAATGGATCAGCTCCATCGACCTGGAAAACGCCGCCGTGGGCCACCCCGCCGTGGCCATGGCCGCGGTGATCGGCATCCCCGACCCGAAGTGGGACGAGCGGCCGCTGCTCTTCGTGGTGCGCAAACCTGGCCAAACCTTGGAAAAGCAGGAAATCCTGGACTTCCTGACCGGCCGCGTGGCCAAGTGGTGGGTGCCGGACGACGTGGTCTTTGTCGATGCGCTGCCCGTGGGCGGCACCGGCAAGGTGCAGAAGAACGAGCTGCGCAAAGAGTACGGCAACGGCGTACCCAACGGCGCCCGCACCGATTGAGTTCGTCGGCGCCGGGCTGGTTTGCCGCCCAGTGCTGCCGGTCAGTGCCGCCGGTCAGTGCCGCCGGTCAGTGCGCGGTGGCCAAAGTGCGGCGCCCCACCTGCACGCGCGCCACGCTGGCGCAGCGGCCGTCATCTTCCGGTCACACAGCGTACAGGTGCCAAATTGGCCTTTGGCGCTGGTACAGACTGCGCTGGCAGCTATGTTTAATGTAGCGTTGTGCCATGGGTGGGCCCAGCCCATTTCTATAATCCTCGGCGCCGGGCCCAGCGCCGCGCACCTGGCGCGCGCTTAGATCCCACCTTCGCTGATTCAGAGGAACCTCATCCCATGCAAGTGATTCGTTTCGCCGACCTGTGCGCCCAGGGCGCTGTCCAGGGCAAGCGCGTGTTCATCCGCGCCGACCTCAACGTGCCGCAGGACGAGGCGGGAAACATCACCGAAGACACCCGCATCCGCGCCAGCGTGCCCGCCATCCAGATGGCGCTGGACGCGGGCGGCGCCGTCATGGTCACCAGCCACCTGGGCCGCCCGACCGAGGGGCAGTTCAAGCCTGAGGACTCGCTGGCCCCCGTGGCCAAGCGCCTGGGCGAGCTGCTGGGGCGCGACGTGCCCCTGGTCGCCAACTGGGTGGACAACGGCGTGCCGGTCGCGCCCGGCCAGGTCGTCATGCTGGAAAACTGCCGCCTGAACAAGGGCGAAAAGAAGAACGATGAGCAACTGGCGCGCAAGATGGCCGCACTTTGCGACATTTACGTGAACGATGCGTTCGGAACGGCCCACCGCGCCGAAGGCACCACCTACGGCATCGCGCAGTTCGCCCCCGTGGCCAGTGCCGGCCCGCTGCTGGCGGCCGAGCTTGACGCGCTGACCAAGGCGCTGGCCAGCCCGGCGCGCCCGCTGGTTGCCATCGTTGCCGGCAGCAAAGTGAGCACAAAACTCACCATCCTGCAGTCTTTGGCCGATAAAGTGGACGAACTGATCGTAGGCGGCGGCATTGCCAACACTTTCATGCTGGCCGCCGGCCTGCCCATCGGCAAAAGCCTGGCGGAAGCCGACCTGGTGGACCAAGCCAAGGCCGTGATCGCCACCATGAAGGCGCGCGGCGCCGAGGTGCCTATCCCGACCGACGTGGTGGTGGCCACCGAATTCAGCGCGACGGCCAAGGCCACCGTGAAGGCGGCCACCGACGTGGGCCCGGACGACCTGATCCTGGACATCGGCCCCGACACCGCCGCGCGCCTGGCCGCCCAGCTGATGAAGGCCGGCACCATCGTCTGGAACGGCCCGGTGGGCGTGTTCGAGTTCGACCAGTTCGCCGGCGGCACCCAGGCCATTGCCAAGGCGATTGCCGCGTCGCCCGCCTTCAGCATCGCCGGGGGTGGCGACACGCTGGCGGCCATCGCCAAATACGGCATTGAAAAAGACGTGGGCTACATCTCCACCGGCGGCGGCGCGTTTCTGGAAGTGCTGGAAGGCAAGACGCTGCCGGCCTTCGAGATCCTGGCCAAGCGCGCCGCCGGCTGAAGCTGGCCGCGCATTTTGCTTCTAAAAGCATAGCTGCCAGCGCCAGCCCAGTCAGCGCCAAAGGGTGATTTGATGGTGAAGCCCGTGCTGCGCTGGACCTTCATCGCCGCGCTCGTGCTGGCCCTGCTGTCGGTGCTGGCGCTGTGGTCGTGGGGGCGGTTTGCCGCCAGCGCGCAGGGCGAGCCCTCGTCCGCGCTGTCTGCGGCGCCGGCCGTCACCCGGCTGGACCGGCTGGTGGCGCCCATGCTGGCGCAGCACGCGCCCGAAGCCAGCGGCGCCGCCCTGGTGCACGACGGCGTGCAGGCTTTCGTGGCCCGCGCCCGTTCGGCCCGCGCCGCCGAACGCAGCCTGGACGTGCAGTACTACATCTGGCGCCACGACATGACCGGCAAGCTGCTGGAGCATGAGCTGATGGCCGCGGCCGAGCGCGGCGTGCGCGTGCGCCTGCTGATCGACGACATGAACGTGGGCGGCCTGGACGACGCCTTGCGCGCGATGGACAGCCACCCCAACGTCGAAGTGCGCCTGTTCAACCCCGCGCGCAACCGCAGCAGCACCGTCATGCGCGCGGTGGAAATGGGCCTGCGCTTCATCGGCTTCAACCGCCGCATGCACAACAAGGCGTGGATCGCCGACAACCGCGTGGCGCTGGTGGGCGGGCGCAACGTGGGCGACGAATACTTCGACGCGTCGGCCGACACCAATTTCCAGGATGCCGACCTGCTGCTGCTGGGCGCCGCCGTGGGCGAGACCAGTGGCCACTTCGACCGCTTCTGGAATTCCGCCGCCGTCGTGCCGCTGGGCGCGCTGCACACGGCGCCGCCGCGCTGGTCGCTGGACGACTTTTCGCAGCACCGCCAGCAATGGCTGGCAGACGCCGCCGCCAGCCCGTGGATCAAGGCCCTGGCCGGGCGCGACGATCTGGACGAGAAACTGCGCGGCGACGACCTGCCCATTCACTGGTCGCCCAGCATCCACGTGGTGTCCGACCCGCCCGAAAAAGCCTCGGCCGTGCGGGCGCGGCGCGACCCGGCGGGCTGGCTGCTGTACGACGTGATGACGCTGCTCTTTTCCGCCAGGCAAGAAAGCTGGGTCATCTCGCCGTACTTCGTGCCGGGCGACGGCGGCGCGCTGATGCTGTCGGGGCAGGCGCGCCGCGGCGTGCAGGTGCGCGTGCTGACCAATTCGCTGGTGGCCAACGACGTGCCGCTGGTGCACGCCGGCTACCGCGGCTACCGCGAAACGCTGCTGCGCCACGGCGTGCAGCTGTACGAGCTGCGCCCCGGCGAAGCCAAGACCGACCGCGAGCTGCTGGGCTCCAGCGGCGCCAGCCTGCACACCAAGGCCTTCGTGGTGGACGGGCAGCGCGGCTTTGTCGGCTCGTTCAACTTTGACCCGCGCTCGGCCCAGCTCAACACCGAGATGGGCGTGGTGTTTGACCACCCCGGCCTGGCCGCCGAAGTCAAGCAGCTGTTCGACCAAGGCGCGCGCCCCGCCGCGGCCTGGAAGGTGCAGTGGGACGACAGCCAGGGCGCCTTGCGCTGGACGGGCGCGGAGGGCGAGCGCGTCTGGCACCATGAGCCCGAAAGCAGCGCCGGCCTGCGCCTGCTGGTGTGGGCGATGAGCTTTCTGCCGCTGGAATCGCAGCTGTAGCCGCGCCGCGCTGTTAACTCTGAAAATGATAGCTGCCAGCGCTGGATACGCCTGCGCTAGAGGCCGAAAAGGCTTTCATTCCTGAAGACCGACGGCTTGCCTGACCGCAGAGGCCCGCCGTCCACCGCCTGACGCATCAGCGTGCCAGAATGCCAGCCAGCCGTTCGCCCTTTCGACGGCGCCTTCTGCCTGGGCGCCGCCCCCTGATTTGCTGCAAGGATTTCCCCCTATGAACCACCGCGCCACCAAGATCGTTGCCACCCTGGGCCCGGCGTCCAGCGACCCGGCGCTGCTGGAAGAAATGATTCGCGCGGGCGTGAACGTCGTGCGCCTGAACTTCAGCCACGGCACGGCGCAAGACCACATCGAGCGCGCCCGGCTGGTGCGCGAGGCCAGCGAACGCGCGGGCCGCGACATCGCCATCATGGCCGACCTGCAGGGCCCGAAGATCCGCGTGGGCAAGTTCGCCGAAGGCAAGGTGATGCTGGTGCCGGGCGCGCCCTTCGTGCTGGACGCGGCGCGCCAGGAGCCGGGCGACCTGCACGGCGTGGGGCTGGACTACCGCGAGCTGCCACGCGACGTGAAACCCGGCGACACGCTGCTGCTCAACGACGGGCTGATCGTGCTGACGGTGACCGAGGTGCGCGGCGATGCGGTGCACACGGTGGTGAAGCTGGGCGGCGAGCTGTCGAACAACAAGGGCATCAACAAGCAGGGCGGCGGCCTGACGGCGCCCGCGCTGACGGGCAAGGACATGGAGGACATCAAGACCGCCATGAGCCTGAAGGCCGACTACCTGGCCGTCAGCTTTCCCAAAAGCGCCACCGACATGGAAATGGCGCGCCAGCTGGCCTACGTGGCCGGTGCCGAATGGGGGCACAAGCCGGGGCTGATTGCCAAGATCGAACGGGCCGAGGCGATTCCGCGCCTGGCCGAAATCCTGGCGGCCAGCGACGGCATCATGGTGGCGCGGGGCGACCTGGCGGTGGAAGTGGGCAACGCCGCGGTGCCGGCGCTGCAAAAGAAAATGATCCGCATGGCGCGCGACGCCGACAAGCTGGTCATCACCGCCACGCAGATGATGGAAAGCATGATCACCAACCCGGTGCCCACGCGCGCCGAGGTGAGCGACGTGGCCAACGCCGTGCTGGACGGCACCGACGCCGTGATGCTGTCGGCCGAGACGGCGGCCGGCAAATACCCGCTGGAAACCGTGCGCCAAATGGCCGCCGTGTGCGAGGCGGCCGAGGAGCACGACCCGGTGGAACTGGACGCCGATTTCAGCGGCGCCACCTTCACCCGCATCGACCAGTCGATTGCCATGGGCGCGCTGTTCACGGCCTACCACCTGGGCGCCAAGGCCATCGTGGCGCTGACCGATTCAGGCTCTACCGCGCTGTGGATGAGCCGCCACCGCGTGCGCATCCCGATCTACGCGCTCACGCCCAAGGCCGTCACGCAGCGCAAGATGGCGCTGTACCGCAACGTGCGCCCCATGCTGATGGACACCAGCGCCCACCGCGACGAAGCGCTGGCCCAGGCCGAGGCGCACCTCAAGCGCCAGGGCGTGGTGGTGGCGGGCGACGTTTACGCCATCACCTGCGGCGAGCCCATGGGCGCGCCCGGTGGCACCAACATGCTCAAGATCTGCCGGGTGAGCTGACGGCCTGGGCCCGCCGCTGGCGCGCGCGTGCCAGCCGGGCCAGGCCCGCGTGCGCTGCCAGGGCGCTGACGGCGGCCAGCACGCAGCGCTTATGCCACGCGGCCCAGCGAACGCCGGGCGCCGCTGCGCCGCGCGCTCAGCCAGCGGGCCGTGCCCTGAACGGCCACCGCGCAGAAAGTGCCCAGCAGCATCGCCGCCATCACGTCGGACGGGAAATGCACCCCCACGGCAATGCGGCTCCAGCACACCAGCAAGCCGGCCAGCGCCAACGCCCAGCGCGCGGCGGGCGCCCACCCGCTCAGCAGCGCGGACACCGCAAAGGCGGTGGCCACGCTGGCGTGAGAACTGGGAAAGCCATTGCCGCCCGAATGACCCAGCCAATCCGTGCCCAGCCCCAGCGCGAAGGGGCGAGGCGAGGTCACGCCTTGCTTGATCAGGCTGGCGCCCAGCCAGGCCAGCGCCATCGCCGCCGCAGTGCCCAGCACCGCGCGGCGCCAGCGGCGCGGCCCCAGCAGCAGCGCCAGCACCAGCCCGGCCACGCCCAGGGCGGGCAGCCAGCGACTGGCCACGACCGCCAGCGACACCAGGGCGGCGGGCGACTGCGCGTCGAGGTTGATCCAGAGGAAAAGCGAGCGGTCCCATGCGTGCATGTCGGAAGCCTGAAGGATGAGCATGACGCGCCTGTGAAGAGGGTTTGCCCAATATGCGGTGGATGGAGCCGGTACGCCGGTCAGCGTCGGTCAACGCGGGGCGGCCCAGCGGCGCAGCGCCCACCACACCGCACCCGATACGCTCCAGCACAGCCAGGCCGTCCACAAGGTATGGCTCATGAAGTGCGCGCCGCGCACCTGCTGCGCCAGGCCCAGCGCCGTGCCCGCCAGCAAGGCGGCGCACAGCCACACGGTGGCGGCGCGCGGCGCGCGATCGCGCAGCCAGAACCAGCCGCTTATCCAGGCAAAGCCGGCCGTGGCGTGCCCGGCGGGAAAGCAGTGGCCGCCCCCGCCGTCGGCCTCGCCCCAGCGCCAGTGCGACACGTAGCTGGCGGTGCCGCCGAATTCGCTCAAGTCCCAGGGGCAGCTGGTGGTGCTGGTGAATTTCATCAGCGACATGGTGGTCAGGCACACGAGCATCCCGATCAGCAGGCCGATGCGTTCGCGGCGCGACAGGCAACGCAGCACGCCGCGCGGCCAGAAGATCATGACGGCCAGGCCCAGCGTGAGCGCCCACGATGCATTGCGCGCCCCGTCGTGCAGTACGCGCGTCATCCACCACTGGTTGCGCCAGTCGAAGCCGCCCACGTCGCCAAACAGCCGCGCCAGCGGCAGGTCAAGACCGCTGACGTCCCACATGCCCAGCAGCGCCAGGCCGATCAGCGCCACCATGGCCCCAAGCGCCACGGTGCTGCGTTGGGCGGGGTGCGGGGCTGGGGCCGCCGCATCCAGCGCGGCGGAGGTGGTCAGGGGGGGTACCGAAGACATGCCCGCGATGCTCGCGTGCGCATCTGAGCATCGTCTTAAGTCGGCATGCCGGCCGGCATAGTGCGCGGGGCGGCGCTTAGGCGCCAAATTGGGCTCTGACGCAGGCGCGGACAGCGCTGGCAGCTATCAAAAATGCAGTTGGTGCTGACAAACGCCTTAAGGCCGCCTACAGGCCCAGATCCGTCAGCGAAGCGTGCCCGTCTGGGCGCCGGCCCAGCGGCCAGTGGAAAAGGCGGGCGCTTTCGCTGATCGGCAGGTCGTTGATGCTGGCGTGGCGCCGCGCCATCAGGCCCTCGGGGGTGAACTGCCAGTTTTCATTGCCGTACGAACGAAACCACTGGCCCGAATCGTCGTGCCATTCGTAGGCAAAGCGCACCGCGATGCGCGCTTCGGTGAAGGCCCACAGCTCCTTGATCAGACGGTAGTCCAGCTCACGCGCCCACTTGCCCGTGAGGAGCGCATGCACGGCGTCGTGCCCCACGGGGAACTCTGCGCGGTTGCGCCACACGGTGTCGGTGGTGTAGACCTGCACCACGCGGTCGGGGTCGCGGCTGTTCCAGGCGTCTTCGGCCAGGCGCACCTTGTGCGCGGCGGTCTCGGCGGTGAAAGGCGGCAGGGGCGGGCGGGTGGTCATCGGGCGTTCCTGGGGGTTTGGGTGAAAGGTAGACAGACTTGTCTACGCGCAATGTAGTTGACGTAGACAGATCTGTCTATCATCTCGGTCATGCTCATCGCGCCACCCCCCGTCACCCCCGATTTGCCCGCGCGGGAGCGCATCCTATGGACGGCGGCTCGCCTGTTTTATGCGGACGGCGTGCGCGCCACCGGCATCGACCGCGTGATCGCCGAGGCGGGCGTCACCAAGGTCACGTTCTACCGGCACTTTCCCAGCAAGAACGATCTGGTGCTGGCCTTTCTGGCCCATCGCCACACGCGCTGGATGGCGTGGCTGGACGAAGCACTCGCCCGCCACGGCGACACCGTCGCCGCGCTGGTACCCGCGCTGGCCGAATGGCTGGGCGATGAAGGCTTTCGCGGCTGCGCCTTCCTGAACACCACCGCAGAGCTGGCTGGTGACCTGCCTGAGGTGGCCACCCTCACCGCCGAACACAAGGCGGCCGTCGCTCGCCGCCTGCAGCGCTTGCAACTGTCCGGCGACGCGCCGCCCGCGCGCACGCCGACCAGCGAAGACGCGGCGCTGCTGTGCACCCTGATGGACGGCGCCATCGCCCGCGCCGTGTACGAGGGCGACGCGGCGGGCGCGCTGGCCGCGCTGGCGCACGGCACGCGCTTGCTGGCGCGCTGAGCGCTGCGCCTGGGCACCTACAATCTGCGGTTGATTTCCGCGCAGCCGCCAGGGCTGCCCCGACGACGATCTGTATAAGGAAAACGACCGTGAACCAGGACCAGCTCAAGAAAGTGGCCAGTGGCCAGGGATTTGTCGCCGC
Source organism: Ottowia oryzae (assembly GCF_003008535.1). Lineage (NCBI taxonomy): Bacteria > Pseudomonadati > Pseudomonadota > Betaproteobacteria > Burkholderiales > Comamonadaceae > Ottowia > Ottowia oryzae. Next base: position 995,647 of record NZ_CP027666.1, read on the forward strand.
GCTCGACCAAAGCGGGGGCAGCACGCCCAAGGCGCTGAAGCTCTACGGTGTGGAAGAAAGCGCCTATGCCAACGAGGCGCAGATGTACGACCTGGTGCACGCCATGCGCAACCGCATCGTGACCAGCCCCTCGTTCGGCGGCAACCGCGTACTGGGCGCCATCCTGTTCGAGATGACGATGGACCGCCAGTTCGACGGCCAGGACGCCGCGCAGTACCTGTGGAACACCAAGCAGGTCGTGCCCTTCCTGAAGGTGGACAAGGGCCTGGCGGACGAAAAAGACGGCGTGCAGCTGATGAAGCCCATGCCCGAGCTGGACGCGTTGCTCAACCGCGCGGTGGCCAAGGGCATCTTCGGCACCAAGATGCGCTCGGTCATCAACAGCGCCAACCCGGCCGGTATCGACGCGGTGGTGGCCCAGCAGTTCGAGGTGGGCAAGCAGATTCTGGCCGCCGGCCTGATGCCCATCATCGAGCCTGAGGTGAACATCAAGGCCACCGACAAGAAAGAGGCCGAGGCGCTGCTCAAGGCCGCCATCCTCAAGCAGCTGGACGCGCTGGGCGCAGATCAGAAGGTGATGCTCAAGCTGACCATCCCGACCGAAGCCGGCCTGTACACCGAGCTGGTCAAGCATCCGAACGTGGTGCGCGTGGTGGCGCTGTCGGGCGGCTACAACCGCGACGATTCCAACGCCCTGCTGGCCAAGAACCCCGGCGTGATCGCCAGCTTCAGCCGCGCGCTGACCGAAGGCCTGTCGGCCCAGCAAAGCGACGCCGAATTCAACGGCGTGCTGGACAAGGCGATCGAGTCGATCTACCAGGCCTCGAATACCTGAAGCACTCCTGAGTCGCTGACGCGCCTTCCCCCTGTGCTGCGCGAGGGGCAAGGCCAGTGCCCGGCGCAGCGCCATCCAGAAAACCCCGCCATGAACCCCGCCGCCGTCCACACCTCCACTTTGCACAGCCTGCCCCTGCTTGCGCGCGGCAAGGTGCGCGACAACTACGCGGTGGGAGACGACCGCATCCTGATGGTGGCCAGCGACCGCATCAGCGCGTTCGACGTCATCATGGACGACCCCATCCCCGGCAAGGGCGCACTGCTGACGCAGATGGCGCTGTGGTGGTTTGAGCAGCTCAAAGGCATCGTGCCCAACCACCTGACCGGCGAAGCGCCCGAAAGCGTGGTGGCGCCGGACGAAGTGGCGCAGGTGGCCGGCCGCAGCATGCTGGTGCAGCGTCTGAAGCCCGTGCCCATCGAGGCGGTGGTGCGCGGCTACCTGGCCGGCAGCGGCTGGAAGGAATACCAGGACAGCCAGTCCGTCTGCGGCGTGCCGCTGCCCGCCGGCCTGCGCAACGCCAGCCAGCTGCCCCAGCCCATCTACACCCCCGCTGCCAAGGCCGAGGTGGGCGAGCACGACGAAAACATCACCTACGAGCGCACGGTCGACATGGTGGGCGAGCCGCTGGCTGCCCAGATCCGCGACACCGCCATCGCCCTGTACAGCCGCGCCGCAGCCATCGCCGCGAAGAAGGGCATCATCATTGCCGACACCAAGTTTGAATTCGGCCTGAACGCCGCGGGCGAGCTGGTGCTGATGGACGAAGTCCTGACACCCGACAGCTCACGCTACTGGCCGGCCGACCAGTACCGCGAAGGCGAAAACCCGCCCAGCTTCGACAAGCAGTACCTGCGCGACTGGCTGGAACAGGCCACCGTGGACGGCCAGCCCTGGGCCAAGCAGCCCCCGCCGCCCCGCCTGCCGGACGATGTGGTCGCCGGCACCGCCGCCAAGTACCGCGACGCGATGCAACGCCTGGTGGGCTGAGCGCGCGCCGCGCCCTTCGCCACCGTTTTCCTCGCCATGCAGCGCCTGCGTTTTCACCCGCTGTGGCGGCCGTGGCCCCTGGCCCGGCGCGCCGCGGGTTGGCAGCGCAGCGTGCTGCTGGCGTTGCTGGGCTGGTCGCTGCTGGTCGCAGGGGAGCTGGGGCAGCTTCACCGCTACGCCCACCACCCCGCTGAGGGCCCGCACAGCCTGGTCACCGCCGCGGTGCGCGCCGCTGCCCCTGCGGCGATGCACAGCAGCGAGCACGAGGGCTGGCTGGCGCATCTCTTTGGCCACCACCTTGAGCTGAACTGCCAGCTGCTGGACCAGCTGGTCCACGGCTCCGCCCCCGGCACCGAGCCGGCGCTGTGGCTGGCGCACGCCGCGCCCAGCGATCAGCTGCCCGTCTGGCGCGCCTTCGCTGCCACCGAGCCGCGCCGCGCCGCGTACCACGCCCGCGCCCCGCCGCTGCGCGCCTGACGCTGGCGCACAGCCAGCGCTTTCTCTTCGCCATTCCTGAAGCCCTGCCCATGGCAGTGCGCCTGTGTGCGCTCCGCCGATGGGCCCGCGCCCGATTCGCCTGCGCGGCAAGGCTTCACCCCGCGTCTCGCCCCGCACGCCGCTGGCTGCCATGGGCGGCGCATCCCTTGAATTCTCTGGGCCGCTGGTGCCTGGGCGCTGCTTCGCGCGCCCTGCCGTGCCGCCCACTTTGCCCTATCGCAAACCATGCAACGCATTCACAACCGACTCTCGATCTTGGCCCGCGCCGCGCGGGCTGCGGCGCGCCCCTGGCCGCGCGTCGCCCCGGCATTGGCCACAGGCGTTCTCTGCTCACACGTCTGGGCGCAGGCGCCGACGGCCAACGTGCCGGACAACGCACCCACCGACGATGTGCCCTCGCTGCAAAGCGTCACCGTGTCGGCCGACGGCCTGGGCCGCTCGGCCGCTGAAATGGCAGCCCCCGCATCGGTGCTGGAAGGCGACGAACTCGTGCAGCGCCGCGGCGCCACCCTGGGCGAGACGCTGGAGGCCGAGCCCGGCATTCGCGCCAGCCACTTTGGCGCCGGTGCCAGCCGCCCGGTGATCCGCGGCATGGACGGTCCGCGCGTGCAAATCCTGAGCGACGGCGCCGAGCAGCAGGACGCGTCCTCCATCAGCCCCGACCACGCGGTCACGTCCGAGCCCATGCTCGCGCGCCAGATCGAGGTGTTGCGCGGCCCGTCCGCGCTGATCCAGGGCGGTGGTGTCGTGGGCGGCGTGGTGAACGTGCTGGACAACAAGGTGCCCACCGCCGCGCCCGCCAAAGGCGTGGAAGGCAGCGCCGAGCTGCGCGCCGATTCCGCTGCGCGCGGCAAGGCAGGCGCCGCGCAGGTCACGGTGGGCAAGGGCCCGCTGGTGCTGCACGTCGAAGGTGTGGGCCGCGACGATGGCGACTACGCCGTGGGCCGCGGCTGGGAAGGCGGCCAACGTGTGCAAGGCAGTTTCAACCGCACCAGCACCGGCAGCGTGGGCCTTTCCTGGGTGGGCTCGCGCGGCTTCCTGGGTGTGGCATACACGCAGCAGCGGGCGCGCTACGGCCTGCCGGGGCACGACCACGACATCGAAGACTGCCACCCGCACGGCACGCACCTGCATTGCGGTGGCCATGGCGACCACGCCCATGACGACGGAGGGCACGACCATGACCACGAGCACGACCACGGTGTGCCCGTGGTGGACCTGCGCAGCGGCCGCTGGGACGTGCGCGGCGAACTGCGCGACCCCTTCGCCGGGTTCGACAGCCTGCGCCTGCGCCTGGGCGTGACCGACTACAAGCACGACGAAAAGGAAGGCGACGAGGTGGCCACCACCTTCCGCAACAAGGGCTTCAGCGGCCGCGTCGAGCTGGAGCACAAGCCCATCCTGGGCTGGCGCGGCGTGTTTGGCATTGCCAGCAGCGACCGCAAGTTCAGCGCCCTGGGCGAAGAAGCCTACGTGCAGCCCACGCGCACGCGCCGCACCAGCCTGTTCTGGTTGGAAACGCTCAAGTGGAACGACTGGCAGTTGGAAGGCGCACTGCGCCATGAGCGCCAGGAAGTGCGCGCCGAAGAATCCGACGTGGTGCGCAAGCACAACGGCACGTCGGCATCGCTGGGCGCTACATGGCGCTTCACGCCGGGCTACCAGGTCGCCGCCAGCTTCACCCACGCGCAGCGCATGCCCACGGCCGAAGAGCTGTTTGCGCGCGGCCTGCACATGGCCACGCGCACCTACGAGATCGGCAGCGACACGCTGCGCGCCGAGCGTTCCAACAACCTGGACATCGGCCTGAGCAAGACCAGCGGCGACACCACTTTCGGCGTGAACGCGTACCACAACCGCATCGGCGGCTACGTCTACGGCCAGACGTTGGATGCCGTGGACGGCGTGCAGCTGCTGCAGTACACGCAGGCCAGCGCGCGCTTCACCGGGCTGGAGGGGCACATTCGCCAGCGCATCACGCGCAACCTGGGCGTGACGCTGTTCGGCGACGTGGTGAACGCCCGCCTGGCCGACGGCAGCCGCCTGCCGCGCGTAGCCCCGGCGCGCGCCGGCGTGCGCCTGGACGCGCGCTGGCAGGGCTGGGAAGGCATGGTCGAATGGGTGCAGACCGCCGCCGCGCGCAAGCTGGCTGCGTACGAAACGCCCACCGCCGGCTTTGGCATGCTGAACCTGGGCGCTTCGTACCGGCTGCCCACGTCCGAGGGGCGCAGCTGGTTGTTCTACGTGCGCGGCACCAACCTGACGAACAAGCTGGCGTATTCGCACGTGTCGTTCATCAAGGACCAGGCGCCGCTGATGGGGCGCAGCATCAGCATTGGTGCGCGCTACGCTTTTTGAAGCTGCTGGCGCCCGCCTGATGGGCGCCAGGGCCTGATTCGCTTGGTTATAGCGCGATCAGGCCCGCCAGTGTCAGGGCGCGGCGGCCAGCGCGGTCTCTGCCACGCCTTTGCGGCCCGTGGCTTCGTCCACCACCTGCAGCTTGCTGCGCGCGGCGATAAAGCCCATCTTCACCTCTTGCCACACGCAGGTGGCCCAGTCAGAAGACATGCCTCAAAGCGTGTCCGGTTCATTGATCAGATCGCCCGCCAGCGCCCGTGGGTAAAGCGCTGGCAGCTATCTAATCGATAGTAATCGAGTCAGCTGCCGCTCAGGCCGCCATCTGCCCGTACGCCCATTCCACCCACGGCATCAGCGCGGCCACGTCGGCCGGGTCTACCGTGGCGCCGCACCAGATGCGCAGGCCGGCGGGGGCGTCTTTGTAGGCGTTGATGTCGTAGGCCACCCCTTCGGCTTCCAGCAGTTTGGCCAGCTGCTTGACCTTGTCGTCGGGCAGGTCCAGCGTCAGGCACACGCTGGTCCACGAGCGCGTCGCCTCGGTCTGCGCCAGAAAGTGCGCCCAGGGGTGCGTGGCGACAAAGTCTTCGATCACCTTCAGGCTGGCGCGGCTGCGCGCGATCAGCGCGGGCACGCCGCCCAGCTGGTCGGCCCAGGCCAGTGCGTCCAGGTAATCGGCCACGCACAGCATCGACGGCGTGTTGATCACGTCGCCCACGAAGATGCTTTCCATCAGCTTGCCGCCCGAGGTCATGCGGAAGATTTTCGGCATGGGCCAGGGCGGGGTGTAGCTTTCCAGCCGTTCAACGGCGCGGGGGCTGAGCACCAGCATGCCGTGCGCGCCTTCGCCGCCCAGCGCTTTTTGCCAGGAGAAGGTGGTCACGTCCAGCTTGTCCCACGGCAAATCCATGCTGAAGGCGGCGCTGGTGGCGTCGCACAGCGTCAGGCCTTGGCGGTCGGCGGCGATCCATTCGCCATCTGGCACGCACACGCCGCTGGTCGTGCCGTTCCAGGCGAAGACCACGTCGCGCGCGCTGTCCACCTGCGACAGGTCGGGCAGGGCGCCGTAGGGCGCGGTGTACACGTTCAGGTCGCTCAGCTTGAGCTGGTCCTTCAAGTCCTTCACCCAGGTCAGACCGAACGTTTCCCAGCCCAGCACGTCCACGCCGCGCGGGCCCAGCAGCGACCACATGGCCATCTCCATCGCGCCCGTGTCCGACGCGGGCACGATGCCCACGCGAAAGCCCTCAGGCAGGCCCAGGATGCGCGCCGTTTCGCTGCACGCCAGGCCCAGCAGCTTCTTGCCCAGCGCCGAGCGGTGCGATCGGCCCAGCGCGGACACGTCCAGGTTGGCAAGGTCGTAGCCGGGGCGCTTGGCGCACGGGCCGGACGAAAAATGAGGGACGCGGGGGCGAACGGCGGGCTTATCCATGGGGTGCAAAACTCAAAGCGCGGCCGCCCAGGTGAGCGGCCAAGCCCGCAATTTTAGGGCGCGCCCCATTTCGGCACGCCTTGCGGCGCCGAAAGCCCGGGCGGGCTACCTAGAATCGGCGGCATGAACTTTCTCGATCAGTTGCGCGCGGCCGAAAGCCAGAACCAGTCCATGCTGTGCGTCGGCCTGGACCCGGAGCCCACCCGTTTTCCTGCCGGCATCGCGCGCGACCCGGAAGGCATCTACGCCTTCTGCACCGCCATCGTCGAAGCCACGGCCGACCTGGCCATGGCCTTCAAGCCGCAGATCGCCTACTTCGCCGCGCACCGCGCCGAGGCGCAGCTGGAGCGGCTGATGCGCCGCATGCGCGAGATCGCCCCGCACGTGCCCATCATCCTGGACGCCAAGCGCGGCGACATCGGCAGCACCGCCGAGCAGTACGCCGCCGAGGCGTTCGACCGCTACGGCGCCGACGCCGTCACACTGTCACCCTTCATGGGCTTTGATTCGGTGCAGCCCTACCTGCGCTACAAGAACAAGGGCGCCTTCCTGCTGTGCCGCACCAGCAACCCCGGCGGCGACGATCTGCAAAACCAGCGCCTGGCCAGCGTGCAAGGCCAGCCGCTGCTGTACGAACACGTCGCCCGCCTGGCCCAAGGCCCCTGGAACCTGAACGGCCAGCTGGGCCTGGTGGTGGGCGCCACCTACCCGCAAGAGATCGAGCGCGTGCGCGCGCTGGCCCCCACGCTGCCCCTGCTGATCCCCGGCGTGGGCGCGCAGGGCGGCGATGCGGCCGCCACCGTCAAGGCGGGCTGGCGCGGCGACGCGGCGGGTGCCACCACCGGCCCCGTCATCGTCAACAGCTCGCGCGCGATCTTGTACGCCAGCAGCGGCGCCGACTTTGCCGACGCGGCGCGCGCTGCGGCGCTGGCCACGCGCGCCACGCTGCAGGCGGCGCGTGCCTCGGTGGGCTGATTATTCAAAATTGATAGCTGTCAGCGCACATGGGGTAAGCGCTGAAGGCGGTTTTCTTATCCAATCGCGGATGAGCCTGGCATGGCGGTGCCGCGCATGGCGCATGGGCGCAGTCACGGTGCGGCGGTAGGCCGCATGGCGACCACGTTGCGCGCGGCCGCAGCGGCCTTCACGCCCACGGCTCGACCAGCGCCTACAGCGCCCGCTGGTCAGGCTCGTATGGCATGACCAGGCTGGCGCGTGCCACGGCCTGGCGCGCCATCGCCCGGAAGGGTTCGGCCTTCTCCGGCGATGCGGCAGCCAGGCCTTCCAGCGCCTTGCACAGGCGCGTCATGACCTCGATCGCCGTGGCACCGTCGCGGGCCACGGCGCGGAAGGCGTCCTCCACCATGTCGTCCAGCGACGGCTGGGGCATGAAGACGCGCCCTTCGTCGTTACGGTCGATGCTGGCGGCTTGGTCGGCATCCTCGGCAGGCGCGAGGATCGAGAAAAACACCCGCTGCAAGGCGTTGATCGCGTCGATCGCGGTGCCGTAGTCGTTGCTGGTTGGCGGCAGCGCGCGGCACGCGATTTCGGACAGGGCGATCAGGCCCAGGCGTGGGTCGTGGTCGAACATCCTTCGCGGGTTCAGCTCGAACGCGCTGGCCCAGGCGGCTTGATCGGCGTCGTCTGGCGCATCGCCGGTCACCCACAGCAGCGGGCGATTCGGGTGCACCAAGGTACCCGGCAGGGCGACCACGTGCACGTTCACCTCGTGCTGGCGCGCCCTGGCCTGCAGCGCCTTGACGTTGATCTGCGTGACGTAGCCGGGCGCGGCGGTGTAGATGGCGTGGGCGCCCGGCGGGATCGCCGTGGCCGGGCGCGCGCCCAGATGCGGCGAGCGGCGGAACTCCCCGATGGCCGCCAGCGTCGCGCTTTCCACGCGGTTGATGGTGTCTGACGTGCGGCCAAAGCCCGTGATGTGCGAAATCCACCGCAGCAGCGTGATCGCGATCAGCAGCACCACGGCCAGCGTGCCCACGAAGAGGATGAGCCGCCCGCGCTCGCCGTAGTACCCGGTAGACAACGCAATGATGCCGACGATGGAGAAAAGAAAGGCGCCCAGGAAAGTTGACAGCGCTTCTTGCGACGTGGAATCGGCCATCAGCAGCTGCGTGGATCGCGGCGTGGCCTGCGACGCGCCGGAATACGCGCCGACCATCGTCGTGAGTGAAAACGTGGTCACCGCCAGCATCGAGGCCGCCAGAATCTGGAGGATGGAGCCGACCGCGTCCTGCCCCACGTTGGACTCAAACCCGTCGGGCAGCAACGGCGCCAGAAACCGCGCCACCAGCGCCAGCAACACACCGCAGATGCTGTAGACGACCGAGCGGAACCAGATGCGCCGCGTGAGCTTTTTCAACCAGAATCGCCAAGCGTTCATGCGCTTCCTCCTGCGGGGAATATAGCCCGCGCATGCCGGCCGCTGGCATGGCGCGGGCAGCCTGCATCAGGCGCGGGTGGTGCGTACCCGAAGGCGCGCCACTGAACGGGAAGCAGGATGCGGGAAGGGCGGCTCGGCCAGCGCCCGCGCGGCGCCAGCCCAAGGCACGGCAGGCCGCGTCAGCGCTGCACGCGCGCCGCTTCGTACAAGGGCATCACGCGCGGCACGCTGGCTTGCAGCGCGGCGATGCGGTCGGCCGATGCCGGGTGGGTCGACATGAAGGCCGGGCCGCCTCCGCCGCCCAGCTGCGCCATCTTCTGCCACAGCGTGACGGCCGCGCGCGGGTCGTAACCGGCGCGGGCGGCCAATTCCAGGCCGTACAGGTCGGCCTCGCTCTCCATGCTGCGCGAAAAGGGCAAATCCAGCGCCAGCTGCTTGCCCATGCTGGCCATCTGCGTGGCGCCGCTGCCCAGGCCCAGCAAGGCGCCGCCGATCGACACGGCCAGGTCGCCCGCGGCCGATTGCGACATCTTCTCGCGCGAATGCTCGCGCAGCGCATGCGCCATCTCGTGGCCCATCACGGCGGCGATCTCGTCGTCGGTCAGCTTCAGCTTGCGGATCAGGCCGGTGTAGAAGGTGATCTTGCCGCCCGCCATCACGTGCGCGTTGACGGTGTCTTCGTTGATCAGCACCAGCTGCCACGGCCAGCGGGCGGCGTCGGGCCGAAACGTGGCCACCTGCGGCACCAGCCGCTGCATGACCTTGTACACGCGCTGGTATTCCGGCCCGCTGGTGATCAGCGTGCCGTCTTTGCGCGCTTCGGCGTTCTGCTCGTTGTAGTACTGCAGCGACTACTGGCCAAGGGTGGGCACCGAAGTCGGTGGCGTGTTCCCGAGTGTGTAGCGCACTTCGCCGACCAATTGGCGGGGGGTGAAGTTGGATGTCAGGCTAACGTCCGCTCCTGTTCCTTCAAGCACCCGCAGGTTGGCGTCCTACGCGACGGTGGTGACCCCTGGCGTGCCCGCGCCATTGGCGTACCCGATAGAGATGGAGTTGACAGTCGAGCGAATCATGAACGCGTAGGTGTCACCGGCTGGCACGGGCGCGCTCAAGGCCAACGGAATGCTGTAGACGGTGCCCGACACCGCAGAAAAACTCGCGGTGGTGCCCAGCAACGTCCAACCTGAGGTACTGCTCGTGTGCCCGACATGTGAGCCGCTGCGGCCCCATATTTCGATTGAGGTAGTGCCCGAGCTGTTCATGTTGGTCGACAAGCCGGTGACGGTGAGCGCGTTGACGGCCTGCACGTCAAACATGAGGACGCTTTGGCTATTGTTGGAAGGGCCGGGCGCGACAACGGCCTGCGCCCAGGCTGCAGCGCTGAGCGCCCAGGCGGCGGCCATCAAGGCGAAACGTGCGATCCAGCGGGTCATGGGTGGCTTGTCCTGTCGAAGATGGGCGGAGGCTGTGCGAAAAGGCGCAGCGAAGTGGCGCCCAAGCCACACAATTGTAAGTCAATGTTCCGCTGAATACCTTAGAACAAACGACATATTGACGGATGGTGCATGCGCTGATCCGCCTGGAATCGCTCAAAGGCCGGTTGACGGCCCCTGTCGTGCGGCGTGGAGGCTGGCAAGCCTAGGGCAGGCGCAGATAAGGCCGCAGGTAATGCCCGGTGTGGCTGGCCGGGTTGGCGGCCACCTGCTCTGGCGTGCCTTGCACCACCACGGTGCCACCGCCGGCGCCGCCTTCGGGGCCCATGTCGATCAGCCAGTCGGCGGTCTTGATGACGTCCAGGTTGTGTTCGATCACCACGATGGTGTTGCCCGCGTCGCGCAACTGTTGCAGCACTTTCAGCAGCAGCTCGATGTCGGCAAAGTGCAGGCCGGTGGTGGGCTCGTCCAGCACGTACAGGGTGCGGCCCGTGTCGCGCTTGCTCAGCTCCAGCGCCAGCTTCACGCGCTGGGCTTCGCCGCCCGACAGCGTGGTCGCGCTCTGGCCCAGGGTGACGTAGGAGAGGCCCACGTCCAGCAGGGTTTGCAGCTTGCGCGCCAGCGTGGGCTGGTCCTTGAAGAAGGCGTGCGCTTCTTCCACCGTCATTTGCAGGATCTGGGCGATGTTGCGGCCCTTCCACTGCACTTCCAGCGTTTCGCGGTTGTAGCGCTGGCCGTGGCACACGTCGCAGGGCACGTACACGTCGGGCAGGAAGTGCATTTCCACCTTCACCACGCCGTCACCCTGGCAGGCTTCGCAACGGCCGCCGCCGCTGCTTTGCGGCACGTTGAAGGAAAAGCGCCCGGGGCCGTAGCCGCGCTCGCGCGCCATGGGCACTTCGGCCATCAGGTCACGGATCGGCGTGAAAAGGCCGGTGTAGGTGGCGGGGTTGCTGCGCGGGGTGCGGCCGATGGGGCTTTGGTCCACCGCGATCACCTTGTCGAACTGCTCGAGCCCCTCGATCGCCTCGTGCGGGGCGGCCTCGGCGTGCGCGCGGTGGATGGTGTGCGCCGCGGCGGTGTACAGCGTGTCGTTGACCAGCGTGGATTTGCCCGAGCCGGACACGCCCGTCACGCAGGTCAGCAGGCCCACCGGGAAGTCGACGCTGACGTTCTTGAGGTTGTTGCCGCTGGCGCCCACGATGCGGATGCGCCCTTCGATTTCAGGCAAAACACCGTCCTGGCGCCCGTCCGGTGTGCGCTGGCTGCTATCGTTTGAATAGCTTGGCGCGCGCCGCTTCGGAATGTCGATGCGCCGCTCGCCGCGCAAGAACTGGCCCGTCACCGACTTGGGCGACGCCGCCACTTCGTCGAACGTGCCCTGCGCCATGACCTGCCCGCCGTGCACGCCCGCGCCGGGGCCCATGTCGATCAGCTGGTCGGCCGCGCGCATCATGTCTTCGTCGTGCTCGACCACCAGCACGCTGTTGCCCAGGTCGCGCAGGTGCTGCAGCGTGCCGATCAGGCGGTCGTTGTCGCGCTGGTGCAGGCCGATGCTGGGCTCATCCAGCACGTACATCACGCCCGTGAGGCCGCTGCCGATCTGGCTGGCCAGGCGGATGCGCTGCGATTCGCCGCCCGAAAGCGTGTCGGCGCTGCGGTCCAGGCTCAGGTAATTCAGGCCCACGTCGTTCAGGAAGCGCAGGCGGTTGCCGATCTCGCGCACCACCTTGTCGGCGATCTCGGCCTTGGCGCCGTCCAGCTGCAGCGTGTCGAAGTAGTGCTTGGCCTCGCCCAGCGTGACGTGGCTGACTTCAAAGATGGCGCGGCGCTGCTCGCCTTCGCCCACGAACACGTTGCGCGCCTCGCGCCGCAGCCGCGTGCCGCCGCAGTCGGGGCAGGGTTGCTGGCCGCGGTAGCGCGCCAATTCTTCGCGCACCACGGTCGAATCGGTTTCGCGGTAGCGGCGCACCATGTTGGGCAGCACGCCTTCAAAGGGGTGCTTCTTGCTGACCTGCTTGCCGGCCTGCGCGCCGCTGTCGAAGGTGTAGGCGAACTTGATTGCCTCGTCGCCCGAGCCGTGCAGCACCACCTGCTGCACCTTGGCGGGCAGGTCTTCAAACGGCGTATCAACGTCGAACTTGTAGTGCTTGGCCAGCCCTTCGATCAGCGCAAAGTAGTAGCCGTTGCGCCGGTCCCAGCCCTTGATGGCGCCACTGGCCAGGCTGAGCGAGGGGAAGGCCACCACGCGCTCGGGGTCGAAATGGTCGGTCACGCCCAGGCCGTCGCAGGTCGGGCAGGCGCCAGCGGGCGCGTTGAATGAGAACAGGCGCGGCTCCAGCTCAGGGATGGAGTAGCCGCACACCGGGCAGGCGAACTTGCTGTTGAACAGGTGTTCCTTGCCGCTGTCCATCTCCAGCGCGATGGCGCGCCCGTCGGCCACGCGCAGCGCGGCTTCAAAGCTGTCGGCCAGGCGCGAGCGCATGTCCTCGCGCACCTTCAGCCGGTCGATGACCACGTCGATGTCGTGCTTTTCGGCCTTTTTCAGCGTGGGCAGCTCGGTCGCATCGACGATTTGGCCGTCGATACGAAAGCGCACGTAGCCCTGCGCCTGCATCTGCTCGAACAGCTCGGTGAATTCGCCCTTCTTGTCGCGCGCCACGGGCGCCAGGATCATCAACTTGGTGTCTTCGGGCAGCGCCAGCACGTGGTCCACCATCTGGCTGACGGTTTGCACCGTGAGCGGCAGGTGGTGGTCGGGGCAGTACGGCGTGCCCGCGCGCGCGAACAGCAAGCGCAGGTAGTCGTGGATTTCGGTCACCGTGCCCACGGTAGAGCGCGGGTTGTGGCTGGTGGCCTTCTGCTCGATGGCGATGGCGGGCGACAGGCCCTCGATCAGATCCACATCGGGCTTATCCATCAGCTGCAGAAACTGCCGCGCGTAGGCAGACAAGCTTTCCACATAGCGGCGCTGCCCCTCGGCGTACAGCGTGTCAAAGGCCAGCGACGACTTGCCCGAGCCGGACAGCCCGGTGATCACCACCAGCTGGTTGCGTGGCAGGTCGATGTCGATGTTCTTCAGGTTGTGGGTGCGCGCCCCGCGGATGCTGATGCGCGGCTCGCGCAGGGCCTGCGCAAGCGATCGGGTCGGTTCTTCGGCGCCGCCGCGGGCGTCGATGGGCAAAGGGTCTCTTAGCACGGATGGGTCCCCAAAGGGCAACCCAGCATTATCGGCGCTGCGGCACTTTCGCGCAGATGGGGCGCTGGTCGCTGAATGCGGGCGTGGCCAGGCGGCTGGGCAGGGTAGGCGCGGCGCAAACTGGCACGCGGTATCGGCGCGCGCCGGGGCGGGCCCCGGACAGGCGTAGAGTACGCACCCACGTCCAGGACATTCGGGGCACGGAAGACGGATTGATGCCGCACCTGCGGCGCTGTACCCCGCCCAGACGCTGCATTGATCCATCACAAAACCAAAGCGGAGATTTCCCCATGTTGACTGCCGAAGAACTGGAAGCCTCGGCCCACGCGCCCCGCCATTTGCCCTGGTACAAGGTGCTTTATGTCCAGGTGCTGATTGCCATCGTCCTGGGCATCTTGCTGGGGCAGTTCTGGCCCAGCCTGGGCGAGCAGATGAAGCCGCTGGGCGATGCCTTCATCAAACTGGTCAAGATGATCATCGCGCCGGTGATCTTTCTCACCGTGGTCACCGGCATCGCCGGCATGAGCAACATGCGCGCCGTGGGCCGCGTGGCGGGCAAGGCCATGGCGTACTTCCTCACCTTCTCGACGCTGGCGCTGATCATCGGCATGATCGTGGCCAACACGCTGCAGCCTGGCCACGGCATGCACATCGACCCGGCTTCGCTGGATGCGTCCAAGGTCACTACGTACGTCAACAAGGCGCACGATTCGACCATCACCGGCTTCTTGATGAACATCATCCCCGAGACGCTGGTCAGCCCGCTGGTGGGGGGCGACATCCTGCAGGTGCTGTTCATCGCGATCCTGTTTGGCGTTTCGCTGGCCATGGTGGGCGACCGTGGCGCGCCGGTATTCAACCTGCTTAACGCGCTGGCAGTGCCGGTGTTCAAGGTCGTCGCCATCCTGATGCGCTTTGCGCCCATCGGCGCGTTCGGCGCGATGGCCTTCACCATCGGCAAGTACGGCATCCACTCCATCGGCAACCTGGCCTACCTGGTGGCCACGTTCTACGTCACCTCGCTGCTGTTCGTGCTGGTGGTGCTGGGCGCCGTGGCGCGCGCGTGCGGCTTCTCCATCCTCAAGCTGATCCGCTACCTCAAGGATGAGCTGCTGCTGGTGCTGGGCACCAGCTCGTCGGAATCTGCCCTGCCCAACCTGATGCACAAGATGGAAGCGGCCGGCTGCGGCAAGCCGGTCGTGGGCCTGGTGATCCCCATGGGCTATTCGTTCAACCTGGACGGCACCAACATCTACATGACGCTGGCGGCGCTGTTCATCGCGCAGGCGCTGGACATCCAGCTCACCCTCACGCACCAGATCGTGCTGCTGCTGGTGGCCATGCTCAGCTCCAAAGGCGCAGCGGGTGTCACGGGCGCGGGTTTCATCACCCTGGCAGCCACGCTGGCGGTGGTGCCCGAGGTGCCAGTGGCCGGCATGGCGCTGATCCTGGGGGTGGACCGCTTCATGTCCGAATGCCGTTCGCTGACCAACTTCGTGGGCAACGCCGTGGCCACGGTGGTGGTTTCCAAATGGGACAAGCAGCTGGATACCGCCCGCCTGAATGAGGTGCTGAACAACCCCGGCCTGGTGCGAGAACCAGCGCTGCAAGCCGCGTCGGCCGCCGACTGAGGCCGAGGCGCCGCTCAAAAAACCAAAAGGGCCGCAGCACAGCGGCCCTTTTGCTATTGAATTAGAAGCTGCCAGCGCCCGCTACAACTGCGCCAGAGCCTGATTTGGCTCCAAAGTCTCGGCCTGCGCGATCACCCCGCCGCCCAGGCACACCTCGCCGTCGTACAGCACCGCGCTTTGGCCCGGCGTGACGGCCCATTGCGGTTCGGCAAAGCGCAGCACGCGGCTTTGCGGCGTGGGGCCGGCGGCCAGCGTGCAGGCCGCGTCCTGCTGGCGGTAGCGCGTCTTGGCGGCGTAGGCGCCGGGCGCGGGCGGCTCGCCTGCCGTCCAGGACAGGTCGTCAAACACCAGCGCGGGCGACAGCAGCCACGGGTGGTCGTGGCCCTGCACGGCGTACAGCGTGTTGGTGGCCATGTCCTTGCGGGCGACGAACCAGGGCGAATGGTCGCCACCGCCGCGCTGGGCGCCCTTGGCCTTCACGCCGCCGATGCCCAGGCCCTGGCGCTGGCCCAGCGTGTAGAACGAAAGGCCCACGTGCTCGCCAATCTTGCGGCCCCGCTCGTCCTTGATCGGGCCGGGCTTCGTCTGCAGGTAGCGGTTGAGGAATTCGCGGAAAGGCCGCTCACCGATGAAGCAGATGCCGGTCGAATCTTTTTTCTTGGCGTTGGGCAGGCCGATCTCGGCGGCGATGCGGCGCACCTCGGTCTTGTGCAGCTCGCCCACGGGGAACAGCGTCTTGGACAGCTGCGGCTGCGTCAGACGGTGCAGGAAGTAGCTTTGGTCTTTGCTCGGGTCCAGGCCCTTGAGCAGCTCGTACCGGACCGCGTCGGTCCGTGGCGCCCCATCCCGCGCGGTCGCGCGGGATGTCTCATGCGACCCCAGGGGCTCGCCCGAGTCCGCTGCGACGCAGCGAACTCGGGCGTAATGCCCGGTGGCGATCTTTTCGGCGCCCAGGCGCATGGCGTGGTCCAGAAAGGCCTTGAACTTGATCTCGGCGTTGCACAGCACGTCGGGGTTGGGCGTGCGGCCGGCGGAGTATTCGCGCAGGAACTCGGCGAAAACGCGGTCTTTGTAGTCGGCCGCGAAGTTGACGTGCTCGATCTCGATGCCGATCACGTCGGCCACGGCGGCAGCGTCCACGAAGTCGACGTTGGACGAGCAGTATTCGCTGTCGTCGTCGTCTTCCCAGTTTTTCATGAAGATGCCGACCACCTCGTGGCCAGCCTGCTTGAGCAGCCAGGCGGTCACGGCGGAGTCCACCCCGCCCGACAGCCCGACCACGATGCGTTGCTTGGCTTGCATGGGCTGAATTATCCGCACATGCCCGAAGTGGGTGAGTACATACGGGTTATCGATCATGGCGGGGCAGGGCGCGGCTCGGCACACTTCGCCGCACCCCCTATTCAGGGGGTATCTCCAATTGGGCGCCAGCCGATCCCGGCCACGCAGAGCACGTGGCCGATGCGATCGCCAGCGGCCCGCCTGTCTCCACCTTAGGGGTTCCGTTGATGAAGTACACGAATTTTCCGTGGCGCGCGCTTGCGCGCCCGATGGCCGTGGCCGCCGCTGCGCTGTGCTGGATGGCCATGGGCTTGCCGGCGCACGCCGACATCCTGATCGGGCAGACCACTTCCGTGACCGGGCCGGTGGCGGCCAGCGTGGGCGAAACCCTGGTGGGCGTGCACGCTTACCTGGACCACGTCAACGCCCAGGGCGGGGTGAACGGCGAAAAGATCAAGCTGATCACGCTGGACGACAACTTCAAGCCGCCGCGCGCGGCCGAAAACGCCAAGAAGCTGATCGAGCAGGACAAGGTGGTGGCGCTGTTCATGACCCGCGCCACCCCTCACACGGAGGCCATCCTGCCGCTGCTGGCGCAGCACAAGCTGGCGCTCATCGCGCCTTCCACCGGGGCGATGGTGTTTCACAAGCCGGTGAACCCGTACGTCTTCAACGTGCGCTCCAGCTACCAGGCCGAAACCGAGCGGGCCATTCGCCACCTGTACAACATCACGCTGGAGCGCGTCGCCGTGGTGCACGTCGATGACAGCTTCGGCGCCGATTGCCTGGCCGGCGCCATGAAGGGCTTTGAAGCGGCGGGGAAAAAGCCGCTGACCGTGATCAAGGCCGACCGCGAAAAGCCCGACTACCCGGCCATCGTGAAAGAGCTGACCGCCAAGCAGGCCCAGGCGGTGCTGTGGATCGGCTCCAGCACGGCGGTGAGCGAGGGCGTCAAGGCGCTGCGCCAGGCGGGCTCGGCCGCGCAGGTGGTCACGGTGTCCAACAACGCCTCGTCCGGCTTCATCAAGCAACTGGGCACGTATTCGCACGGGGTGGTGGTGTCGCAGGTCTTCCCCAGCGTGCGCGCGCTGGGGCTGCCGCTGAACCGCGAGGCCAATGCGGTGCTGAACGGCAAGAACGAGCTGACTCCGCAGGTGATGGAAGGCTTCGCCAGCGCCAAGGTGCTGGTGGAGGCGCTGCGCCGCGCCGGCCCCAACCCCACGCGCGAACGCATCATCGACGCGCTCAACCGCATGGACAAGTACGACCTGGGCGGGCTGAGCCTGGGCTACAGCCCCACCGACCACACCGGCCTGGACTACGTCGATCTGGCCATCATCGACCGCAACGGGCGCTTTCAGCACTGAGGGAGTGCTGGCGCTACCCTCGGCGGCCAGTACAGTCGCGCCATGTCGTGGCTGCGCGGTATCGTCTTCTCTATCGGTCTGGCGGGTTTCCTGCTGTTTGGCGGCGCGTGGTTAGCGTCCATCGTCGCGCCGGGTTGGGTGGAGCAAGTCGGCCGCGAGCTGGTGCGCCAGCAGGTGGAAAAGCGTGTCGGCGAGAAGCTGCAGGTGCTGGACCAGTCCGCGCTGGTGGGCCTGGCGCGCCGCTTGGGCGGGGCGCAGGCGCAGCGGGCCGAACAGGCGGCGCGCCAGTTGCGTGAGCAGCTGCCCGCCAAGGTGGCCGAGGTGACGGCGCGCATGCGCCAGCTGGACTGCGAATGCCGCCGCCAGATCGAGCGCCGCCTGGAAGGCGGCCTGCTGGCCGATTTGGCCGATGCCACGCGTCTGCAGCAGCGGGTGGAGGGCATGATCCGCACGCAGTACATGGACACGGCGGGCCAGTTGATCCGCGAATTCCGCATCTTCACTGGCGCCAATGCGCTGGTGTTTGCGCTGCTGGCGGCGGCCGTGCTGGTGCGCCCGCGCGCGGGCTGGCATTTGTTGCCGGCCGCCGTCGTCCTGGTGCTGGCGGCCGGCGTGACCGCCTATCTGTACCTGTTCAACCAGAATTGGCTGCACACGGTGGTGTTCAGCGACTACGTGGGCTGGGCGTACTTCGCGTACCTGGGCGTGGCAGCGGGCCTGCTGGCCGACGTGGTGTTGAACCGGGGCCGTATCGTCGGCAACGTGTTGTCCAGCGTGGGCGACATCTCCGTCTCGCCCTGCTGAAGGCGCGGGGCGAAGCGATCAGTTGGCGCGCAGGAAGAACAGCGCACTCATCACCAAGCCGGTGACGATCACGATGGTGCGCACCCAGGCCACGGGCAGGCGCTTGGCCAGGCGGGCGCCGGCAAAGCCGCCCAGGGTGGCGAACACGGCCATCAGCAGCGCCTGCTTCCACACGATGGCGCCGCCCAAGGCAAAGGCGGCCACCGACAGCACCGACAGCACGAAGGAATTGAGGTTTTTCAACCCATTGACCGTGTGCAGCCGCGTTTCGCCCACCAGCAGGTACAGCGCCATCAGCAAAATGCCCAGCCCGCCGTTGAAGTACCCGCCGTACAGCGCCACCAGCGCCAGCGCGGGGTAGCGCCAGCGGGCCAGGCTGCCTTCTTCCTCGCTGCCGCCGGCCCAGCGGGCGATGCGCGGGCCGAAGGCGAACAGCGCGGTGGCAAACAGCAGCAGCCAGGGCACCACGCCGGCGAACACCTTGGCGGGGGTGACCAGCAGCAGCAGCGCCCCGGCCAGCCCGCCCGCTGCGCAGATCAGCATCTCGCGCACCAGCTGGCGGCGTGGCAGGGCGGCCAGTTCTTGCCGAAAGCCCAGTGTGCTGCCCAGGTAGCCGGGGCACACGGCCAGGGCGCTGGTGGCGTTGGCGGCGATGGGCGGCACGCCGGTGTAGACCAGCGCTGGAAAGGTCAAAAACGTGCCGCCGCCGGCGATGGCGTTGAGCACCCCTGCCGCAAAGGCGGCGCAGGCAAGCAGCAGGAACTGGGTGGTGGCGTCCATGGCGGGGTTGAGGGTGGGTACGCGGGGGATGGAAGGGCGAGTGGGCGATCGCTCGGGCTTGCGCTTGGCACTCGCTCAGGGTTGGCGGGTTGGTAGTATCAATTTGATAGCTGCCAGCGCTCATCCATTGGGCGCTAGAGGCAGTTTTTATGATGAATTGTTTGACGACGCCTGCACCACGTTCAACCCGCGCCGCCGCCCAGCGCGCTGGCGTCGGTGTGCACGGCGGACAGGTCGAAGCGTTGGCCGCGCAGGTGGTCTTGCACGCAGCGCCACACCAGGGGGCTGCGGTGGCGGTCCTGGCTGGCCTGCACCTCGGCGGGGGTCATCCACAGCGTGCGCACGATGCCTTTGTCCAGCGCGTGGCCGGGCAGCGGGTCGCTGGCGCTGCCGCAAAAGGCAAAGCGCACCCAGGTAGTGGGTGCGCCTTGCGCGTCGGGTGAGGCGGCCAGGTACACGCCCACCAGCGCTTCGGGGGTGAAGCGGCGGCCGGTTTCCTCCAGCGCTTCGCGCACCGCACCGTCCTGGGGCGCTTCGCCGGGCTCAAGGTGGCCCGCCGGCGTGTTCAGGCGCAGGCCGTCGGCTGTGTGCTCCTCGACCAGCAGGTAGCGGCCCTCCTGCTCAATCACGGCGGCCACCGTCACGCTGGGTTTCCATCGCTCTTTGCTCATGCGCGAATTATCGGGCCGCGGTTTCGGCCCGCGCGGGCGGGGCGTCGCGCAGGGGCCAGGGGGGCGTGCGCAAGGCGCGGGGCGTCTGTTAAGCTCCCCTCCGAAGTGCTGATGACAGGGGTGCCAACCTGGCGCCCGTTCTTATCTGAATCAAGAGGAGACGTGCCATGCTGATCGGCGTGCCCGCTGAAACGGCGGCTGGAGAAACCCGCGTGGCCGTCACTCCGGAGACCGCCAAGAAGTTGGTCGCTCAAGGTCATCAAGTGGTGGTGCAGTCGGGCGCGGGCCTGCGTGCCAGCGTCACCGACGAGGCCTATCAAGCTGCCGGCGCACAGATCACCGACGCCAGCCAGGCATTGGGCGCCGACATGGTGCTGAAGGTGCGCCTGCCTTCGGGCGACGAGGTGGCCCGCATGAAGCCCGGCGCCGTGCTGGTCGGCATGCTGGAGCCGTTCAATGCCGAAGGCCTGCAGCGCCTGGCCGCCGCCAACCTCACCGCCTTCGCGCTGGAAGCCGCGCCGCGCACCACGCGTGCGCAGAGCATGGACGTGCTGTCCAGCCAGGCCAACATCGCGGGCTACAAGGCCGTGATCACCGCAGCCGACCACTATGCCAAGTTCTTCCCCATGCTGATGACGGCCGCCGGCACCGTGAAGGCGGCGCGCGTGGTCATCCTGGGTGTGGGCGTGGCGGGCCTGCAGGCCATTGCCACGGCCAAGCGCCTGGGCGCGGTGATCGAAGCCAGCGACGTGCGCCCCAGCGTGAAAGAGCAGATCGAATCGCTGGGTGGCAAGTTCATCGACGTGCCCTACGAAACCGCTGAAGAAAAAGAAGCGGCCGAGGGCGTGGGCGGCTACGCCAAGCCGATGCCCGCCAGCTGGCTGGAGCGGCAAAAGGTCGAAGTGGCCAAGCGCGTGGCGCAGGCCGACGTGGTTATCTCCACCGCACTGATTCCTGGGCGCGCCGCGCCGGTGCTGATCACCGAAGAGATGGTCAAAAGCATGAAGCCCGGCTCGGTCATCGTGGACATGGCTGCCGGCAAGGGCGCGCCCAACGCCGACGGCACCGTGGGCGGCAACTGCCCGCTGACCGAGGCCGACAAGATCGTTCAGAAACACGGCGTCACCATCGTGGGCGACACCAACCTGGCGGCCCGCGTGGGCGCCGACGCCTCGGCGCTGTACGCGCGCAACGTGCTCGACTTCCTGAAGCTGGTGCTGCCGCCGGCTGCCAAGGGCGAGCCCGCGTCCGACTTCCGCATCGACATGGAAGACGACATCGTCGCCGCCACGCTGATGGCCCACCAGGGCGCCGTCACCCGCCGCTAGGGCGCGGGCTGCCGCACATTGCAACCGATTTCTTCCTGGCCTAGAAGCACGCCATGACTTTTACGTTGACGAAGCCGGCCCGCCCGGCACTGGTTTTTTCTGCCGTGGCGCTGGCTGCGGCGCTGGCCGGCTGCGCCGCGCCCGGCGCGATGCCCACCGGGCCTGCGCCCGCCACCGACGCGGGCACCAGCCAGGGCACGCGCGCGCCGCTGATCACGGTGCCGCCCACCAGCATCGGCAACTGGATCGATCTGGGTGAGTTCAACGCCCCCTGGCTGGCGGGCGACTCGCCCGTGCCCGTCACCGGGCCGAATGCCCCCACCCGCGTGGCCGGCTGGCGGCGCGAGGACGGGCGCTGGCTGGCCATCGTGCTGGTGCAAACCGCACCCGCCAACGGACCCCAGTGCCCGCTGGCCAACAACCAGGAAGTGGTGGCGGGTGGTGACGACGGGCACTGCCTGCGCATGCGCCGCAACGCCGATTACGACGGCTGGATGGCGCGCCAGAATTCGGTGCTACACCAGTGGCTGGCCGCCCGCGGCTGGAGCGCGCTGCCGCGCAGCTGGGTGGCGTACCGCGTGCCCAACGAATCGGGCCCCGCGCTGGAGGTGCACGCGGTGTTCGACCCGAACCTGATCGAGCCGGTCACCCGCAACCCCAACGATTTCCTGATTGCCGGCGCGCCGGGCACGCAGTGGGCGCGCCAGCTGGGCGCGGCCGCGCGCGAAGCCGGCAGCACCGGCCGCCTGGCGGTGCCGCAATTCCCGTATACACCGCGCGTTGCCGTGGCCCCCGCGCCCGCGCCAGTGGTCACGGCGCCGCCACCTGCCCGCGCCACCCAGCTCACGCCCGCGCCCAGGCCGCTGCCAGAGCCGCGCGCCGACCGCGAGTGACGCCCTTGACCCGCCCAGCCTGACACCCCAAGCCCGCCGGAGACTGCCATGGACATCGTGTCGCCCACGCTCATTAACCTGACCATCTTCGTGCTGGCCATCTATGTGGGCTACCACGTGGTCTGGACGGTCACCCCCGCGCTGCACACGCCGCTGATGGCGGTGACCAACGCCATCTCGGCCATCGTCATTGTCGGCGCCATGCTGGCTGCGGCGCTGACCGAAGGCGGTTTCGGCAAGGCGATGGGCGTGGCGGCCGTCGCGCTGGCGGCGGTGAACATCTTCGGTGGCTTCATGGTCACCCGGCGCATGCTGGAGATGTTCAAGAAAAAAGATAAAAAACCGGCGCCAGCGCCGGCCAAATAAGCGCAAGTCGCTATCAAAAGAGGAGACAACCCAATGAGCATGAACCTCGTGGCGCTGCTGTACCTCATCGCCAGCGTCTGCTTCATCCAGGCGCTGAAGGGCCTCAGCCACCCCATCACCTCCATCCGCGGCAACCTGTTCGGCATGGTCGGCATGACCATCGCCGTGCTGACCACGGCGGGGCTGATCGTCAAGCTGTCGGGCAGCGTGGCGGGCCTGGGCTGGGTGCTGCTGGGAATGGTCGTCGGCGGGGGCTACGGCGCCTGGCGCGCCAAGACGGTCGAGATGACCAAGATGCCCGAGCTGGTGGCGTTCTTCCACAGCATGATCGGCCTGGCCGCGGTGTTCATCGCCGCCGCCACGGTGGCCGAACCCTGGGCTTTTGGCATTGCCGATCACCCGGTCAACGGCGTGGGCGGCCAGATTCCTGGCGGCAACCGGATCGAGCTGGCGCTGGGCGCGCTGATTGGCGCGGTCACCTTCAGCGGCTCGGTGATCGCCTGGGGCAAGCTGTCGGGCAAGTCGAAGTTCCGCCTGTTTCAGGGCGCGCCGGTGGTGTTTCCGGGCCAGCACTGGCTGAACCTGGCGCTGGGGCTGGCGGCCGTGTTCTTCATCTACGGCTTCTGGCATTCGCAAAGCGCGATGGACTTTGCCCTGGTGTGCGCGCTGGGCTTCGTCATCGGCGTGACGCTGATCATTCCCATTGGCGGGGCCGACATGCCGGTGGTGGTGTCCATGCTCAACAGCTATTCGGGCTGGGCGGCGGCGGGCATCGGTTTCAGTCTGAACAACAACATGCTGATCATTGCCGGTTCGCTGGTGGGCAGCTCGGGCGCCATCTTGAGCTACATCATGTGCAAGGCCATGAACCGCTCGTTCTTCAACGTGATCCTGGGCGGCTTTGGTGGTGAAGCGGCCGATGCAGGCGGCGCGGCCAAGGAGCAGCGCCCGTACAAAACCGGCAGCGCCGACGACGCGGCCTTCATGCTCAGCAACGCCGACAGCGTGATCATCGTGCCCGGCTATGGCCTGGCGGTGGCGCGCGCGCAGCACGCCGTGAAAGAGCTGGCCCAAAAGCTGACCGACAAGGGCATCGACGTCAAATACGCCATCCACCCCGTGGCCGGCCGCATGCCCGGCCACATGAACGTGCTGCTGGCCGAGGCCGAGGTGCCCTACGACCAGGTGCACGAGATGGAAGACATCAACGGCGAATTCGGCCAGGCCGACGTGGCCATCATCCTCGGCGCCAACGACGTGGTGAACCCCGCCGCGCTGGAAAAAGGCAGCCCGATCTACGGCATGCCCATCCTGGACGCCTACAAGGCCAAGTCGGTCATCGTCAACAAGCGCTCGATGGCCGCAGGCTACGCGGGGCTGGACAACGACCTGTTCTACATGGACAAGACCATGATGGTGTTTGGCGACGCCAAGAAGGTGGTCGAGGACATCGGCAAGGCCATCGAATAAGCCTGCGCCGCCGCCAGGGTCTGGGCGGCGCGGCAGCACCCGGCCCGGCAGAATGCGCCATGCGAGCGCATGCCGGGGCCACCCGGCCAAAGGTACCGCCACAAGGTATCGCCTGAAGCGCCCGCCGGTAGCCGGCGGCGGCTCTCAAGGTAAACGCCAGTGGCCCACGCGGCCTTCCCACACCACAATGCGAGTTGAGCGGTTGCACGCCCATGCTGCCGCACCGAATCTGAACCATCGCCGCGCGTGCGCGGCACTGCATTGAAGGAGTTCCGTCGATGACCGCGCGCATCTGGCTTAAAAACTACCCTGAAGGCGTCCCTGCCGACGTGGACACGTCGCAGTACAGCTCGCTGGTGGCACTGATCGAAGACAGCTTCAAGCGGTTTGCCGATCGCACGGCCTACAGCTTCATGGGCAAGGACGTCAGCTACGCCGAGACCGACGAGCAAAGCCGCGCCCTGGCCGCCTACCTGCAAGGGCTGGGGCTGGCGCGCGGCGATCGCGTGGCCATCATGATGCCCAACGTGCCGCAATACCCCGCCGCCGTGGCGGCCGTGCTGCGCGCCGGCCTGGTGGTGGTGAACGTCAACCCGCTGTACACGGCCCGCGAGCTGGAGCACCAGCTGAAGGATTCTGGCGCCAAGGCCATCGTCATCATCGAGAACTTCGCGCAGACGCTGGACAAATGCATCGCCGCCACGCCGGTCAAGCACGTGGTGCTGGCCAGCATGGGCGACCGCCTGGGCGGCCTGAAGGGCATGATCGTCAACTTCGTGGTGCGCAAGATCAAGAAGCTGGTGCCCCCGTTCAACCTGCCGGGCGCCGTGCGCTACAACGACGCCGTGGCCAAGGGCCGTGGCGCACGTTTCACGGCACCGGCCATTGGGCCGGACGACGTGGCCGTGCTGCAGTACACCGGCGGCACCACGGGCGTGTCCAAGGGCGCCATGCTGCTGCACCGCAACCTGATCGCCAACGTGCTGCAATCCGAAGCCTGGAACGATCCGGTGATGAAGCGCGTGCCGTCCAACGAGCAGCCCACCAGCGTGTGCGCGCTGCCGCTGTACCACATCTTCGCCTTCACGGTGAACATGATGCTGGGCCTGCGCACCGGCGGCAAAACCATCCTGATCCCCAATCCGCGCGACCTGCCGGCCACGCTCAAAGAGCTGTCCAAGCACACCTTCCACAGCTTTCCGGCCGTCAGCACGCTGTTCAACGGCATCGCGCACCACCCGGATTTCAACAAGGTCAACTGGAAGAACCTGAAAGTCTCGGTGGGCGGCGGCATGGCCGTGCAAAGCGCCGTGGCCAAGCTGTGGCTGGAGAAAACCGGCTGCCCGATCTGCGAAGGCTACGGCTTGTCTGAAACCAGCCCGTCCGCCACCTGCAACCCGGTGACGAATAAAGAGTTCACCGGCACCATCGGCCTGCCGCTGCCCGGCACGTACATCAAGATCCTGGACGACGCGGGCAACGAGCTGCCGCTGGGCGAGGCGGGCGAGATCGCCATCAAAGGCCCGCAGGTGATGGCCGGCTACTGGCAGCGCCCCGACGAAACCGCCAAGGTGATGACCGCCGACGGCTACTTCCGCTCGGGCGACATCGGCATCATGGACGAGCGCGGCTACACCCGCATCGTCGACCGCAAGAAAGACATGATCCTGGTCAGCGGCTTCAACGTATTCCCCAACGAAGTGGAAGACGTGGTGGCCGGCATGCCCGGCGTGCTGGAAGTGGCTGCGGTGGGCGTGCCCGACGAGCGCATGGGCGAGGCCGTGAAGCTGGTCATCGTCAAGAAAGACCCAGCGCTGACCGAAGACGCCGTGCGCCAGTTCTGCCACGACAACCTGACCGGCTACAAGCGCCCGCGCGTCATCGAATTCCGTACCGAGCTGCCCAAGACCCCCGTGGGCAAGGTGCTGCGCCGCGAGCTGCGCGACAAGCCCGCCATCGCCGCGCCCGCTGGCGCAGTGTCGGTCAACTGATCGCTGCGGCACACGCAGCCGGTGGCCCGACGCGGTCGGCGCGGCCGGCTGGTTGCTATTAGAAAGGAAGCTGCCAGCGCTGGTGCAGCCTGCGCTGGGAAGGGTTTTTACATTGAATTCGCGCCGCCGTATCGGCTTGATGAGCGCCATGCACCAGGAGCTGGCCGAGGTGCTGCAAACGCTGCCCGACGAGCAGCGCGAACGTGCCGCTGGGCGCGATTTCTGGCTGGGCCACTGGCGCGGGCACGAGGTGGTGGCCGTGCTGTCGCGCATCGGCAAGGTGGCTGCGGCGACCACCGCCACCGCGCTGATCGAGCGCTTCGGCGTGACCGAGATCGTCTTCACCGGCGTGGCCGGCGGGCTGGGTGAAGGTGTGGCGGTGGGCGACGTGGTGCTGGCCCGCTCGTTCGTGCAGCACGACATGGATGCGTCGCCGCTTTTCCCGCGCTACGAAGTGCCGCTGTACGGCCGCACCCACTTCGACACCGATGCGGCGCTGACCGAGCGCCTGCGCGCCGCCGCGGCCCAGGTGCTGGCACACCCGGCGGATGCGCTGGGCGAGGCGGCGGTGAGCGAATTCGCGCTGCACGCGCCGCGCGTGCACGAAGGCCTGATCGCCAGCGGCGACCGCTTCGTCGCCACCAGCGCCGAAAGCCAGGCGCTGCGCCAAAGCCTGCCCGACGCGCTGGCGGTGGAAATGGAAGGCGCCGCCGTCGCGCAGGTCTGCCACGACTACGGCGTTCCGCTGGCCGCGCTGCGCACCATCTCCGACCGCGCCGACGACAGCGCCCACGTCGACTTCACCCGCTTCATCGACCAGGTGGCCAGCCGCTACAGCGCTGCCTCGCTCGACCGGTTCTTTGAGTTGCTCTGAAAAGAGTAGCTGGTGGCGCAGGTTGCACCTGCGCTGAGGGCTGATTGTTTCCATAGCCAGGGCGGTGCACGCAAGCTCGCCCGTAGCCCATCATCAGGCAGGACGGCGAAGCTGCGTCGCCCTCCGCAAGGCGTGCCGATGCGGATAGAAAAAGCCGATTCGCTCTGAAAAACGTAGCTGCCAGCGCAAGCGGGACCGGCGCCAGGGCTTAATTTCCCCCAAAGCCCCGCCAAGCGCACAACGCCCCAACCCAGCAAACGCGGTGGCCGCACCCGCGGCGGCCACTCGCGTTGTCCCCCCGCCCGAAGCGCGCAGCGCGAAGAGAGCGGGGGGAAGGCGCCTCAGCGCCTCAGGGGGGCTTATTTCAACCAGCCGCGGCGCCGGAAGTACCACATCGGCACCAGCGCGCTGGCGATCATCAGCCCAATGGCCCAGGCGTAGCCGTACTGCCATTCCAGCTCTGGCATCAGCTTGAAGTTCATCCCGTACACGCTGGCGATCAGCGTGGGCGGCAGCAGCGCCACGCTGGCCACCGAGAACAGCTTGATGATCTTGTTCTGGTTGATGTTGATGAAACCGACCGTGGCATCCATCAAGAAGTTGATCTTGTCGAACAGGAAGGTGGTGTGACTGTCCAGCGAGTCGATGTCGCGCAGAATCTGGCGCGCCTCTTCAAACTGCTCGGCGTCCAGCATCTTGCTGCGCATCAGAAAACTGACCGCGCGGCGCGTATCCATCACGTTGCGGCGGATGCGCCCGTTCATGTCTTCCTGGCGCGCGATGGCAGCCAGCACTTCGCTGGCCACTTCGTCACCCACGTCGCCCGCCAGCACTTTCTTGCTGGCCTGCTCCAGCTCGTCGTACACGCCTTCCAGCGTATCGGCGCAGTATTCGGCGTCGGCGTCAAACAGCTTGAGCAGCACTTCTTTGGCGTCGCCCATCAGCCCTGGCATGCGGCGCGCGCGCATGCGCAGCAGGCGAAACGCGGGCACCGTTTCGTCGTGGATCGAGAACAGCACGCCGTGGCTGCGCAGCTGGTCGTTCACCATGTTCAGGATGAAGGCCACGCGCACCTGCGTGGGCTCGTCCGGGTCGGCCACCAGAAAGTCGCTGCGGATGTGCAGCTCGCCATTGTCTTCTTCGTAAAAGCGCGCCGACTCTTCGATGTCGTCGTCGATCGCGTCCTCGGGAATCGACAGCCCGTAGTACTGGCGGACCCAGCGTTTTTCTTCTGGCGTGGGGTCTTCCAGATCCACCCAGATGGGGCGGAACTTGGACAGCTCCTCCAGCGACTCGATTTCTTCCTGAAACAGCCGTCCGTTGGACAGCGTGAACACGTTCAGCATGGGTGTTTATCCCTGGGGCGGTGCGGGGCAAGAAAGTTGGCGCTGATGCGGCTGGGTGGCTTTGCGCCCCCCCGCGCCAGCGGATCCCAGGGAGCGAAAGCTAGCGACTCGGGACGGGTTCCAAGGCAGGGCTTTCGGTGAGAGGAAAAACCCTCGGATTATGGCATCGGCAAAGGGTTTTCGGGGCTCTGTCACTTGGCTCTGCGGAAATTGATGGGGGGCGTTGCCATCCCTGCAGATCGAAGGCATAGTGGGCTTGCATGTCAGTGCGATGACGCCTCGGCGCCAACGCCGACATGGGTGGCTGGCGCGCCACAATTGGGTGGCAGTGCCAGCCGTTCATCCCGTCAGGAATGGAGGCTCTACATGAACTTGACGATCAGCGGACACCATCTGGAAGTTACCCCTGCCTTGCGCGGCTACGTGACCAGCAAGCTCGACCGGGTCACGCGGCATTTCGATCAGATGGTGGATGTCAAAGTGCTGCTTTCGGTTGAAAACCAGAAGGAGAAGGACAAACGCCAACGCGCTGAATGCACCATTCGCGTCAAGGGCAACGATTTGTTTGCCGAAAGCGCTCATGAAGACTTGTACGCCGCTGTCGATGAACTGATGGACAAACTCGATCGCCAGGTGGTGCGCCACAAGGACAAGGTGCAGTCCTACGACCGCACGGGTGCCACCAAGCACTTGATGTAAATTCCATCTCCCACCCTGAAGTCCGCCAGCGGCGGCTTTCAGGATTCACTCCATTTCAAGCCGCACCGGTTTCGCCGGGCGGCTTGAGTGCTTTTAGGCAGGTCACCCGCCATGCTGCTTTCAGTGGATAGGCCAAGCCGCGCAGCGCGGCAGGCGCAAACGGCCACCGCACGTTCAAACAGGCCTTTGCCGGCGCAGTGCGGCGCCCACTGTGGCCCCTGGATCGACGCAGGGCATAATTCGCCCCCTAAGCCATGAACCGACTTGCATCCATTCTCCCGGCCTCGCAGGTGTTGGTGGGCGTTGACGCCACCAGCAAGAAGCGGGCGTTCGAGGAAGCCGGCCTTCTGTTCGAGAACCAGCACGGCCTGTCGCGCGCGCTGATCACCGACAGCCTGTTCGCCCGCGAACGCCTGGGCTCCACCGGCCTGGGGCACGGCGTTGCCATACCGCATGGGCGCATCAAGGGCCTGAAGGCGCCGATGGCGGCTGTGCTGCAACTGGCGCAGCCTATCGGCTTCGACGCGCCGGATGAGCAGCCCGTGGGCCTGCTGATTTTTTTGCTGGTGCCCGAGGCGGCCACGCAAAAGCACCTGGAGATCCTCTCCGAGATCGCGGAGCTGCTGAGCGACAGCAACCTGCGCGAGCGGGTCAAGTCCGCGCCCACGGCCGAAGACCTGCACGGGCTCATCGCCCAGTGGCAGCCCGCGCAAGCCGCTTGATCTTCGTCAGGCGTGCGCTGGTCGGGGAATACCCGAACGCGCGCCCCCTCGCATAGACTGGCCAACGCCCTCCGCCAGCAGCCTGTGCCCATGAAGCCTTCCGTCATCAGTGCCGACGTCCTGTTCGAGGACCACCGCGCCGCCTTGCGCTGGCAGTGGATTGCCGGGCTGGGCGCGTCCGAACGGCGCTTTGATGAGGTGGCGGTGCGCGAAGCGCAGTCCAGTGCCGACCTGGTGGGCTACCTGAACTACATCCACCCCTACCGCGTGCAGATCCTGGGCACGCGCGAACTCGCTTACCTGACCAACGCCGCGCCCGACGACTGCGCACGCCGCATGTCGCGCATCGTCACGCTGGAGCCGCCAGTGCTGGTGCTGTGCGACGCTCAGGCTGCGCCCGAGGCGCTGGTGTCGATGTGCGAGCGGGCGCAAATTCCGCTGTTTTCCACCGACGAATCGGCCGCCTTCGTCATCGACGTGCTGCGCGCCTACCTCTCCAAGCACTTCGCCAACCGCACCACCATGCACGGCGTGTTCATGGACATCCTTGGCCTGGGTGTGCTGATCACCGGCGAATCGGGCCTGGGCAAGAGTGAGCTGGGGTTGGAGCTGATTTCGCGCGGCAACGGCCTGGTGGCCGACGACGCGGTCGATTTGTTCCGCATCAACCAGACCACGGTGGAAGGCCGCTGCCCTGAGCTGCTGCAGAACCTGCTGGAAGTGCGCGGCATCGGCCTGCTGGACATCCGCGCCATATTTGGCGAGACCGCGGTGCGCCGGCGCATGCGCCTGAAACTCATCGTGCACCTGGTGCGGCGCGAAACCATGGAGCGCGACTACGAGCGCCTGCCGTACGAGCCGCTGACGCAGGAGGTGCTGGGCGTGCCGATCCAGAAAGCCATCATCCAGGTGGTGGCCGGCCGCAACATCGCCGTGCTGGTGGAGGCAGCAGTGCGCAACCACATCCTGCAGCTGCGCGGCATCGATACGTACCAGGAGTTTGTCGAGCGGCACCGCCGCGCGATGGAGCACGACAGCGATCTGTCGTAGTTGCTATCAATTGAGTAGCTGGCGGCGCTGGTGGGGCGGGCGCCAGAGGCTCAAAAGCCTCTCTAACGATGGGTTGGCCGCCCGGCTGGTCAGTCGCCCGGGGTCAGCGCTTTTTCTGGCAGTCGGGGCAGATGCCGTACAGCGACATGGCGTGATCCTGCAGCGACCAGCCCAGGCCAGACGCCACGTTGTGCTGGCGGCGTTCAATCTCGGCGTCCAGAAACTCCTCAACCTTGCCGCAGGACGTGCACACCAGGTGGTCGTGGTGCTGCTCGTCGCGCAACTCGTAGATGGCCTTGCCGGCCTCGAAGTGGTTGCGGTTCAGGATGCCGGCTTGCTCGAACTGCGTGAGCACCCGGTAGACGGTGGCCAGGCCGATGTCGGAATGGTCGGCCAGCAGCAGGCGATAGACGTCCTCAGCCGTCATGTGGCGCTGATCGGCTTTCTGAAAGATCTCGAGGATCTTCAGACGGGGCAGCGTGGCCTTCAGGCCCGTGCTCTTGAGTTCGTCGATGGTGTCCATGCCGTCCTGAAAGAACGCGGCAGGCATGAGGTGCGCGCCGCTACAATGTCCGGCTCGTATTGTGCATGAGCTGGATACATGGTGGCTATATCTCGATTCCATGTCCGCATGATCCGCCCGGTCATGCTGGCAGCGCTGGTTTGCGGCTTGGGTGCCTGCAGCAGCTTCGACTCAGCCACGCGCAGCATGGCCGACGCGATCACCTTGTACAAACCCGAGGTGGTGCAGGGCAACTTCGTGTCCAAAGAGCAAGTGGCTCAGCTGCAGCCCGGCATGACGCGGCTGCAGGTGCGCGACGTGCTGGGCACGCCGCTGATGGCCAGCGTGTTCCATGGCGACCGCTGGGACTACGTGTTCACCATGAAGCGCCAGGGCGTGCCGCTGCAGAACTACAAGCTGTCGCTGTTCTTCAACGGCGACGTGCTGGACCGCTTTGAGGGCGACGACATGCCCAGCGAAACCGAGTTCGTTCAGCGCATCGGCCGCGACAAGAAGCCCAAGGTGCCGCAGCTCGAAGCCACCGAAGAGCAGCTGGCCAAGTTCCCCGCGCCCAACGACGCCGATGCGCCTGCCAGCACCGAAGCCCCTCGCGCCGAACCGCGCCCCGCAGGCAGCTACCCGCCGCTGGAGCCGCAGCGCTAAGCAGCGCATCGCGTGGCCGCTCTGGCCGCGCCATCCATTTTGAGGGACTGCATGACTTCTTCTGCTTTGCCGATTGCCATTGCCGGCGCCAGCGGGCGCATGGGGCAGATGCTGATCGATGCGGTGCGCCAGGCGGGCGACTGCGTCCTTTCTGGCGCACTTGACCGGGCCGACAGCCCGGCGCTGGGCCAGGACGCAGGCGCTCCAGCGGGCTGGGTGTCGGGCGTGGCCGTCACCGGCGACCTGGACGCGGGTCTGGCCGGCGCCCGGGTGCTGATTGATTTCACCCGGCCTGAGGCGACGCTGGCCAACCTGGCCGCCTGCCGGCGCTTGGGCGTGGGTTTGGTCGTGGGCACGACCGGTTTTTCGGAAGAGCAGAAGGCAGAGATCACCGCCGCCGCGAAGGATGTGCCCATCGTTTTCGCGCCCAACATGAGCGTGGGCGTCAACGTCACCTTCAAATTGCTGGAGCTGGCGGCCAAGGCGTTGTCCACCGGTTACGACGTTGAAATCATCGAGGCGCACCACCGCCACAAGGTGGACGCGCCCAGTGGCACGGCTCTGAAAATGGGCGAGGTGATCGCCGAAGCCATGGGCCGCAACCTGAAGGATTGCGCCGTGTATGAGCGCTACGGCCACACCGGCGAGCGCGATCCGTCCAGCATCGGTTTTGCCACCATCCGCGGCGGCGACATCGTGGGCGACCACACCGTGCTGTTCGCCGGCACGGGCGAGCGCATCGAGATCAGTCACAAATCCTCCAACCGCCAGGGTTACGCCCAGGGCGCGCTGCGCGCGGCCCGGTTCCTGGCCGACAAGCGCAACGGTTTGTACGACATGTACGACGTGTTGAACCTTCGCTGAGTCCCATTCATCGAAACCTGCTCACCATGAATCTCGGTCACGTTTTTTCGCAAAGCGACGCCATCGGCAAGGCCGTGGCGGTTCTGCTGCTGCTCATGTCGGTCGCCAGCTGGGTGGTCATTCTTTACAAGGCATGGATGCTGCGCCGCGCCAGCGGCGATGTGGCGCGCAGCATCAGCGCTTTCTGGCAGGCGCCGTCGCTGGCCGAGGCGGCCAGCCGCATCAGCGGCTTTGACAAAGGCCAGTTGGTGTCCCCGCTGGTCGATGCGACCCAGCACCCGGCCGGCGGCACGCTGGCGGCGGCGGGTGACCGCGCACAGCAGCTCACGCGGCTTTTGCGCGACACGCTGCACGCCATCATGGGGCGCCTGCAGTTCGGCCAGGTGCTGTTGGCCACCGTGGGCTCCATCTCGCCGTTTGTCGGGCTGCTGGGCACGGTGTGGGGCATCTACCACGCGCTGACCAGCATCGCGGGCACCAACCAGATCAGCATCGACAAGGTGGCCGGCCCGGTGGGCGAGGCCCTGATCATGACCGCCGCAGGCCTGGCGGTGGCCATCCCCGCCGTGCTGGCCTACAACTGGTTTGGCCGCACCATCGCGCGCATCGAAGCCGAGCTGGAAGGCTTCGCGCGGGATTTGCGCGAGCTGATGGTGAATCACTGACCTGGATGAATTTGAGCTCTACGCTTCGCAAGGCGGCCGGCGCCCCCATGGGGGGCAGCGCAACAGGCGAAGCCGTGCAGCGTGGGGGCAGGTGACTTATGGCATTTGGAAGACTCGAACGCACCAAGGGCTCGGAGCCCATGAGCGACATCAACGTCACGCCGCTGGTGGACGTGATGCTGGTGCTGCTGGTGATCTTCATCATCACGGCGCCGCTGCTGGCCAGCTCGATCCGGCTGGATTTGCCCAAGACCGATGCGGCCAAGCCGGGCGATCCGCCCAAGTTCGTTACCGTCGTGGTCGACAAGGCTGGCCAGGTGTTCTTCAACGATAAGCCGGTGACGCAGGCGCAGCTGACCAGCGAGCTGCAGGGCGCGGCCAAGCTCAACCCCGACACCGAAGTGCAGTTGCGTGCCGACACCACCGTGCCCTACGGCCGCGTGGTCGAGGTCATGGGCGAAGCGCAAAAGGCGGGCCTGAACCGCATCGGCTTCGTGGCTGACCCGGCCGCAGCCGCCGCGCCTGTGCCCGCTGCATCGCAGTAAGCGCCCGTTCAAGCACTCTTTAACTCCGTTTCAGGGTGTTTTAAGGCGCTGGCGCCCGCCCATCCAGCGCAAGAAGCTATTGTTTGAGTAGCAAACGCTTGCACGCGCCGCCCACATTTGGCTGGGCGCGCCGCCCTACAATTTGGGCATGCAAGAAACCTACGACCATCGCAGCGTCGAACAGGCTGCCCAAGCCGACTGGCAAGCCCAGGACGCCTACCGCGTCAGCGAGAACCCGAACAAGAAGAAGTACTACGCGTGCTCCATGCTGCCGTACCCCAGCGGCAAGCTGCACATGGGCCACGTGCGCAACTACACCATCAACGACATGCTGGCGCGCCAGCTGCGCATGCAGGGCTACAACGTGCTGATGCCCATGGGTTGGGACGCGTTCGGCCTGCCCGCCGAAAACGCCGCGCTCAAAAACGGCTTGCCTCCCGCCAAGTGGACGTACGAAAACATCGCCTACATGAGGGGGCAGATGCAGGCGATGGGCCTGGCCATCGACTGGAGCCGCGAGGTCGCCACGTGCGACCCCGACTACTACCGCTGGGACCAGTGGCTGTTTTTGAAGATGCTGGAAAAAGGCATCGCCTACCGCAAGACCCAGGTGGTGAACTGGGACCCGGTGGACCAGACCGTGCTGGCCAACGAGCAGGTCATCGACGGCAAGGGCTGGCGCACCGGCGCGCCGGTGGAAAAGCGCGAGATTCCCGGCTACTACCTGAAGATCACCGATTACGCGCAAGAGCTGCTGGACCACGTCCAGATCGGCAACGACAAGGCCACGCTGACCGGCTGGCCCGACCGCGTTCGCCTGATGCAGGAAAACTGGATCGGCAAGAGCGAGGGCGTGCGCTTCGCCTTTACGCACGACATCCGTGGCAACGACGGCAACCTGATCCAGGACGGCCGCATGTACGTGTTCACCACGCGCGCCGACACGATCATGGGCGTCACCTTCTGCGCAGTGGCGCCGGAACACCCACTGGCCACGCACGCCGCGCAGGGCAACCCGGCGCTGGCCGCCTTCATCGAAAAGTGCAAGCAAGGCGGCACGACCGAGGCCGAGCTGGCCCTGAAAGACAAGGAAGGCATGCCCACCGGCCTGAACGTGGTGCACCCGCTGACCGGCGAAGAAGTGCCGGTGTGGGTGGGCAACTACGTGCTGATGAGCTACGGCGACGGCGCCGTCATGGGCGTGCCCGGCCATGACGAGCGCGACTTTGCCTTTGCGCTGAAGTACGACCTGCTCATCAAGCAGGTGGTGCACGTCGACGGCCAGCACTACGACTACGAACGCTGGCACGACTGGTACGCCGACAAGCAAAACGGCGTCACCATCAATTCCGACAGCCTGAGCGGCATGACCTACCAGGAGGCGGTGGACGCCGTCGCCCATGCCCTGCAAGCCAAGGGCCTGGGTGAGAAGAAAACCACCTGGCGCCTGCGCGACTGGGGCATCAGCCGCCAGCGCTACTGGGGCACGCCGATCCCCATCATCCACTGCGCCACCTGCGGCGCCGTGCCGGTGCCCGAAAGCGACCTGCCCGTGGTGCTGCCGCAGGATCTGGTGCCCGACGGCAGCGGCAACCCGCTGAACAAGTGCGACGCGTTTCTGAAGGTGGACTGCCCCTGCTGCGGCCAGCCCGCGCGGCGCGAAACCGACACGATGGACACATTCATCGACTCGTCTTGGTACTTCATGCGCTATTGCGACCCCCAGCTGGACACGGCCATGGTGGGCGAGGGCGCGCAGTACTGGATGCCGATGGACCAGTACATCGGCGGCATCGAACACGCCATCCTGCACCTGCTGTACGCCCGCTTTTGGACGAAGGTGATGCGCGACATGGGCCTGACGAAGGTGGACGAGCCCTTCACCCGCCTGCTGACGCAAGGCATGGTGCTCAACCACATCTATTCGCGCCGCACCGACAAGGGCGCCAAGGAATACTTCTGGCCCGCCGACGTCGAGCCGGTGATGGACGCCGATGGCCACCAGGTGGGCGCCAAGCTCAACAAGGCGGTGGGCGAGCTGCCCGCCGGCACGCTGATCGACTACGAGGGCGTGGGCACCATGTCCAAGTCGAAAAACAACGGCGTGGACCCGCAAGACCTGATCCAGAAGTACGGCGCCGACACCGCGCGCCTGTACACCATGTTCACCGCCCCGCCCGAGGCCACGCTGGAGTGGAACGACGCCGCGGTGGAAGGCAGCTACCGCTTCCTGCGCCGCGTGTGGAACTTTGGCGCCAAGCTGAATGCTATAGGTAATGTAGCTGCCAGCGCTTATCCGGCGGGCGCTGAAGGCCAGAATGTCATTGAATTTGGCAAGAGCGCCAAAACCCTGCGGCACGAAGTGCACAGCGTGCTGGGCCAGATCGACTACGACTACCAGCGCCTGCAGTACAACACCGTGGTGTCGGGCGCCATGAAGCTGCTGAACGCGCTGGAGGGCTTCAAGTCCGACGGCTCGGCGGGCGACCAGGCCGCGCTGGCCGAGGGCTTTTCCATCCTGCTGCGCGTGCTGTACCCGGCCACGCCGCACCTGGCGCATGGCCTGTGGAAGGCACTGGGCTTCGACGCCGCGCAAGGCGCGTTGCTCGACGCGCCCTGGCCGCGCCCGGACGCCGAAGCGCTCAAACTCGACGAGGTGGAGCTGATGCTGCAGGTCAACGGCAAACTGCGCGGCGCCATCCAGGTGCCGGCCTCGGCCAGCAAGGAAGAGATCGAAGCCACGGCGCTGGCCAGCGAGGCCTTTGCCAAGCACCACCCGGGTGGCGCGGTGAAGAAAGTGGTGGTCGTGCCCGGCCGGCTCGTCAACGTGGTGGTGGCCTGAGCATGGCTCGCCGCCGTTCCCTGCTCACCGCCGCCCTGGCCGCGCCGCTGCTGACCGCCTGCGGCTTCGAGCTGCGCAAGCCGCCTGTCTTCGCTTTCAAGAGCATTGCGCTGGCAATGCCGGCCTCGTCGTCGCTGACGGTGGAGCTGCGCCGGCAGCTGGAAGGCACGGGCAGCCTGAAGGTCATCACCGAGGCGGCCGAGTTGCCCAAGGCCGAGGTGGTGCTGGAATCGCCCGGCGAGGTGCGCGAACGCATCGTCGTCAGCGTGAACGCGAACGGCGAGGTGCGCGAGCTGACGCTGCGCATCCGCCTGAGGTTTCGCCTGCGCACGGCCGACGGGCGCGAACTGCTGCCGATGTCTGAAATCTCGCGCCAGATCGACCAGAGCTATGCCGAATCGGCCGCGCTGTCGAAAGAGCAGGAAGGCCTGATGCTCTACCAGAACATGCAAAGCGACATCGTGCAGCAGGTGATGCGCCGCCTGGCCACCGTGCATCTCTGATGACTGCGGCGGCCCAGGCCGCACTGAGAAAACGCCCCACATCGCATGCAAGTCAACGCAACGCAGTTGCCCGCCCATCTGGCCAAGACCCTGCGGCCGCTTTACACGCTGCACGGCGACGAGGCGCTGCTGGTCCAGGAGGTCGCCGACGCCATCCGCGAAGCCGCGCGCGCGCAGGGCTATACCGAGCGCACGGTGCACACGGTCCAGGGCGCGCATTTCGATTGGGGCACGGTGCTGGCGGCCAGTAATTCGTTGAGCCTGTTCGCCGATAAGCAGCTGGTCGAAATTCGCATTCCCTCGGGCAAGCCGGGCAAGGAAGGCAGCGCTGCGCTGCAGCAGATTGCCGACGCGGCGGCGGGCAACGACAGCACCTTGACGCTGGTCGTGCTGCCCCGGCTGGACAAGGCCACGCGCACCGGCGCCTGGTTTTCAGCGCTGGACGGCGCGGGCGCTACGGTGCAGATCGATCCGGTCGAGCGACCGGCGCTGCCCCAGTGGATTGCGGCGCGCCTGGCCGCGCAGGGCCAGCGCGTGGCGCCGGGCGAGGCCGGCCAGACCACACTGACCTTCTTTGCCGACCGCGTGGAAGGCAACCTGCTGGCCGCCCACCAGGAAATCGTCAAGCTGGGCCTGCTGTATCCGGCTGGGGAGCTGAGCGCCGCCCAGATTGAAGCCGCGGTGTTGAACGTGGCCCGCTACGACGTGTTCAAGCTCAGCGAAGCGGTGCTGGCCGGGCGCCGCGACCGGGTGCAGCGCATGCTGGACGGCTTGCAGGCAGAAGGCGAATCGGAAGTGCTGGTGCACTACGCGCTGGCGGAAGACATTCGCGCGCTCAAGCGCGTGAAGGATGCGATGGCCGCAGGCCGCCCGCTGCCCATGGCCCTGCGTGAGCAGCGCATCTGGGGATTGCGCGAACGCTTGTTTGAGCGGGTGTTGCCGCACCTGAGCGATTCGCAACTGGCGGGCCTGCTGCAGGCGGCGCACCAGGTGGATGGCATCGTCAAAGGTCTCAAGCACCCCGGCTGGCCGGCCCAGCCCTGGGCGGCGCTGCACCGCTTGGCGCAAAGCCTGTGCGGCGCGTGCGGTATGGCGAGCGGGCGGGTAGCCTCGCGCAGTTGAGCAGCGGCGGGCATTGCGCTGCGGATCGCCCCACGCGGGTGCGGTCGGATTTCACGTCTGCCCGGTTTGTACGCAGCGCGGGCGCTGGCTGGGTAGACGGTGGGATGCGTGCGTCCTTACAATGGCAGTTCAATCCAACGCATATGGCCAAACTAGAACAGAAAACCGCCCGGCTGACGGTCTTGATCGACCCGTCCAAGAAGCGTGCGTTTGAATCCCTTTGCGCCGCGCAAGATGTAACGCCCTCGCAAGTGGTTCGCAAACTCATTCGCGACTACCTGACCCAGCACGGCGTGCAGTGGAGTCCTGGCGACCACGATCCTGACGACGAAAGCTGAGGCTTTGGCAAGCGTCCAGTAGCCTGTCGCTGAGCGGCTGGCTACTTCGGTCGATCGTTTGTCCGCTGATGGCGGCGTCGGCCACAAAAAAGCCCCGGCACGCCGGGGCTTTTGCTTTCCTGATCGGGGGTGATCAGAAATTCATTTCCTTGTCCACGTCGGCGGTCTTGCGACGGGCCATGGCCAGGTTGGCGCGCTGCTTGTCCAGCACGTAGTAGATGAACACGCCTTCTTTGCGGGCCGAGGGACGCAGGATGTGGTACTGCTTGCCCAGGGTGATCAGGATGTCTTCGATCACGTCGTTCAGGCCCAGCGAGCGCATGGTTTTGGTCTTGGCGCGCACCACTTCGGTGTTGCCGGCGGCGGCGACTTCCAGGTCCACACCGGTGCCGACCGAGCCCAGCATCATGCCGGAGGCGGAATCGACCACGGCGGCGCACATGGCACCGTCCAGGGTCATCAGTTCGTCGAGAGTTTGTTTGATCGTTGCCATGGGCAGTTCCTTGTTCCTTGTTGGCGGGGAAGGGGTGAGACGAAATTGGCGCTGGCTGTGCATTGCAAAAGGGCGCTGCGCGGCTCGCTCAGGGGCAATGTAATCGGGTTGCAACGGCATTTGCAATGGGTTGACCGGCATGTGCGCAGACTTGGCGTGATGGATTGCATGGTTGCGTCTTGTAACCAGCGAACTGTAGCGCGATCGACACCCGGCCGCCACCAGGGTTCACAGAAGGCGCCTGGCTGGCCGTGGCGATATTCAATGCGCGGCGCGCATAGGGGATGGTTTCGCCCCTGGCGCCAGGCGCGGCGCGCTCAAGCGCTTTCACGCCAGTGGCGGATCGGCACACGCGCTTTCACGCCAGTGGCGGATCGGCACACGCGCTTTTTTGGGACAATTGGGCATGAACGCACACAACGTCGTCGAAACCATGCAGGTTCTGGGCTTGCAGGCCCGCGAAGCTTCGCGCGCCATGGCCCGCTCTGGCGCTGCCGTGCGCAACCAGGCGCTGCGCGAGCTGGCGCGCCTGCTGCGCGAGCAGACCGATGCCCTTCAGGCACCCAACCAGCGCGATCTGGCGCGTGCGCGCGAAGCCGGCCTGGCCGAGCCGATGGTCGATCGCCTGAAGCTGACGCCCGCCATCCTGGAAACCTGCGCCGAAGGCTGCGAGCAGCTGGCAGCCATGCCAGACGTGATCGGCGACGTTGTCTCGCTGCGCCAGCAGCCCAGCGGCATTCGCGTGGGGCAGATGCGCGTGCCCATCGGCGTGTTCGGCATGATTTACGAGAGCCGGCCCAACGTCACCATCGAGGCCGCCAGCCTCTCGATCAAAAGCGGCAACGCCTGCATCCTGCGCGGCGGCAGCGAAGCCATCGAATCGAATACCGCGCTGGCGGCGTTGGTGCAGCAGGCCCTGCAAAGCGCGGGCCTGCCGCCCGAAGCGGTGCAGTTGGTGTCCACCACCGACCGCGCTGCCGTGGGCCAGCTGATCGCCATGCCTGAATTTGTGGATGTCATCATCCCGCGCGGCGGCAAGGGCCTGATTGAGCGCATCAGCGCCGAAGCGAAAGTGCCCGTCATCAAGCACCTGGACGGCAATTGCCACACTTATGTGGACGATCCGTGCGACCTGGACCTGGCGGTGAAAGTCACCGACAACGCCAAGACCCAGAAGTACAGCCCCTGCAACGCCACCGAAAGCCTGCTGGTGGCCCGCAGCGTGGCCCCCGCTTTCTTGCCGCGCATCGGCGCCATCTTCGCGGCCAAGGGCGTAGAGATGCGCTGCGACCCCGAGGCATTGGCAATCTTGAAGGAAAAACTGCCTTCAGCGCAGGCGGGACAAGCGCAGGTAGCTACTCAAAATGTAGCAAAACTGGTTCTGGCGACCGAGCAAGATTGGTCCGAGGAATACCTCGCCCCCATCATCAGCATCAAGCTGGTTGCGGGCGTGGATGAGGCCATTGCGCACATCAACCACTATTCCAGCCACCACACCGAGGCGATCCTGACGACCAGCCACGTACATGCCCAGCGTTTTTTGCGCGAGGTGGATTCGGCCAGCGTGATGGTGAACGCCAGCACGCGCTTCGCCGATGGTTTCGAGTTCGGCCTGGGCGCCGAAATCGGCATCAGCACCGACAAGTTCCACGCCCGCGGGCCGGTCGGGATCGAGGGACTCACTTCGCTGAAGTGGGTGGTGCTGGGCGATGGCGAAGTGCGCGGCTAGGCACAATGCGGGTAGGGCGCATGGCGCGCCACGGTGTTTGCGTCGGCTTTGGGCCCAGTGCGCACACCGCCATGGAAGAAAAAGGTGGATGGGATGAGCGGCATTGAGTCGGCGCGCAACTGGGTCGTGTCTATCGCGCAGCCTGCGGGCTACCAGCACAGTCTGGCGTTACTGGAAGCGGCCGAGAGCATGGTCTTCGCGCTGCGCAGCCTGGGTTTGCACGCCACGATGGGGCCGCCATCGCAAGCCGCGGACGCGCTGCTGCTGTTCGGCGGCCATCTGCTCAGCCCCGGTGTAGCGCTGCCCGCCGGCACCGTCATCTTCAACCTGGAGCAGCTGACGGACTGGAGCAAGCGGCCGGAGGCCAAGCCCTACTTCGACCTGATGGCCCGATTCCCGGTGTGGGACTACAGCCAAGCCAACGTCGATGTGTTGCGCGCAGCCGGCCATCAGCGCGTGAGCCATGTTCCGCTGGGCTACGTGCCCGAGTTGGCGCGTGTGCGTGCGGTGCCCAAGCAGGACATCGACGTGCTGTTCTACGGCTCGCGCAACGAGCGTCGCGACCATGTCCTGGCGCAGCTTCAGGCGCGCGGGATGAAGGTGGAAGCACTCTTTGGCGTTTATGGCGAGCAGCGCGATCAGTACATCGGGCGCGCCAAGGTGGTGCTCAACACCCATTTCTATGAGTCAGGCACCTTCGAGACGGCACGGGTGAGTTACCTGCTGACCAATCGCAAGGCGGTGGTTTGCGAGCACTCGATGATGAACCCGGACGACGAGGCACTGCGGGATGGCATGGCCTACGTGCCCTACGACGGCCTGGTGCAGGCTTGCGAGAACCTGGTCAAGAACGAGACCGAGCGCAAGCGCTTGGAACTGCGGGGCTTCGAGCTCTTCAGTGCGCGCCCGCAAACGGCCATCCTGGCCGAGGTGCTTGGTCTGCCCAAGCCGACCAGCGAGGCACTGGGCGCGATTCCGCTGACGCTGCATCTGGGCAGCGGCAAGGATTTCCGCGAAGACTGGTTCAACGTCGATATCGATCCGTTCTGGCAACCCGACGCGGTGCTGGATCTGGGGCGTCCGCTGCCTTTTGGCGAGCTGCTGCAGACTGAGCGCTTCGGCCCCGTGAGGCTGCTGGAGAACACGTTCGAAAAGCTCGTGGCCAACGACGTGCTCGAACACATTCCGGACCTGGTCTGTGCGATGACCAACGCGCTGCGCCTGCTCCGGCCCGGTGGCGAGTTCGAGATATCCGTGCCGTACGAGTTGGGCCTGGGCGCCTGGCAAGACCCGACGCACGTGCGCGCGTTCAACGAAAACAGCTGGCTGTACTACACCGATTGGTTTTGGTATCTCGGCTGGACCGAGCAGCGCTTTGACGTTGTTCACACGGGCATGCAGCTCAGTCCGCTGGGCATGGGCATGAAAAACCAAGGGGTCGATCTTCAGACCATCATGCGCACGCCGCGCGCGGTGGATTCCATGCAGGTTCGGCTTCGCAAGCGCTATCTATCGACCACAGAGCGCCGCGAGGTGGCCGAGCGGCGCTCGCGCACCAAACGTGCGCCAGTGGCGCCGGGCGGGCCGCAGCATGCGCCAGCTTGATGGCCGCCCGTCGGCAATTCGCGGGCGTGTCGCTTGTGCTCCCTAGAATGCACCGCATATAAGGCATTTGACAGACCCGCGCCATGGTTCCCCACCTCATCACCGCCCTGACGGGCCCCATCAACGAGCTGGAACAGCGCATCCTGGACGCCACGCCGGTGATCGAGCGCTGGTTCCGGCTGGAATGGATGGAGCACACGCCGCCGCTTTACTGCTCGGTGGATATTCGCAACGCTGGGTTCAAGCTGTCCCCGGTGGACACCAACCTCTACCCGGACGGCTGGCACAACCTGTCGGCCGATACGCTGCCGCTGGCGGTGCAGGCGGCCCAGGCGGCGATCGAGAAGATCTGCCCCGAGGCGCGCAACCTGATGATCGTGCCGGAAAACGGCAAGCCCAGCAGCTTCTACCTGGCCAGCCTGGCGCGCCAGCAAGAGATCTTCCGCATGGCGGGGCTGAACGTGCGCTTCGGCTCGATCGACCCGGCCGTCAAGCGGGCGGTCAACTACACGCTGCCCGACGGCGAGAAACTGACTTACGAGCCCGCCCAGCGCAGCGAGTACCGGTTGGGGCTCAAGCACTTCGACCCCTGCACCATCTTGCTCAACAACGATTTGTCCACGGGTGTGCCCGGCATCCTGGAAGACCTGCATGAGCAGTACGTGCTGCCCCCGCTTCAGGCGGGCTGGACGGTGCGCCGCAAGAGCCGGCACTTCCAGTCCTATGAAGAAGTGGCCAAGCGCTTCGGCAAGTTGATCGGGGTGGATCCCTGGCTGATCAACCCGCTGTTTTCCACCTGTGGCGAGATCGACATCCATGAGCCCAGTGGCGGCGAATGCCTGCGCACCAATGTGGACGCGGTGCTGACCAAGATTCGGCGCAAGTACAAGGAATACGGCATCAACGAGAAGCCCTTCGTCGTGGTGAAGGCCGATCGCGGCACGCACGGCATGGGCATCATGACCGTGCGCGACGTGAAGGAGCTGGCCGACCTGGGCACCGCCGCAGGCCGCGCCCGCCTGGGCGACGTGCCGCGTGGCGAAGTGCTCATTCAAGAAGGCG
Organism: Ottowia oryzae; assembly: GCF_003008535.1. Lineage (NCBI taxonomy): Bacteria > Pseudomonadati > Pseudomonadota > Betaproteobacteria > Burkholderiales > Comamonadaceae > Ottowia > Ottowia oryzae. The sequence continues at coordinate 1,038,993 of NZ_CP027666.1, forward strand.
TGATGACCAACGAGCGCATTCACGACGCCGTGGCCGAGCCGGTGGTCTACATGATCGACCGCTACGTCGTGGGTGGCTTCTACCGCGTCCATGCCGACCGCGGCGACGACGAGAGCCTGAACGCCCCTGGCGCGCGCTTCGTGCCGCTGGCGTTCTCGCACAGCGCACAGTTGCCCAAACCTGGCCCCAAGGCGGGCGCCAGTGCGCCCAACCGCTTCTACATGTATGGCGTGATCGGCCGCCTGGCCCTGGTCGCTGCCAGTTACGAGCTGGAAGCCACCGACCCCGAGCTCGAAGCCATGGCCTGACGGCCGCGCCACCTCCGTTCATCGCCGCGCTTGTGCCCATGGCAGACCGCGCCTACACCCCACTCACCGCATCGCCCCTGGGCGGCTTTCATGCGGCCACTTTCAAGCCGAACCATGGGCTCCACTGCGTCTGAAGCCAAATCCTCCCTGACGGCGCTCACGGTTGGCGCCGTGGGCGTGGTGTACGGCGACATCGGCACCAGCGTGCTGTACGCCGTCAAGGAAGTGTTCGGCTCGGGCCACGTGCCCTTCACGCACCTGAACGTGTACGGGGTGTTGTCCATCATCTTCTGGACGCTCACCCTCATCGTTTCGCTGAAGTACGTGGCGCTGGTGCTGCGCGCCGACAACCATGGCGAGGGTGGGCTGGTTGCCATGCTGGCGCTGGCGTCGCAGTCGGTGAAAGACAAGGCGCCCGCGCTGCGCAAGTGGATGCTGCTGATCGGCATCTTTGGCACCTGTTTGTTTTATGGCGACGGCGTGATCACGCCCGCCATCTCGGTGCTGTCGGCCGTGGAGGGGCTGGAGGTGGTTTCGCACACCTTCAAGCGCATGGTGATCCCGATCACGCTGGTGGTGCTGTTCGTGCTGTTCTGGGTGCAAAAGCGTGGCACCGCCGGCATTGGCCGCTTCTTCGGGCCGATCATGTTGGTGTGGTTTGCCACCATCGCCGCGCTGGGCGTGTACCACATCGTTGGGCACCCCGAGATCCTCACGGCGCTCAGCCCGCACCATGCCTTGCAGTTCATCTGGCACCAGCCGGGCACCGCGTTCATCATCCTGGGCGCGGTGGTGCTGTGCGTGACCGGCGGTGAGGCGCTTTACGCCGATATGGGGCACTTTGGCAAGAAGCCCATCCGCGTGGCGTGGTTCTCCATCGTCATGCCTTGCCTCACGCTCAACTACTTTGGCCAGGGCGCGCTGCTGCTGGCCGAGCCCCGCGCCGTGCGCAACCCCTTCTTCATGATGGCGCCCGACTGGCTGACGTTGCCGCTGGTTTGTCTGGCCACCATGGCGGCGGTGATCGCCTCGCAGGCGCTGATCAGCGGCGCGTTCAGCGTGACCAAGCAGGTCATCCAGCTGGGCTACCTGCCGCGCCTGCAGATCCGCCACACCAGCACCAAGGACAAGGGCCAGATCTACATGCCCTTCGTCAACTGGGCGCTGTTTGCCATGATCGTGCTGGCGGTGGTGCTGTTTCGCTCGTCCAGCAACCTGGCGGCGGCCTACGGCATCGCGGTGACGCTGGACATGCTGATCACCACCGTGCTCACGTTCTTCGTCATCCGCTACGGCTGGGGCTACCCGCTGTGGCTGTGCGTGCTGGCCACCGGCTTTTTCTTTGCCATCGATCTGGCGTTCTTCAGCTCGAACCTGCTCAAGCTGATCGACGGCGGCTGGTTCCCGCTGCTGATCGGCGGCTGCATCTTCATGCTGATGATCACCTGGAAGGACGGGCGCGACCTGCTCATCAGCACGCTGCGCACCTCGGCCATCGATCTCAAGGCTTTTCTTGAATCCGTCTTCATGGCGCCGCCCGTGCGCGTGGAAGGCACGGCCGTGTTCATGACCTCGCAGACCGACGTGGTGCCCAATGCCTTGCTGCACAACCTCAAGCACAACAAGGTGCTGCATGAGCAGAACCTGTTCGTCACCGTGCGCAGCCACGAAGTGCCGTGGATCGGCATGGACAAGCGCCTGCAGGTGGACGCGCTGGGCCACGACTGCTGGCAGATCATCGTGCACTACGGCTTCAAGAACGACCAGGATCTGCCCAAGGCGCTGGCCTTGCTGAGCGGGCGCGGCATCAAGCTCAACCCGATGTCCACCAGCTACTTCCTGTCGCGCGACATCGTCACGCCCACGCTCGGCTCCGGGATGATGCTGTGGCGCGAAAAGCTGTTTGCGCAGATGCACCACAGCGCGACGGCCGCCGCCGAGTTTCTGAACCTGCCCAGCAACGCGGTGGTGGAGCTGGGCTCCAAGGTCGAGATTTAAGGCCCCGCCGACGGTTGTGAATCGAGGCGGCTGGATTCAGTGCCGTATGCGGGCCTGCGGCCCTCGACCGTGGGTTACGTGGCGTCGGGGTGCCGCGCCAACCAGAGCGCCAGTTCTTTTCGATAGTGCGCAAGCTCCTGGTTGTAGAAGTCCCATACGCACGGGTCGCAGCCGCTGTCGCAGCACTCACCCGGGCCGGGTTCTTCGGGTGGCAAGGGGCGCGGGTCGGTGTCGTCGGTGGATGTCATCGTGAACGGAAGTGAGATAAAGGAAGAGTGGGCGGCGCGATAAATCGGGAAGATGCGGGAAGAGTCGGGGTGAGGTGGGGCGGCTGACTGAAAACGGCTTTCGTCTCAGGAAAACAGAGCGCGTCGGCCTTTTTGGGCGTTCACAGCAGGTAGTCCCTCACGATCTCCATGATGTTCCGCTCGTCCTTGGCCGACAGGCCGAGGTACGGACGCGCCGGAATGTCGCCCCACGGCGCTTTGGCGTTGCGGCCGCGCCGATCTTTGCCGCTCCAGAGCGATCCGGCTCGCGCGCCGCCCTGCTGGACACCCGCGTACACCTGATTGCTGCCCCACGCCACGCTTTTGTCCCCCACCTGGTAGGCAATCGTGGTCGACAGCGCGCGGGATTCGCCGATCAATGGCTTGCGGCCGCCACGTGGGTGGCGCGCCAGCGTCGTGGGGCTCTTGGGCGCCCAGGCGCTTCCGTCGGGCGCCTTGCCGGTGCGAAACCGCTGCATCGTCGAGTCGATCCCGTACTCGCCGATCGCCTGCAGCAACGGGCGCGGCTTTTCCAGCACGCCCAACACCTGCGCAAGGGCGCTCGGGATCTCCCCCTGGTCGAACTTAAGCGTCAGCATCAGCAGTCCCTGAGTAGCGGGCCACATTCGCCGCCAGCGCGTCGCCCAGCTGCTGCGGCAGGCGCGCCCGTTTGGCCGCCACCAGCGCCCGGATTTCCTCGGCAATGTCGGCTGTTGGCGATCCTGCGCCCGGATCGGCCTGCGCCTGCCAACCGGCCGGCGCGGCGTTCTTATCGCCCGACGCCCGCACCGCCTTCACGCGGCAGGTGCAGCCATAGTCGGGCGGAATGCGCGGCGGAAAGTGCGTGCGCCAGAACGGATCGTCGTGGCGCAGCCGCATTCCGTTCCAAGCCAGATGCTGTGCGCGAGGCTCCTTGGCCGCACCGCTGTGCACCCACTCCCAGAACGGGTAGCGCGCCGCAAAATCCGGCTCCGTCAGCTGCGCATAGCGGCCCGTGCTGTAGCTCTTGCGCAGGTTGGTGGTGTAGATCACCCGCGTGCGCCAGGCCTCGCCATCGTCCGTGCCTTCCCCCGTCCAGCCGTGCCAGCCGTGCTTCTTCACCGTGCCCCAAAAGTCGGTGCGGAACGCCTCCAGGCCCACGCCATCTTCCACCGCGCGCTGCACCGCCTCGCGCAGGTCGGCCAGCAAGTCGGCCTTCATGGCCCCGGCCACTGCAAAGGCGCGCCGGTGCTCGTCGCCCGTCAGGTCGCGATAGGTCGCGGTGCCGCGCAGCTCGGTGCGCAGCGCCAGGGCGGCGATGGCCTCCTCAAAACGCAGTCGAACGCGGTCGATATCCGCCATCAGCCCGCCTCGGCCTCGCTGCGCGCGGCATCCATCCCGGCCAGGCGCGCAAAGGCCAGGCCCAGGCCCATCACGTCCGCCAGCTCAGCCTCCGGCAGCTCGTCAAAGGCGGCCAGGATGCGCGCCTGCAGATCGTCGGTGCTCGTCGCATCGGCCAGCAGCTGCTCCAGCCGCCGCATCCACTGCCCGACCACCTCGGCGCCGGCCGGCGCCAGCTGCTGCGCCAGGCGCGCTACCTCATCCGCCGCAGGGTCGCCCTCGGCGAATTCCGCCGGCTTCCCGCCCCGCTGCAGCAGGCCCGTGAACAGGCCGCCACCGCCCGGCAGCGCCTGGTCGGTCGGCGCGGCCGGCGTTTCGTCCAGATCGCCGTCCTGCAGCTCGTACGTCCGTTTGAAATAGGCCTGCGTCAGCTTCGCCCCGGCCTTTGTCAGAATCTCGTCCCGCTCGGCCTGCGCCTTGCTGACCTCCTGCTCTTCAAACAGCTCGAAAATCGGCGTCGGCGCGTTCTCGCCCTCGTGCAAATCGACGATCCAGCGGATCAGCTGCTTGTTCAGCACCGACTCCACCAGGCCCTTGTCACCGTCGCGAATCTCGCCGGCCACATCCAGGCCAGCGGACGCACTGGCGTGCGTGCTGCTGGCCTCCGTGCTCTGGTTTTGGCCCAGCAGCGCAATCGCCACCTCGCTGCGGCAGAACATAAGCAGGCGCTCATAGGCGTCCGCATTGCCGCTGGCGCCCGTGGCCTGCAGCATCTCCACGCTGGCGTCGTCAGGAATAACCGCCACGGCGTCTTCAATCATCGCTTCGAGCTGGTCGAGCAGCTTGTTGGTCTCGGGCTGCGGAGAGTTGCGCGGCTGCTTGCCCACGGCCCAGGGCATGCCGTATTTCTCGGCGAATTTCACCCAATAGCGCAGGCCGCCCTTTTTAAAGGTCACCGGCCAAAAGCACATGCTCAGGTCGGCGAAGCCATAGGGGTTGGCATACGTCGCCTCCTGCTGCGCCAGCAAGAATTTGCGCGGCGCCAGCGCCTCGCCCTCCATCAGGTGCTCGCGACTGCGAAAGCGCAGCTGCGCGTCCGCGTCAAAAAGGAACCAGTCCGCCGGCTTGCCCACAATCCGGTCTGGCACCGGCGCGCGCCCCAGGCCCTTTGACCAGATCACCTCCAGCGGCTGGTAGCCATACAGCACCGCGTCCATGATCTCGTTGATCAGCGTGTCCAGGTCAAGCCGGTCAAACACCGCCTGCACCACCTTGTGCATCCGGCTGCTGGCCTTGTCCTTCTCGATGCGCCATTCAAGCGACTTCACCGCCGCTTTGCGCCGGCGGATGCATCCGCCCGTGTGCGCATCCCCGCGCAGTTGGCGGTACACCTCCACGTCCTTGCCCATCTTCTTCAAGATCGGGTCAGGGTTCGGCAGGTACATGCCCAGCGCCACGAAATCCGGGCTGCGGTCGCGCGTCGCCACGTGGTCGCTCAGCGCCCCCTTGCCCGGCTTCATGCGCCGCTGCGCCTCGGCGAAAGACACAAAATCGTTGCCCAGGTAAATGCCGCTCATCATCAATATCCTTGCATCAGGGTGTCGGCATTGCGCCGGCGGCGGCTAGCTACTTCCACCGGACCGTAGTCCATCCGCGACGCCGCATGCAGGTAAACGCAGGCCATCGCCGCGTCGCCATGGCGCCCCTCGGACGTCTTGCCCTCAGGCACACGCGGCACGCCCCGCACCAGCTTGATCGCGCGGTGATCCAGCAGCACGTTGTCATCCAGCGGCACCGTGATCGTCTGATCTTCAAACGCCGCCTTGTACGGCGGCATGTTGTCCCGGTACCAACCCTCCGTCGGCATCAGGCGAACCACCACCGAGCCGTATTTGTCGTGCGCCGCCTCGCCGATGTAAGAGCCATTGCCCCGGCTATCAATCACCACGCCCGACAGGCGCGGCAGTGCATCGGCAATGGCAAAAAGCACCTGCAGCTGCTGGTTGTACGGAACATTCTTCAGCTCCACCAAGAACGGCACCCGCAGACTCAGGTTCTGCGCAATCTCCCCCGGCGCAATCACCGACAAGTCGCCCGAGCGCGCAAAGTCTTGGCCCAGCGCGTGCCGCAGCGCCGGGTTAAACGCCAGCAGCGGCCTCAGATGCTCGTCGATCCACTCCTGCATCTCCACGGCGCGCCGCTCGGGGCTTGCATCGTTGAAGGCGGCCGTGCCCGTGAAGCGCAGCACCGGCGCCGGCTTCATGCACGATTCGATCAACACGCGCGACAGCCAGGCACCGCCGCCCCGCGCCGGAACGCAAAACAGCTCCTCATCCTCATTCGGCTTGTAGCGGTTGACGATCTCCATGCGCCACTGCGCCTCGGCCTCGGGCGACCATGCCCGCCCTGTCACCGCACAAATCTTGCGGAACAAGCCATCGTGCAGCGCATCGTCAAAAGTGATCCGATGCAGCCCGTAGTTGTAGCGGCCCGCGCGCACATCCTTCACCAGCTCGTTGAACGGGTTGTCCTCCCCGTCATGCGTGCTGATGATCCGCACCTGACCGCCCCAAATCGTCATGGCCAGGGCCGCCTTCAGCAGCTCTTTGATGTCGTCGACAAACGCCGCCTCGTCGATCACCAGGCGCTCACCCGGCCGCCCCTTCGACCGCAGACTGCGCGGCGTGCTGGTCAGCGCCTGAATGAAGTGGCCGCTGTCGAACTTGATCGTGTACGCCAGGATCTGCTTGTCGCCCTCCTGAATCACCGACTCCTCCACCTCGGTCGCCGCCGCGTGGAACGCCTTCGCCCAGGTCGCGCAATCCTGGATGAAGCCCGCTGTCATGTCCTTGTTGTAGGAGATGTAATAGACGTTGGCCCCCCCCTCGCTGGCCGCGTACAGCACATCGTCGGCGGCCTCGGCGTAGCTCAAGCCGATACGCCGCCCCTTCTCAGCCACTTTGACTGCCGAGGCGTCGCTGATCCACTCGACCTGGTAGTCCATCAGGATGCCCAGCGCTTGGGCGATCTGCGTCTTTTGCATCACAGCTTGGCCTGGATAGCCTCGCGCAGCTGCGCCACCATGTCGGCAGACAGCCCTTGCTTCTTGGCCGAGCTGGCCACCTCTTTGGCCGCATCAGCCAGCGCCTTCTTGCGCGCCGCCTCTTCGATCTTGGCGCGCACCTCCAGCGTCAGCCGCTTCTGGTTCACGCTGGCCTTGCCGATCTCGGCCGCGTTCTTGAACAGCTTGTTCACATCCACGTTGTCGGCGTCGATGTCCAGCTCCATCAGCACGCCAAAGATGCGCTCCTGCGTCAAGCGCACCACCGCAGCGCCCAAGTTGTCCTCGTCGTCAGGCGCCGCCTCCACCATGGCCCGCGCCTGCTCCGTTGCCATCTTCAGCTTTGCCAGTCTTTCCTCGAAGGGCGATCCATAGCGCTGCAGCGCCGACTTCGAGACATCAGCGCCACGCTCTTTCAGGTCGGCCGCCAGCTGGACATAGTCGGCAAACCCCCGCCGAACAAGTTCTCCATCCAGCCATTCCTTGAGCTCAGGCGGCAGGGCCAGTACTTTGCTGCGCCGGGCCATGGCTCACCAGTACTTCGCAGGCCGCGCGATGCCCGGCTCGCACGGCACCGTGTATTCGGCCACGTCCACGCCAAAGCGCGACAGCTCGGCAAACCATCGGCCGCTGGGCTGCTTGTCCACGCGCACCAACTCGCGGTCGTCAAGGTAGTCCAGCTCCCGGCGCAGCTCCATCGCCGTCGCGTCCGGGTACTCGGCCTGCGCAACCGAAAGAATCGGCCCCTCAAACGCCCCAACGGGGCGCGCGTTGTTCAGCGTCAAGATGATCAGCCAGCGCAGCGCTTCGCGCCGGATGCGGGCCTGGTCAATCGTGTTCATGAATCCCCCTGTTTCAATGACAGCGACGCGCGCAGCTGCGCGTTGTCGATCTTCGTGGCAAGGCCATCCAACTTCGCTTCCAGAATCGACTGGACGCGGATGTGATCCTCCCGCCGGACGTAGTTCAAAGGCATGTCGGCCTGGAACTTCAGCAGATCGCGCTCAATGCGCTGCCAATTACCCATCTCTTCGCGCGCCGCCGCCTCAATACTGTCCAGCCGGCGCGACACTTGGTCGTGGTTGGCCGCGCGCGCGGCCTCCTGCGTGTTGAAGCGGTGATCAAGGTGCTTCTGCGTCTGCGACAGCAGCAACTTGCCCGCCGCAGCGCTCGCGCCGAAGAACGACACAGCCAGCGAGATCACATGCCAAAGGTCTAGCGTCACCTGCGTCACTTGCCTTCCAGGTGGCGCACCAGCTCAGCGTGCATCCCCGCGCACTGGCCATAGAGCCCGTACAAGTCCATCAGCGCCACCGCCACGTCGTCCACATCACTTCCCGGCGCCGGGCCCGGCTCGGGGCACTGTTGCAGTGAGGCCGCCGGCAGCGGCTTGGGCAGCGCGTTCACGCGCGGCACCGAGCTGGCGCACGCTGTCATCGTCAAAGCGGCAGCCAGCACGATCACCAGCCGTGTTTTTGAGCGCATCGCGAAACTCCTTTGAAAACTTTCGGTCGTTGGCCGCCCGCGTCGCAGCCGCGCCGCGCAGCGCGGCACTGGCCGCATTGGCGTCGTCTATCAGGCCCTGGTGTGCCTCCAGCTGCGCGGTCACCTTGGCAACGGTGTCGGCATCCCGGCGTGCCACCTCGGCCGCCTTGCCATTCCCATGGCCCCACCAATAGCCGCCCGCACCGGCGCCAAGCGCCAACAGCAGGCCGCCCAGGGCAATAACCGCGCGGCTCACGTCTCAGTCCTTCCAAGTGAGGGCTTTGACAGCCCACATCTGCGCCGTCTGCAGCTCCGTGATCGCCACGCTGGCCAGGCGCTTCTGCTCCGGACTGGCGCACGCCGCGCGCAGCTCGTTCTGCTGGTCAATCAGCTTGGCAAAGTGCAGCTTGCAATCGGCCACTTCGCCGCTGCCGCCGGGGTTGAAAGTCAGGCCAACGGCGCGCTCGCCGTACGTCAATTCAGGGGTGGGCATCAGCGCTCCTCATGGGTTCCAAACAGGCCCCCAAGCCGCATAGCGCGGCTGCAGGGTGACCAAGATGCGGCGCGGGTAGCCAAGGTTCTCCGCGCAGTGCACCGGCGCACGCCGCGCCTTGCCACAGGCCGCGTCGATCTGCTGGCGCGTAGGCGCCGCCAGGCCGGTCGTTCGGCCTTCTGCTTGCCAATGCCCCTCGCCGCCGTTGTAGCCGCGCAGGGCCAGCCACAGCCGGTCGTAGCGGCCCATGCGCGCCGGCGCGCGCTGGTACAGGTGCAGGTCGTAACCCACCAGCGCGCGCAGCGCCCAGGTTGGGTTGTGCGGCTGGCAGTCAGCACTGCTGATGCCCTCGCGTGCGCACCACCAGGTGGCGGTGGCGGGCATAAACTGCGCCATCCCGCGCGCGCCCACGCGGCTCACCGCTTCTGGGCGCCAGCCGCTTTCCTGATGCACCTGCGCCGCCAGTGCGGCAATCGGTGCATCCAGCCCCCAGGCCCGCTGCGCCTCGCGCACCAGCGTCAGGCGGTAGCGGTGCGCCTCGGGCGGCACCTGGGCCTGCGCTGCCTGCGCGAAAAACCCACCAGCAAGCAGCAGCGCGACGTGGATGGCGGCAGCTATGGCGCTCGTCCAGAAACTCTGCCTGCCAGTACGTGCCTTTCCGTGCTCGTGTGCGGCAATCAGCAGTCCAATCGCCATCATCGCCAGCCACGTCCATTGCGGCCAGCCCATCACGCCCCCAGGCTCACCGCAAGCATCGCCGCCGACACAATCAACGCGCGCCGCAGCATCGCGCCAATCAACAGGTGCACCGACGTGCAGTCCACCGCCTCGGCCAGGGCGCACGCATCGTCAGTGCCGCAGTCAACAGGGTCAGCCATATACGCTTCCAACGGGCTCGGCTCCAGGGGCACTGCCTCCGGCAGCTTCGCCTCCAGCAGCTCCCGCGCCAGCTGTCCGTCAGGCCGCGCGTAGGGGAACAAGCTGCGGTCGATCCAGTAGCCCGCCACCGCAGCCATCGAAACCAGGCTCAGCTTGTAGATGCTGACCGGCAGCTGCTGCGGCGCCATCAGCCACACCACCAGCGCCAGCACCAGCGCCACAATCAGCCAGTCACTCATTCGCCAGCGCGTGGCCGGCGGCGTTTGCTTTTGCATCGCCATTGCTCCATCGAGAAGGTTTGAACGCGCACGCCGCTGCAGCGCTGAAGCTGCGGTAAATGGGGACGTGCACACAATGGCCGAACCCGTGCGCCGCGAGCGTCGATTTCTCGCGAGAGAAGTGCGCGCAGCTTGCGCAGCGGTCAGACGTGGGCGGCAGGTTTTCAGCCATGCACGATGGTCGCGCGCGCGCGCGATGCAGGCCAACTAAAACGTTTTACATTTGCCGCGCGGCGCATGGGTGCGCCGGCTCGCTTGCAAAAAAAAGCGCCCCTCAGGGCGCTGTGGTCTGCGGGACTCAGCCCTTGACTTGGGAAAGCCAGCGTTGCCAGAAAACCGGCTGCTTCACATGATCAGGCTGCCCTTCAGCAATGGCCTGCTCTCGCTCGCAGATCAGCGATAGAACCTTGAGCGGCGGCGGAGCTTTCGCCGCCAACTGCGCGTAGTCCGCGTTCCACCCCGCCGTCCGCTCAAAACTCAGGCCACCCACCGGTACGCGTTCGATATCGGCCACCAGCTTGGCAGCCTGTTCGGCCAGTTCCTTGTGCAGTTGCTTGCGCTCGCTGTATCCGAACACCAACGCTACAAGGCCCGCCGATGTAATGGCAGTCGCGAGCCAGGGCAGCCAATCGACAAAGTACTTGCCCATCAGCGATGCACCAAGAACAACTGTGATTGACTTGGTGAACTTGTCGGCAAGGTCAAAAAACCGCTGACGCCGGCGGTGGTAGCGAACCTGAACCCAGGCCCTGCTCAGGGTGGCGCACCGTTGCGCCCACATACTGTCTAGGCGCTGGTTTTCAGCGGCATCGGCGTCTGCGTTGTGGCTCTCGACGGGGGGCGTAGTCATGTTGCCGATTGTGCACTCCGGTATGCGCCCTGGCTACTTTGGCGGCCTGGGCGGCGGCGAAGGCGGGGGATGGAAATACACCGCGCCGCCCCCGCGTTCGTTGAATTCAGTCGACTCGTGCAGCGGGGCAGGCGGTGGCGGCGGTGGCGGTGGCGGTGGCGGTGGCGGTGGCGGTGGGGGCGGTGGCGGCGGTGGCGGTGGTGGTGGTGGTGGTGGTGGTGGTGGTGGTTTTCCCTGCTCGCTCATGGGCGCTCCTTTAAAAAATCTGTCAGGCGTTCCAGCCCGTCACTGTCTTGCATGGCCTGGCCGTAGCCGGCGCGGTAGGCCACCCAGAGGGCCTCCTCGATGAGCTGCAAGGTGGGCACGGTGCCCGCTGGGTTGGGCGTGAGCTGCAGGCGCAAGGTGGGTTCGGTATTCATTGCGCCTCCTCGGCACGCGGCCTAGAAAACCTTGACGTCAAGCACCTTTGATTCGGTGCCGTTCAAGTAGCAATAGGCTGGCTTGTCGCCGCCGTAGGCGCCGTAGGAGTTCTTGGCGTCCACTGCTGCCACGTACTGCACCACAGCCAGTGTTGTCCCATGCATCTGCACCGTCGTGAAACCGACGCGTGACACGCGCGAGATGCGAACGCTGTCACGGTCTTTCCAGGCAGGCACCGACCGCAGCGCCGCCTCGCACAAGCCCGCAGCTTTGCCGCGCGCGTCAGCCACGTCAGCGTTGGTCGCCCCCGTGCTTGGCACCTTCATCTTCTCGCCGCCCGTGCAGGGCATCTGCTGAATCACCGTGCGCCCGCTGGCATCGGGGCACTTGTAGACCTGCGCGCTGGCACTGGCCGATGCCGTCAATGCCGCCCCGGTCATCAACGCCATCGCGGTTGTTGTTCTCAGTGTTGACATCCCTCTCTCCTTTCCTCGGTCATCTCGGTTGATCTGTCATAGCGGCGCGGGCTGCGAATCGTTGGCAGATCTATGCCGCATTGCCGCGCTGGGCATTGGCCGCTGATTTCGCCGCCAGAAGTGCCGCCTGTTCAACGTGCCGCTTGCCCTCTTCATCCGTGTGCTCGAAGTTGTCCAGCAGCGCGCGCTGGCGCGGTGGCAATGTGGCCGTGGGCGGCACTGGTTGGCTGCGCTGGCCGGTGACCACGTAGAGCACGTCCAGACCGTGGCCCGCCCACACGGCTAGCGCATTGGCGTTTGGTGCGGCCACGCCGGTCTCCCAGTTGAACAAGGTCTTGCGCGTCGCGCCCGCCAGATCCGCGAACTGCGCCTGGTTGAAGTTCAACCGCTCTCGCTCCTCTTTGATGCGTTCGCCCATGTGCATAAAAAATTTCCAAATAGGCATTGCGCATGGGTAAAAAATTACCCATAATCGCATCCATCAACAGCCAACCACTGCGACAACCGCCATGCAGCAAGCCACCCCCAACCAGATCAAGCACCGGCTGCGCCAGCAGGGTTTGACCCTGAAGGCCTGGGCCGCCATGCACAACTTCAAGTACCGCACCGTCAGCGATGCCGTGCGCGGCCTGCGCCAGGGCAACTACGGCGAAGGCCGTGAAGTGCGCCTGAAGCTCGGCCTGCCCGTCAACGACTGATCTGCCATGAAACCCATCTTCAAACGCGCCACTGACCACTGGTTGGTGCTGCGCCGCCGCTTTGCCCGCCGCGTGCTGCACTTTCTTTTGTCCGAAAACCGACACCCCCCCGTGCTCTACATCCCGCGCAGCCCGCTGGTTAATGAAACACCACAGGCTCGCCAGGCTCGCCAGGCCCGCCGGATTCGTCAGGTGCTGGCAGCAGGGCGCGCAGCTCCTGAAGGTATTCCTGCAGGGCCTGCGACTGATCCGGTGCCTGCTGCGCCCCAACAAGGAGGCGATCAATGAAGGCATGCGCATCCATCAGCAGGCCCGTGCGCCCCAGCTCCAGCACCAGGTTGCCCAGCAGAAAGCGCGCCGCTGCAGCGTCACGCGCGGCCAGCCGCGCAACGTCTTCGATCTCGCCCACCCACCGCGCCAAGGGCTGCTGCAGCTCGTCGTCGGTCATTGGTTGCTCCTTCGTTTGATTGCCTGGGCAATTTACCACCAAGCCGCCACCAATTAACACCCATACGCCATGACTACACCGCTTCGCACCAACGCCCAGGCCATCCAATGGATGGACGAGCAGGGCCTGTCCAAGGCCGAGCTGGCGCGCCGCTTTGGCGTCAGCTGCAGCCTGGTGGACGCCATCCTGCGCGGCCAGAAGCCCTGCAAGCGCGGCGCCAGCCACAACATCGCCGTGTTCCTGGGCCTCAAGCGCGGCCAGGCCGTGGCCGCCAAGCAGCCCTATACCCGCCCGGCGCACGCCCAGGCCGCAGCCGGTGCCGCCGCATGACGGGCGCATTCACGCCCTGGGGCCATCGGGTGGATGCCCCCGTGATTGGTCAGCCTGCGCCTGCCGCACCTGCCGCGCGCCGTCCAGCGCATCGGCCATCTGCCGCAGCGTGCGCTGCGATGCCGCTGCCAGCGCCGCCGGCGTGCCCGCCGGTGGCTGGCGCCCCCGCAGCGCCCGGCAAAGCTGGGGGCCGTCGATGAGCCGCGCATCCTCCAGCGCCGCCGCCAGCCAGATCACCGCCTGGCCTACCGCGTCAATGCGCCCCTCCAAATCTGCTGCCGTGTCCATGTGCCGCTCCGGGTGTGTTGACCTGGCTGAATTCTTGGTCGCTGCGCGCCAGCTGCACAGGCCCACGCCCGCTATTTGTTTGAACGGCCTGCGCGCCTCGCGCCAGGGGGCCTTCCAATGACGCGCCGCCATTGGAAACGCTGGCAACCGGCCAGCCTGCGCGACGCGCTGAAGGGCTGCAAAGACTTCGCGCAAGAGCGCCACAACCTGAGCGTCGAGCGCATCGCCGAGCGCATGGGCCTGGAAGACCACTGGGCCCTCTACAAGTGGATCGCCAACGGCCGCATGCCCGCCGTGCTGCTGCCCGCGTACGAGCACGCCTGCGGCATCAACCTGGTGGCCCGCTGGATGGCCGCCACAGACGGCAAGCTGCTCGTCGACATGCCGCGCGGCCGCCAGGCCCAGCCCGCCGACATGGTGGAGCTGAACACCGGCTTCGCCCAAGCCCTGCAGCTGCTGACCGACTTCTACGCCGGCGGCGAGCAGGCCGACGCCAACGCCACCCTTGAGGCCCTGCGCAACCACCTGCAGCAGGTCGCCGCCCATCAACTCAACGTGGCCGGCTTCGCCGAGCCCGAGCTGGACTTTGCACCATGACCGACGGCATGAGCGCCCAGGCTGCGCGCATTGAATTCCTGCGCAGGCAAGAGGCTGATCTTCAGCGCTGTCTCGACCAATGGCCCTCGCGCTGGTCGCAGCGGCACGCGCTCAAGAAAAAGACCCGCCAAAACTTGGAGACCGTCTCACGCATCCTGCGCGAGCTGGCGGCCCACCTGATCGCCGGGAGCTACTGATGAGCGCCGGCAACTACACCAACCCGGCCCAGCAGCGCCTGCTGCGCATGGTCGATCTGCTGGCCGGGCACGAGCTGCACGGCCTGGCGCCGGGCGAGATGGCCAAGGCCCTGGCCATTGGCCCCAGCAGCGTCACCCGCGACCTGGACAACCTGCGCACCGCCGGCTGGGCCGAGCAAACGCCCCAGGGCGGGCGCTGGCGCCTGGCGCCCCACGTCATCGAACTCAGCCGCCGGTACGCCGCCGGCCTGCATGCCGACCGGCAGGTGCGTGCCGACATCGAACGCCGCTACGGCGCCCTGTAACCCTTTCATTACCCCAACCGCTATGACACGCCCCCAACTCACCGACGAACAGATCGAGCAG